>NZ_JARAVL010000024.1:116455-148292 GCF_033792725.1 Streptomyces sp. PA03-5A | reverse complement strand
GGGGTTAAGGCTCCCAGTAGACGACTGGGTTGATAGGCCGGATGTGGAAGCCCAGTAATGGGTGGAGCTGACCGGTACTAATAAGCCGAGGGCTTGTCCTCAGATGCTCGCGTCCACTGTTTGGTTCCCGGGTTGCGAACGGTCGCACCGGTTGAACCAGTCACTTAACTGAAAAGTGTGCTTGTTCGCCTAACACCCGATGGTGTTTCGGTGGTCATAGCGTTAGGGAAACGCCCGGTTACATTTCGAACCCGGAAGCTAAGCCTTTCAGCGCCGATGGTACTGCAGGGGGGACCCTGTGGGAGAGTAGGACGCCGCCGAACAATCTTTGTGGACCCTCGGTCCTGGCCAAAGCGCTGGGACCGGGGGTCCTTTTGTTTTTTAGCGTGGTGCCCAGTTCGCGAACTGGTACGAGAGACTGGCACTACGGCAGCACAAACGACAGGAGTCACGTCGATGTCCAACTCGCCCGAGGAACGGCCTGATCGGCCTGAGCGGCGCGCTCCGCGCCAGGGCGGCGACCGGGGTGGATACCGCAGCGGCGGCCCCCGGCGCGAAGGCGACCGGGCCGGCGGCGGTTACCGCCGCGACGACCGGCCGCGTGGGCGGTCCGAGGACCGGGGTCGTGATGACCGGCGTGACGACCGCGGTGGGCCCCGTCGCGACGACCGGCCGCGTGATGACCGGCGCGATGACCGCGGTGGGCCCCGTCGCGACGATCGCCCGCGGTACGACCGTCCCCGTGAGGATCGTCCCCGTGACGACCGGCCGCGCTATGACCGTCCCCGTGAGGACAGGCCTCGTGTGGACCGGCCCCGTGACGACCGTGGTGGGCCCCGTCGCGACGACCGCGGTGGCTTCCGTCGTGATGACCGTCCCCGTGAGGACCGGCCTCGTGTGGACCGGCCGCGGGATGACCGTGGTGGGTTCCGTCGTGACGACCGGCCGCGTTATGACCGTCCCCGTGAGGACAGGCCGCGTGACGACCGGCGGGATGACCGTGGTGGGTTCCGTCGTGACGACCGGCCGCGCTACGACCGTCCCCGTGAGGATCGTCCCCGTGACGACCGGCGGGATGACCGTGGTGGGTTCCGTCGCGATGACCGGCCGCGGTACGACCGTCCCCGTGAGGATCGTCCCCGTGACGACCGGCGGGATGACCGTGGTGGGTTCCGTCGCGATGACCGGCCGCGCTACGACCGTCCCCGTGAGGACAGGCCGCGTGACGACCGGCGCGATGACCGTGGTGGGTTCCGTCGTGACGACCGGCCGCGCTATGACCGTCCCCGTGAGGACAGGCCGCGTGACGACCGTCGGGACGACCGGCCCCGTGGGCCGCGCCGGGACGACGACCGTGGCGGCTACCGTCGCGACGACCGTCGGGACGAGCGTCCCCGCGGCCCGCGTCGTGATGACGAGCGCGGCCAGGGCGGCGGCCGGCGGCCGTACGTGCAGGGGCGCGGGCGGTTCGAGAACACCCGGGGCCGTGACGAGCGCCGTGAGGAGCGGGAGCCGGTGAAGCGGCTGCCGATCCCGGACGACGTGACGGGTCAGGAGATCGACCCCAGCGTGCGTCAGGAGCTCATGAGCCTGCCGAAGACGCTCGCCGAGGACGTGGCGCGCAACCTCGTCATGGTGGCCCGGCTGCTGGACGAGGACCCGGACCTGGCCTACGGCTACTCCAGGGTCGCGCTGCGACTCGCGTCCCGTGTCGCCGCCGTCCGTGAGGCGGCCGGCTTCGCCTCGTACGCCACGGAGCGGTACGCCGAGGCACTGGCCGAGTTCCGGGCATGCCGGCGGATGACGGGCACGGTCGACCTGTGGCCGGTCATGGCGGACTGCGAGCGGGGCATGGGCCGCCCGGAGCGCGCGCTGGAGATGGCGGGCGCGCCGGAGGTGCACAAGCTGGACCGCGCGGGTCAGGTGGAGATGCGTCTGGTCGCCGCCGGTGCGCGGCGCGACATGGGCCAGAACGAGGCCGCCGTCGTCACCCTGCAGAGCCCGGAACTGGCGTCCAACGCCGTGCACCCGTGGACGGCGCGACTGCGCTACGCGTACGCCGACGCGCTGCTCGCGGCGGGCCGTGAGGACGAGGCCCGGGAGTGGTTCGCCAAGGCGCTGGAGGCCGACCAGAGCGGCAGCACGGACGCCTCCGACCGGCTGGCGCAGCTGGACGGCGTGGCCTTCGTGGACGCGCTGGACGAGGGTGCCGACGAGGGCGCCGGGGCCGGCGCGCCCGTCGCGGCGGATCGGGACGACGACGGCGACGACATCGACGACGACGCCGCCGAGGACTCCGCGGATGCCGAGGCCTCCGACGACGAGGAGCACGAGGAGCACGGGGAGCGCGAGGTCGGTGACGCCGGGGAGCCGGACGTCGACCTGACCGACGAGGCCGATCCGACGGCGTTCCTCGACGACCCGTTCAAGGAGCCCGCCAAGGGCACCGAGGACTGATCGCCGGAGCAAGGGGAAGGGCGGCATCCGCGTCACGCGGATGCCGCCCTTCGCGTTGTGCGGCTTCAGGCGGGCGTGCCGTCGAGTTCCAGGCTGCGCAGCACCAGGCCGGTCGCCGGCTTCGGGCCGAAGGAGGTCGACTTGCGCGGCATCGTCACACCCTGCTTGGCGAGGTCGTGCACGACGCTCTCGCGCACCGGGTGGATGAGCACGGCCGTGCCGCCGTAATGCTCGGCGCGCTCGACCGCGGCCTGGGTGTCGTGGATGTAGTGGATGTGCTCGGGGGCGTCGGGCACCTCCCAGATCCGGTCCAGGAGCAGGCTGTGCAGCACCGTGGCGTCCAGCTGCCGCCATTCCTCGGGCCGGTCCACGGGGATGGCGCGGTCGAGGGCCTCGGTGTCCGGCCGGTCCAGGAGGTGGAAGCGGCCGTCGCCGGTGAGCAGGAAGGCGTTGCCCTCGGCCGCCGCGGCCTCCAGGGCGGCCAGGGCCTGGGGGAGGGGGCCGGGCAGCTCCTGTACGCGGAAGGCGTGGCGGGCCGCCTCGACGGCCCGTGCGACGGGCAGTTGCGGCAGCACACGGTGGATGGCGCGGACCCGCAGCGGGTAGCGGGCGGTGTCCACCAGCAGCACCAGGCCGTAGTCCCAGGGGCTGGGGGCCTCGTGCTCGGCCTGCAGCAGCAGGTACGTGGCCCAGCGGTGGTGGCCGTCGGCGATGACGGCCTGGTGCCGGGACAGGTCGGCGTCGACCGCGGCGATCGCCCCCGGGTCGGTGATCGCCCACAGCCGGTGGTGGATGCCGTCCTCGGTCGTCGTGGCCAGCAAGGGCGGCTCCGCGACGGTGCGTTCGACGACCTCGGCCGCCTCCCCGTCATCGCCCCGGTACGCCAGCAGCAGCGGTTCGAGGTTGGCGGCCGTGGCACGCATGAGCGCCGCGCGGTCGGCGACCGGGCCGGGCATCACGTCCTCGTGCGGCAGCACGATCCGTTCCTCGGGCGGGGTCAGGCGCAGGGCACCGATGAGGCCGCGCTGCACCTGATGGCCCTCGCGCTGCTCGTACACGTACAGGGCGGGCTTGGGGTCGAGGGCCAGGACGCCCTCCTCCTGCCATTGGAACAGCGCCCATGCGGCCTTGCGGTGCCGGCCGTCCGGGGGCTCGGCGGTGGGCAGGATGAGCCGCACGACATTGTGCGGGTCGGCTGTCTCCAGGTGCCGCTGTTCCTCGGGCCGGACGACGACGTCGTACGGTGGCGAGGTGACCGCGGCCAGGCTGCCGACCCGCTCGGGGACGTAGCGGAGCGCGCGGAACGGCGCCAGCCGCAAGCCCCGTACAGCGGGTCCGGAATTGCTCATCCGGGCATGCTACGCGGGTCATGTCCGCGAAGTGTGCCGAGTGATCGACGACATACGAGGAGCGACCGCCCGATGACCCACAGGACCGGCCCGGCCGGCAGTGAAAGCCCCCTTGACCAGGCGTACGACACCGCCCTGCTCGACCTGGACGGAGTGGTCTATGCGGGTGGTGACGCGATCGTGCACGCCGTGGAGTCGCTCGGTTCGGCCCGGGCCCACGGCATGCGGCTGGCGTACGTCACCAACAACGCGGCCCGCACGCCGCGGACCGTCGCGGAGCACCTGACGCGGCTCGGCGTGCCGGCCGAGGCGGAAGAGGTCATCACCTCCGCCCAGGCGGTGGCCCGGCTGATCGCGGATCAGGTCCCGTCGGGCGCACGGGTGCTGGCGATCGGCGGCGAGGGGCTGGTGGAGGCGCTGCGTGAACGCGGGCTCCAGCCGGTCGCCTCGGCCGACGACGACCCGGCCGCGGTCGTGCAGGGCTACTCGCCCAAGGTCGGCTGGGAGCAGCTCGCGGAGGCGGCGTACGCGGTCAACCGCGGTGCGCCGTGGTTCGCCTCGAACACCGACCTGACCATCCCGACCGCCCGTGGCACGGCACCGGGGAACGGCGCGCTCGTCGAGGTCGTCCGGATCGCGACCGGTGGCGAACCGCAGGTCGCGGGCAAGCCGCTGCCGCCCATGCACCGGGAGACGGTCATCAGGACGGGCGCGCGACGGCCGCTGGTGGTCGGCGACCGGCTCGACACGGACATCGAGGGCGCCCACGCGGGCGGCGTCGACTCGCTGCTGGTGCTCACCGGGGTCACCACTCCCGCACTGCTGCTCGCCGCTCCGCCGCAGCACCGGCCCACCTACGTCGACGCCGATCTGCGCGGCCTGCTCACCCCGCAGCCCGGGGTCACGGACGCCGGTGCGGGTGCGTACCGCTGCGGGGGCTGGACCGCCTCGGCGGGCGACGGGGCGCTGCTGCTGGACGGCGACGGCGAACCCATGGACGGACTGCGGGCGCTGTGCGCGGCGGCCTGGACACGGGCCGGGGACGGCTCCTGCGACCTGGACGCGGAGAAGGCGCTGGACCGGCTGGGGCTCTAGAGGAGCTTGCGCAGCCGCAGCAGGTCGCGGAAGCCCGCCTCCAGCTTGACCCTGCCGCTGCCCCACGCCTTGGCGAAGTGCAGCTTGCCGTCGACGAGCGCGACGAGGTCGTCACCGGCCATGGTCAGCCTTATCTCGGCGCGCTCGGCCGGTGGGCCCTGCACGGTGACCACGTCCTGGATGCGGCCGTCCACCAGACGCCCCACGAAGGTGACGTCGAGATCGGTGATGCGGCAGCTCAGCGAGCGGTCGAGAGCGGCCGCGCTGCGCAGGTCGCCGCCCTCGGTCCCGGCGAGGTTCTCGGACAGCCGCTCGAGCGCGCTGCGGCACTCCTCGATGGTCGCCATGGGCTGTGCTTCTCCCGTTCGGACGTGGCTCGTGCTGGTCTTGATCGACGGTACCGCAGGGGACTGTCGGGGAGACGCGGCGCCATAGACGGTAGCGTCGTGACCGACGAAGTCTGGGGAACTGGTGAAGGCGAGGAGTGAGGGCGTATGCGGGACGCGTTGCGGACCTGTCTGCAGATCGCGGGCGGCCTGACCGAGGCCACCCGGCGACGGGCGGTCGGGGCGGCCAAGGAACTGCTCGACCAGACCGGGATAGACGTCGACGCGGTCCAGCGGAGCATCGGCGAGCGGATCCCGCCCGAGGTGCAGACGCTCGCGGACGAGTTGATGGCGTCGGGACGGGCCAACCGCGACCTGCTCGTGGGTCTCGTCCGCGAGGAGATCGACAAGGCGATGGGCCGGGTCGGGCGGCTCGCGGACGAGGTCACCAAGGTCGGCGTCGTCCTGGAGGCCCTGGAACGCCGCATCCGGAACCTGGAAGACGACGACCGGGAGCCGGCCGGGGCCGACATGACGGACGAGGAGCCGGACCCCGGTCTGTACGTGCCGCCGCAGCCGCCGGTGGAGCATGCGCCGGTCGCCAGGCCCGCGCCCGCGCCTGCGCCTGCGCCCGCGAAGAAGCCCACGGGGACGGGCGCTGCCGCCGCCACCCCGGTGGCGCGCAAGAACGCCGCGCCGGCGCAGCCTCCCGCCACGCCTGCAGCCCCTGTGGTTCCGGAGCCCGACATGGCCGCGGGCACGGCTGCCGTGCCGGTCGCGCGGAAGAACGCGGCCCCCGCGAAGGCTCCTGCCGCGAAGCAGACCGCCCCCGCCAAGAAGGCCGCCGCCGCCAAGAACGCGGCCCCCGCCAAGAAGACCGCGGCGGTGTCCGGCACCGCTGCCACCGCCCCCGCCAAGGAGGCGACGGCGGCGAAGAAGGCCACCCCCGCGAAGAAGACCGCCGCGGTGTCCGGCACCGCTGCCACCGCCCCGGCCAAGAAGACTGCGGCGGCGTCCGGAGCGGCTGCGCCCGCGGAGAAGGCGACGGCGGCGAAGAAGGCCACCCCCGCGAAGAAGACCGCCGCGGTGTCCGGCACCGCTGCCACCGCCCCGGCCAAGAAGACTGCGGCGGCGTCCGGAGCGGCTGCGCCCGCGGAGAAGGCGACGGCGGCGAAGAAGGCCACCCCCGCGAAGAAGACCGCCGCGGTGTCCCGAGCGGCTGCGCCCGCGAAGAAGACGACGGCGGCGAAGAAGGCCACCCCCGCGAAGAAGACCGCCGCGGTGTCCGGCACCGCTGCCACCGCCCCGGCCAAGAAGACCGCCGCGGTGTCCCGAGCGGCTGCGCCCGCGAAGAAGACGACGGCGGCGAAGAAGGCCACCCCTGCCAAGAAGGCGGCGGGCCGCACGCAGGAGGTGAAGGGACGTGACTGAGACCGGGCTGGAGGGCGTGGCACCCGCGCCCGCACCGGAGGCCGCGGTCCCGGCGGAGGCGGTCGTCGACGCGGGGCCGCGGCCGCTGGGCGTCGTGCTGGACGCCACGGGGAATACCGAGGTGGACGCCGTCCTTGTCCGCCTGCGGGATGCCGACCTGCTTCCCACCGAGGACCACGTCGAGGTGTACGAGGATGTACACCGTGGGCTGCGCGACACGCTCACAGGACTCGACGCCGACAACAGGAGCTGAACCTCACGTGGCACGACGCCGACTCGACGCCGAGCTGGTGCGCCGGAACCTGGCCCGCTCGCGGGAGCACGCCGGGCAGCTGATCACGGCCGGCCGGGTGACCGTGGGCGGGACGACCGCGACGAAGGCCGCCACGCAGGTGGAGACCAGCGCCGCGGTCGTCGTCGCCGATGACGCCTCGGACCCGGACTACGTCTCCCGCGGCGGCCACAAGCTGGCCGGGGCGCTGGCGGCGTTCGTGCCCCACGGGTTGCTCGTGGAGGGGCGGCGCGCGCTGGACGCCGGGGCGTCCACGGGCGGCTTCACCGACGTCCTGCTCCGCAACGGCGCGGCGCACGTCGTCGCCGTCGACGTCGGCTACGGACAGCTCGCGTGGTCGCTGCAGAGCGATGAACGCGTCACCGTGAAGGACCGTACCAACGTCCGCGAGTTGACGCTCGAGCAGATCGACAACCAGCCGGTGGACCTTGTCGTCGGCGACCTGTCCTTCATCCCGCTCGGGCTCGTCCTGCCCGCCCTCGTACGCTGCGCCGCGCCCGACGCGGACCTGGTCCTGATGGTCAAGCCGCAGTTCGAGGTGGGCAAGGAGCGACTGGGCAGCGGCGGTGTCGTCCGCAGCCCTCAGCTGCGCGCCGATGCCGTACGACAGGTCGCCGGACAGGCGGCCGCACTGGGACTGGGGGTGCTGGGCGTGACCGCGAGCCCGTTGCCGGGACCGTCGGGGAATGTGGAGTACTTTCTGTGGCTGCGCGCCGGGGCGCCCGAACTGGACCCGGCGGATGTCGAACGCGCTGTGGCGGAGGGGCCCCGTTGAGCGAGACGCACGAGACGCACGAGGTGCACGGGACGTCCGGCCGCACCGTCTTCCTCCTCGCCCACACCGGGCGGCCGGCGGCCATCCGCAGTGCCGAGCGGGTGGTCCAGGGGCTGAAGCGCTGCAACATCGGCGTACGGGTGCTGGCCGAGGAGGCCGAGGACCTGACGCTGCCCGGGGACGGCGGGGTGCAGCGGGTGCAGGAGATCGGACCGGAGACGGTCGCGGACTGCGAGCTGATCATCGTCCTGGGCGGTGACGGCACGCTCCTGCGCGGCGCGGAGTTCGCGCGTGCCTCCGGGGTGCCGATGCTCGGCGTCAACCTGGGCCGGGTCGGCTTCCTCGCGGAGGCCGAGCGCGATGACCTGGACAAGGTCGTCGACCGCGTGGTCACCCGCGACTACGAGGTCGAGGAGCGCATGACGATCGACGTCCTGGTGCGCAACGACGGCCGGGTCGTCCACACCGACTGGGCGCTGAACGAGGCGTCGGTGGAGAAGCAGGCGCGCGAGCGGCTGCTGGAGGTCGTCACGGAGGTGGACGGCCGTCCGGTCTCCCGCTTCGGCGGCGACGGGGTGGTGATGGCGACCCCGACCGGGTCGACCGCGTACGCCTTCTCGGCCGGCGGGCCGGTGGTCTGGCCCGAGGTGGAGGCGCTGCTGATGGTGCCGATCAGCGCGCACGCGCTCTTCGCGAAGCCGCTGGTGACCTCCCCGAAGTCGGTGCTGGCGGTGGAGGTGCAGCCGAAGACTCCGCACGGCGTGCTGTGGTGCGACGGGCGGCGCTCGGTGGACCTTCCGGCCGGGGCCCGCGTGGAGGTCCGGCGGGGCGCGGTGCCGGTGCGGCTGGCGCGGCTCCACCACGCCTCGTTCACGGACCGGCTGGTCGCGAAGTTCGCTCTGCCGGTGGCCGGCTGGCGGGGCGCGCCGCACTGAGATTGCCCTCAGGGGTGAGGCCCGTCGCGCGGCGGCCCGCAAACCTCGTATGGTCGTATCCGTGTTGGAGGAAATGCGGATCCGGTCGCTGGGAGTCATCGAGGACGCCGTGGTCGAGCTGTCGCCCGGCTTCACCGCGGTGACCGGCGAGACCGGCGCGGGCAAGACCATGGTCGTCACCAGTCTCGGGCTGCTGCTGGGCGGCCGTGCCGATCCCGGTCTGGTCCGGATCGGTACGAAATCGGCGTCGGTCGAGGGGCGGATCACGCTGGCGGCGGGCGCGCCCGCCGCCGTGCGGGCCGAGGAGGCGGGCGCCGAGCTGGACGACGGTGCGCTGCTCATCAGCCGTACCGTCTCGGCGGAGGGCCGCTCCAGGGCCTTCGTGGGCGGGCGCACGGTCCCCGTGGGGCTGCTGGGCGAGCTGGCGGACGAGCTGGTCGCCGTGCACGGCCAGACCGACCAGCAGGGCCTGCTGAGGCCGTCCCGCCAGCGCGAGGCCCTGGACCGGTACGCGGGCGACGCCGTCGCCGTGCCGCTGGCCAAGTACGCGGGCGCCTACCGGCGGCTGCGCGAGGTCGCCGGCGAGCTGGACGAGCTGACCACCCGGGCCCGGGAGCGCGCCCAGGAGGCGGACCTGCTGCGCTTCGGCCTGGACGAGGTCGCCGCCGCGGAACCGCTGCCCGGCGAGGACGCCGACCTGGCCGCCGAGGCCGAGCGGCTGGGCCATGCCGAGGCGCTCGCGTCGGCCGCGACCCAGGCGCACGCCGCGCTCGCGGGGAACCCCGAGGACCCCGAGGGCGTCGACGCCGGCATGCTCGTCGCGGGCGCCCAGCGTGCGCTGGAGGCCGTCCGCTCCCACGACCCGGCGCTGGCCGCGCTCTCGGACCGGATCGGCGAGATCGGCATCCTCCTCGGCGACGTCGCCGGTGAGCTCGCCGGGTACGCCGACGACCTGGACGCCGATCCCCGGCGCCTGGCGGTCGTGGAGGAGCGGCGGGCCGTCCTCGCCCACCTCACTCGCAAGTACGGGGAGTCCATCGACGCCGTCCTGGCGTGGGCCGAGCAGGGCGCGGCCCGGCTCGGCGAGCTGGAGGGCGACGACGAGCGGATCGGGGAGCTCACCGGGGAGCGCGACGCGCTGCGCCTCGAGCTCGGCGACCTCGCCCAGGCCCTCACCGACGCCCGGGGGGAGGCGGCGGACCGGTTCGCCGCGGCCGTCACGGCGGAGCTCGCGCAGCTCGCCATGCCGCACGCCCGGGTCGGCGTCGCCCTCCGGCAGACGGAGGACGCGGAGGGCATCGAGGTCGGCGGCCGCCGGGTCGCCTTCGGCGCGACCGGCGCCGACGAGGTCGAGCTGCAGCTCGCACCCCACCCCGGCGCCCCGGCCCGGCCGATCGCCAAGGGTGCTTCCGGCGGTGAGCTGTCCCGGGTGATGCTCGCCGTCGAGGTCGTCTTCGCGGGGTCGGACCCGGTACCGACGTACCTGTTCGACGAGGTCGACGCGGGCGTCGGCGGCAAGGCGGCGGTCGAGGTCGGCCGGCGTCTGGCGCGTCTGGCGCGGACCGCGCAGGTCGTGGTCGTCACGCACCTGCCCCAGGTGGCCGCGTTCGCGGACCGGCAGCTGCTGGTCGAGAAGACGAACGACGGGTCCGTGACGCGGAGCGGGGTGCGCGTCCTGGAGGGTGAGGAGCGGGTACGCGAGCTGTCGCGGATGCTCGCGGGGCTGGAGGACTCGGAGCTCGGGCGGGCGCACGCGGAGGAGTTGCTGGCCGCGGCCCGCGAAGCGCGCTGACGCGCGCCGGACCCGCGTGGGCCGTCGCTCCGGCCGGTGTGCGGATCGCAGGGCGGCTGTGGTCGTGGCCGGGAGGTCGTCTCGCCTTCGCCAGTGGGGGTGCGGTCTTGCCGCGCGGCGGGTGGCCGACCGACGTTCCCCGGGCGCCGTCCGGCGGACCCCCGGGAGGGGTTTCCGCGCACCGCACACGGGGCGGAGGCGGTCGGCAACGCCGCCGGCCGGTCCGTGGCCGGTCCGTCGGGGGCACCGCCGTCCCCCGGCCGTGGGCGTGCACCGGCGCGTGCCACGCCCGAGGGCGGGTACCCCCGCTTGCGGGTGCGGGGTCGGCGTGATGGGGGAGCGGGGGGCACTCGTAAGGGTGGTCCCGCGTACGTGTGGCCGGGTGGGGGTGGGGCATCGCTCCCTGGATGGCCTATCGGCCTGGCATCCTTGAGGGAGCAGACCCCGCCGCCCTCCGCACGATGCCGAGTCAGGAGTCCTACCCCGCGTGAGCAGTTCACCGAGCCCCTTGCACGGGCAGCTGCACGCCGTCCACGTGCTGGGCGAGACGGCGCGGGCCCATGTCGCCTCCGTGGCGGGCGGGTTGGTGGCGCGCGGCGTGCAGGTGACGGTCTGCGGGCCCGCCGAGGCCGAGGAGCGGTACGGGTTCGGGGCGGCGGGAGCGCGGTTCGCGCCGGTCGAGATCACGCGGCGCGCACAACCGAGGGCGGACGCGGCCGTGGTGACGGCGTTGCGGGCGGCCTGCGCCGGGGCGGACGTGGTGCATGCGCACGGGCTGCGGGCCGGGCTGCTCGCCACGATGGCGCTGAGCGGGCGCCGTACGCCGCTGGTGGTGACCTGGCACGGCGCGGTGCTGGCGGAGGGGGCGCGGGGGCGGGTGCTGCGGTTGCTGGAGCGCCGGGTGGCGCGGGCGGCGGCGGTCGTGCTGGGCGCCTCGTCGGACCTGGTGGACCGGGCCCGTGCGGCCGGGGCCCGGGACGCCCGGCTCGGGCCGATCGGGGTGCCGGCGCCGCCGCGGGCCGCGCCGTCCCCGGAGGCGGTGGCGGAGGCGGAGCGGCGCCGGTACAAGACCCGGGACGAATTCGCCGTGGGGGAGCGTCCGTTGCTGCTCGCGGTGGGCCGTCTGGAGGCGCGCAAGGGGTATCACCTACTGCTGGACGCGGCCCACGGCTGGGCGGGGCTCGACCCGGCGCCGTTGCTGGTCGTCGCGGGCGAGGGCTCGCTGCGTACGGAGCTCCAGGAGCGGATCGACAGCGAGGAGCTGCCGGTGCGGCTGCTCGGCCGCCGCGACGACGTGCCCGAACTCCTCGCCGCCGCCGACGTGGTGGTGCTGCCGTCGCGCTGGGAGGCGCGGTCCCTTCTCGCGCAGGAGGCGCTGCACGCCGGGGCGCCGCTGGTGGCGACCTCCGTCGGTGGTACGCCCGAACTCGTCGGCGAGGCAGCGGTGTTGGTGCCCTACGGCAATCCGAAGACGCTCGCGGACACCGTCACGCGTCTGCTGGGGGACCCGGCACGGCGTGCGGGGCTCGCCGCGGCCGGTCCCGTGCAGGCCGCCACTTGGCCGACCGAGGATGACACGGTCGCCCAAGTGCTCAGCATCTACGACGAGTTGACCTCGTCCTGAGGGCCGCTTCGCGGGCGGCGGCGGTGCGTCAGCCGCCGTACGCGCCGCTCGCGGTGAGCCGCAGCGCCGTGTCGATCAGCGGCACGTGGCTGAAGGCCTGCGGGAAGTTGCCGACCTGCCGCTGCAGCCGCGGGTCCCACTCCTCGGCCAGCAGGCCGAGGTCGTTGCGGAGCGCCAGCAGCTTCTCGAAGAGCCTGCGGGCCTCGTCGACCCGGCCGATCATGGCGAGGTCGTCGGCGAGCCAGAAGGAGCACGCGAGGAAGGCGCCCTCGTCGCCGGGGAGGCCGTCCAGGTTCTCGCCGCCGGGCGGGGCGTCGGTCGGGTAGCGCAGCACGAAGCCGTCCTCGGTGGACAGTTCCCGCTGGATCGCCTCGATGGTGCCGATGACGCGCTTGTCGTCCGGCGGCAGGAAGCCGACCTGCGGGATGAGCAGCAGCGAGGCGTCCAGCTCGCGCGAGCCGTAGGACTGCGTGAAGGTGTTGCGTTCCTTGTCGTAGCCCTTCTCGCACACGTCGCGGTGGATCTCGTCGCGCAGGTCGCGCCAGCGCTCCAGCGGGCCGTCGACCTCGCCGGACTCGATGAGCTTGACGGTGCGGTCGACGGCGACCCAGGCCATGACCTTGGAGTGGACGAAGTGCCGGCGCGGGCCGCGGACCTCCCAGATGCCCTCGTCCGGCTCGTCCCAGTGGTCCTCCAGGTACTGGATGAGCCGGATCTGCAGCAGCGAGGCGTAGTCGTTGCGGGCCAGGCCGGTCATGTGCGCCAGGTGCAGGGCCTCGGTGACCTCGCCGTAGACGTCGAGCTGCAGTTGGTGGGCCGCGCCGTTGCCGACCCGGACCGGGATCGAGCCCTCGTAGCCGGGCAGCCAGTCCAGCTCGGTCTCGCCGAGCTCGCGCTCACCGGCGATGCCGTACATGATCTGCAGGTTCTCCGGGTCGCCGGCGACCGCGCGCAGCAGCCACTCGCGCCAGGCGCGGGCCTCGTCGCGGTAGCCGGTGCGCAGCAGGGAGGACAGGGTGATCGCCGCGTCGCGCAGCCAGGTGAAGCGGTAGTCCCAGTTGCGGACGCCGCCGATGTCCTCGGGCAGGGAGGTGGTGGGGGCGGCGACGATGCCGCCGGTCGGCCCGTACGTCAGGGCCTTGAGGGTGATCAGGGAGCGGACCACGGCGTCCCGGTAGGGGCCGTGGTAGGTGCACTGGGCGACCCACTCCCGCCAGAAGTCCTCGGTGGCCTCCAGCGACGCCTCGGGCTCGGCGAGCGGGGGCGGCTCCTTGTGCGAGGGCTGCCAGCTGATGGTGAAGGCGATGCGGTCGCCGGGCGAGACCGTGAAGTCCGCGTAGGTGGTGAGGTCCTTGCCGTACGTCTCGACATCGGTGTCGTGCCAGACGGAGTCCGGGCCGGCGACGGCGACGGTGCGCTCGCCCACCTTGTGCACCCACGGCACGACCCAGCCGTAGCTGAAGCGCATGCGCAGCGCGGACCGCATCGGCACCCGGCCGCTGACGCCCTCGACGATCCGGATCAGCTGGGGGGCGCCGTCACGCGGCGGCATGAAGTCGATCACACGGACCGTGCCGCGGGGGGTGTCCCACTCGGACTCCAGCACCAGGGAGTCGCCCCGGTAGCGGCGCCGGGTGGCGGCCGGGGACGGGGTGCCGTTCGCGTGGGCGGGGCCGAGCCGCCAGTAGCCGTGCTCCTCGGTGCCGAGGAGGCCCGCGAAGATCGCGGGGGAGTCGAAGCGGGGCAGGCACAGCCAGTCGACCGTGCCGTCCCGGCACACCAGGGCGGCGGTCTGCATATCGCCGATGAGTGCGTAATCCTCGATACGCCCGGCCACGTAGGTCTCCCAGTCGAACGACGGCGGCGCCCCTTGGGACTGGGGCGGTGATTGCGGTCTGTGGATCTGTCGACGAGCTCTTTCCCGGGAGCGGGCGGGGTAGTGCCGTGCCGGTTCACTCGCATCGAATCGATGTGTCCGAGCAGGATACGACGACAACGCGGGCTGTGCGGAAGCGACGACCGCCCCCGCTGGGCCGGTCGGGTGCATTTTGTCGTACCAAACTCCCGGTGACCGCGTTTTTCGTCAGAGAGCCGCCCGCACCGTCTGGTGCGCGTCACTGATACCCTGGTAGCCCGTGGGCCGGTGGCCTGAACCACTGAACCGCCGCGACGACACCCCTCTTCATCACCATGGTGCCGTCCCGACCACCACCTCGCGACCACGGGAGCCCCCTGTTGGCACTGCCGCCCAAATCCACGACGACCAAGCACCTCTTCGTCACTGGGGGTGTCGCCTCCTCGCTCGGCAAGGGACTGACCGCCTCCAGCCTCGGCGCACTGCTCAAGGCCCGGGGTCTGCGCGTCACCATGCAGAAGCTCGACCCGTACCTCAACGTGGACCCGGGCACGATGAACCCGTTCCAGCACGGTGAGGTGTTCGTCACGGACGATGGCGCCGAGACCGACCTGGACATCGGCCACTACGAGCGCTTCCTGGACGTGAACCTCGCCGGCTCGGCCAACGTCACCACCGGCCAGGTGTACTCCTCGGTGATCGCCAAGGAGCGGCGCGGCGAGTACCTGGGCGACACCGTGCAGGTCATCCCGCACATCACCAACGAGATCAAGTCCCGCATCCGGCGCATGGCGACCGAGGACGTGGACGTGGTGATCACGGAGGTCGGCGGCACCGTCGGCGACATCGAGTCGCTGCCCTTCCTGGAGTCCGTGCGGCAGGTCCGGCACGAGGTCGGCCGGGACAACGTCTTCGTGATGCACATCTCACTGCTCCCGTACATCGGCCCCTCCGGCGAGCTGAAGACCAAGCCGACCCAGCACTCCGTGGCCGCGCTGCGCAGCATCGGCATCCAGCCCGACGCGATCGTGCTGCGCGCCGACCGCGACGTGCCGACCTCCATCAAGCGCAAGATCTCGCTGATGTGCGACGTCGACGAGGAGGCCGTGGTCGCGGCGATCGACGCCCCGTCGATCT
Organism: Streptomyces sp. PA03-5A; assembly: GCF_033792725.1. Taxonomy (NCBI): domain Bacteria; kingdom Bacillati; phylum Actinomycetota; class Actinomycetes; order Kitasatosporales; family Streptomycetaceae; genus Streptomyces; species Streptomyces sp. PA03-5A. The sequence continues at coordinate 133,224 of NZ_JARAVL010000024.1, read as the reverse complement.
ACGACATCCCCAAGGTGCTGCACACCGAGGGCCTGGACGCGTACGTGGTCCGCAAGCTGAACCTGCCGTTCCGCGACGTCGACTGGACGCAGTGGGACGACCTGCTGGGGCGGGTCCACCAGCCCGAGCACGAGGTGAAGGTCGCCCTCGTCGGCAAGTACATCGACCTGCCGGACGCCTACCTGTCGGTGACCGAGGCGCTGCGCGCCGGCGGCTTCGCCAACAACGCCAAGGTCAACATCAAGTGGGTGACCTCGGACGACTGCAAGACCGCGGCCGGCGCGGCCCGTCAGCTCGGCGACGTGGACGCGATCTGCGTGCCCGGCGGCTTCGGCGACCGCGGTGTGGAGGGCAAGGTCTCGGCGATCACCTTCGCCCGCGAGAACCGCATCCCGCTGCTGGGTCTGTGCCTGGGCCTGCAGTGCGTGGTCATCGAGGCGGCCCGCAGCCTGGCCGGCATTCCGGACGCCAACTCCACCGAGTTCGACGCCGCGACCGCGCACCCGGTGATCTCCACCATGGCCGAGCAGCTCGACATCGTCGCCGGCCAGGGCGACCTCGGCGGAACCATGCGGCTGGGCCTGTACCCGGCGAAGCTCGCCGAGGGTTCCATCGTCCGCGAGGTCTACGGCGGCGAGCCCTACGTCGAGGAGCGGCACCGCCACCGCTACGAGGTGAACAACGCCTACCGCGGCGAGCTGGAGAAGAAGGCCGGCCTGGTGTTCTCCGGCACCTCCCCGGACAACACGCTGGTCGAGTACGTCGAGTACCCCCGCGACGTGCACCCGTACCTGGTGGCCACCCAGGCGCACCCCGAACTCAAGTCCCGCCCGACCCGTCCGCACCCCCTGTTCGCGGGTCTGGTCGCGGCCGCCGTCGAGCGCCTCAAGGGTTGATCGGTACGGTTGCCGGGGCGGGCCGGCGAACGGCCCGCCCCGGTACCGCGTACGGAGGGCACCATGCTGAAGGACACTCCCGAGGAGTGGCGGGTCACCGCCACCGCCACCCCCTTCACCGGGAAGAAGACCAGCGTCCGCACCGATGACGTCGTCATGCCCGACGGCGGCGTCGCCCGGCGCGACTACCAGGTCCACCCCGGCTCGGTGGCCGTGCTCGCCCTCGACGACCGGGACCGGGTGCTGGTCCTCAAGCAGTACCGCCACCCCGTGCGGATGAAGCTGTGGGAGATCCCCGCCGGACTGCTCGACGTCCCCGGCGAGAACCCGCTGCACGCCGCCCAGCGCGAGCTGTACGAGGAGGCCCACGTCAAGGCCGAGGACTGGCGGGTGCTCACGGACGTGTACACCACGCCCGGCGGCTGCGACGAGGCCGTGCGGATCTTCCTGGCGCGGGGCCTGTCCGAGGTGGAGGGCGAGCGCTTCGAGGTGTCGGAGGAAGAGGCCGACATGGAGTTCGCCCGGGTCCCGGTGGACGAGCTGGTCCGCGGCGTCCTCGCCGGGGAACTGCACAACAACTGCCTCGTGGTGGGCGTGCTCGCGCTGCAGGCCGCCCGGGCGGGGGACGGCCTGCAGGCGCTGCGTCCCGCCGAGGCCGAGTGGCCCGCGCGACCGTTCTCCGTGTGACCCGTTCGGTCTGACCATCCGATCGTCCGAGAGGGTGATCATTGACCGGATCCGCCGCGTCGCGCAGGGGGGTTGGACCCATACCGTGAACTAGGCTCTTGCCGTTCGTAGGAGAACGGGAGTGGGCCCGTGGCGGATCACGTGCTGGACGCCGACGCATCGGCGGCGGCCTCTGACGACGGCCCGTGGGGGCCGGCGTCGCAGACCCCGGCACACGGCACGCTGCCCCCCGGCCTGCCGGGGTTCGTCGGGCGCCGCCGCGAGCTCGAGGAACTGCGTGCCGACATCGACCGGCCGGGCCTGGCGGCCCTGCGCGGCCAGACGCCCGACGGTAGCCGCGTGCTCCTCGTGGCCGGCCGGCCGGGCTCGGGACGGACGGCGCTGGCCGTGCGCCTCGCCCACGAGGTCGCCGACCGCTACCCCGGCGGCCAGTTCTACGTACGGCTCAGTGAGAACGACGGCCGTCCGGTGCCGCCCGAGCAGTCCGCCCGCTCGCTGCTGCGCGCGATGGACGTCGAGGTCGAACCGGCCGCGGAGCGCGAGGAACTGCAGGCCGCGCTGCGCACCGCCCTGAACGGGCGCAAGGCCGTCCTCGTCCTGGACGACGTCGTGGACTCCCGCCAGCTGCTGGACCTGATGCCCAAGGGCTCGGGGAACCTGCTGGTCGCCACGGCCGAGGGGCCGCTGCCCGGCGTCCACGACGTACGCCCGTGCACCCTGGGCGGGCTCGACCCGGTGGCGTGCGTCGACCTGCTGGCCGAGGCCGTTGGCCGGGTGCGGATCACCAACGACCCCCGGGCCGCGGAGGCTCTCGCCCAGGAGTGCGGCGGCCATCCCGCGGCGCTGCGCCTGGTCGCCGCATGGCTCGCCGCCCAGCCCCGCACCTCCGTCGCCGAGGCCACCCGCAGGCTGCACGCCGAGGCCGCCGAGCCGGCCGCCGCCGCCGGACCGGCGGCTCCTGTGGCCGCCGAGGGCGGCACGGCCACCCGGGGCGACGGCACGCTCCGCGCCGACGTCGGGTACCGCACGGGCAGCAACCCGCTGCCGGAGGCGCTGCGCGGCCTGGCCGCGGACGGGCAGGCGCGGGTGCTGCGCCGGGCGGGCACGTCCGCCGACCCGACCGCGCGGAAGCCCGGCGGCGCTCGGGACGCCGACGGTTCCGGGGGAGCGGAGGAGAAGGGGAACGCCGCCCCGCCGCCCACCCCGCGCGCCACTCCCGCGCCGGAGCTGCTGCGCGCCTTCCGCTTCGTCTACGGAGCGCTGTCGCCCGCCGTGGCCCGCATGCTGCGCCTGCTCGCGCTCGCCCCCTCGGGCCTGACCGACGCGCAGACCGCCTCCGCCCTGGGCGGCTGCTCGGTCGAGGCCGCGCAGGCCACGCTCGCGGACCTGGCCGGCTGCGGGCTGCTGCACCCCGAGCCGGCGGCCGGCGACCTGCCGGCGCAGTACCGCGTGCCGGGCTGGCTCACCCCGCCGCTGCGGGCACTGCTGGAGAGCACGGAGAAGCCGTCCGAGGTGCTGCTCGCCCGCGCCCGGATGCTGGAGCGCACGGTACGGCTGCTGCACGCGTGCCGGATGTGCCTGGAGGGCGAGTCGGAACCGGACGGGCTGCCCAAGTCGCTGCGCTTCGCCGGCCGTCCGGTCGCGGCCGGGTGGCTGCGGCTGCGGCTGCCGGTCCTGCTGGCCTCCGCACGACTGGCGGTCGCGGACGGCGAACTGGACACCCTGGCCCGCCGTCTCATGGCCGCGCTCGTCCGGGCCCTCGCCGCGGACCCCGACGGCGGCGCGACCGCGCCGGAGCGCTACCGGCTCCACCACCTGGTGCTGGACGTGGCCGAGCGGCGCGGACTGCACCGCGAGAAGGCGGCGGCCCTGCTGAACATCGGCGACCTGGACGTGGAGGCGGCCCGCCCGCTCGACGCCCTCGACCGCTACCGGGCCGCGCTGGTGGCCTCCCGGGAGGCCTACGACGGTGACGCCGAGGGCCGCGCGCTGGAGGCCATCGCCGGGACCTATTTGGAGCTGGACGACCCACAGCGCGCCTCCGACTGGTACGGCAGGGCGCTGGCCCTGCGGCAGGCCCGGGGCGAGGTGGTCCACCAGGCGCGGCTGCACTCCAGGCTCGGCGCCCTGTTCACCTACGCCGCCCACTACGGCAACGCGCTGCGCGAGTGGCGTGCCGCGGCGGCCGCCCACCGCCGGCTGAAGGACCTGCCCGCGCAGGCCCGTGCCCTCAGCGAGGTGGCCCGGGTCCAGGAGTACGCGGGCCACCCCGAGGACGCCCTGCGGACCTGCCGTGACGCCCTGTACTGGGCCCGGCAGGCGGGGGAGCGGCGGCTGGAGGGCGCCGTGCTGCTGCGCATGGCCGACACCCTGGAGCGGCTCGGGGACCCGGCGGGCGCCCGGCTCCAGCGGGCCGCGGCGCGCCGGCTGCTGCCCGCCGAGGAGATTCCGCAGCCCGAGGAGGACTGAGCGCCTCTGTTTCCGGGCCCAAGGGCCCACCGGGGGCCCTCAGATCACGCCGTCCGCGAGCTGTACCTACGAAACTGCCAATGCCTTCGCTGAAAGTAGTCACTTTGTAAGGCTGGACAGCGACTCTTCCTTCACTACACTTGGTCACACCGCAGAACATCGCGGTCAGGTCCGGCGTACTCCGTTATGGGGTGACATGTCCGGAGACCTGCACAAACCCTCCACTCCCGTGAACAGGACCGTGATCGACGTGAAGGTCGGCATCCCCCGCGAGGTCAAGAACAACGAGTTCCGCGTGGCCATCACCCCCGCCGGCGTGCACGAGCTCGTCCGAGGCGGCCACGAGGTCTTCGTCGAGCAGGACGCCGGCGTCGGCTCGTCCATCCCGAACGAGGAGTACGTCTCCGCCGGTGCGACGATCCTCCCGACCGCCGACGAGGTGTGGGCCGCCGCCGACCTGGTGCTGAAGGTCAAGGAGCCGATCGCGGAGGAGTACCACCGTCTCCGCAAGGACCAGACCCTCTTCACCTACCTGCACCTGGCGGCGTCCCGCGAGTGCACCGACGCGCTGCTGGAGTCCGGCACCACCGCGATCGCTTACGAGACCGTCGAGTTCGCCAACCGCCAGCTGCCGCTGCTCGCCCCGATGTCCGAGGTGGCCGGCCGGCTCGCCCCGCAGGTCGGCGCGTACCACCTGATGCGCTCGGCCGGCGGGCGCGGGGTGCTCCCCGGCGGCGTCCCGGGTGTGGCCCCGGCCAAGGCGGTCGTGATCGGCGGCGGCGTCTCCGGCTGGAACGCCGCGCAGATCGCCGTCGGCATGGGCTTCCACGTCACCCTGCTCGACCGGGACATCAACAAGCTGCGCGAGGCCGACAAGATCTTCGGCACCAAGGTGCAGACCATCGTCTCCAACGCCTTCGAGCTGGAGAAGGCCGTCCTGGACGCCGACCTCGTCATCGGCGCCGTCCTGATCCCGGGCGCCAAGGCCCCCAAGCTCGTCACCAACGAGCTGGTCTCCCGGATGAAGCCCGGCTCGGTGCTCGTCGACATCGCGATCGACCAGGGCGGCTGCTTCGAGGACTCCCGTCCCACCACGCACGCCGAGCCGACCTTCGCGGTGCACAACTCGGTCTTCTACTGCGTCGCCAACATGCCGGGTGCGGTGCCGAACACCTCCACCTACGCGCTGACCAACGCGACGCTGCCGTACATCGTCGAGCTGGCCAACCGCGGCTGGCGCGAGGCGCTGCGCCGGGACGCCGCGCTCGCCAAGGGCCTCAACACCCACGAGGGGCAGGTCGTCTACGGCCCGGTCGCCGAGGCCCACGGCCTGGACGCCGTCGACCTGGCCACCGTCCTCGGCTGACGCCGGCTGGTCGACTGATCGATTTTTCTCGCGTTGGCGTCAACTTGTCGCCAATCCGGTACGCACGGCCGGGTCTTGAGTCTCAAGGCCCGGCCGTTCGCGTGGAACCATACTGTTTTGCCGATTCGTCCCCCCGCGAAACATCCCCGGCGTCGTCGTTACACCCTTGACAGCGAGACGTTCGGTTGCCGACACATCGTGCCGTGTCCGGTGGATTGTGTTGCTGTGAACCACCGACACGCCATAGAGTCGCCAACCGTCGGCATGCTGCAACGCTGACCTATTGAGAAGTTTCCTGGTCACCAAGGAGGTAAGACGACTTGTGAATGAGTCGACATTTGCTCCCGGGGGTGGTCAGCCAGGAATGACCGTGCAGACCGACGGCTCCGCACGGCTCGAACCGGTGGCCTCCGTGGCCGTCCGGACGTTCGAGGCGCGCAGGACCGGGACAGACAACGAGACGCGTTACGCGAACCCCATGGCGCACTACGAAGAAGAGCTGCAGGACGGTCAGTTCTACGACCCCGACGCGGAGTACGAACCCGACCCCGAGTACGCGGCCACGCTCGCACCCGACGCGGCGCGCCAGCGCCGTGAGCGCGTGGGCCCCACCGGCCGCCCGTTGCCGTACTTCCCGATCCCCGGCCCACTGACGGACCACGGCCCGGCGAAGATCATCGCCATGTGCAACCAGAAGGGCGGCGTCGGCAAGACGACGTCCACCATCAACCTCGGTGCCGCGCTGGCCGAATACGGCCGCCGCGTCCTCCTGGTCGACTTCGACCCGCAGGGCGCGCTCTCCGTCGGCCTCGGCGTCAACCCGATGGAACTGGACGTCACGGTCTACAACTTGCTGATGGAGCGCGGGCTCTCGGCCGATGAGGTGCTGCTGAAGACCGCGGTGCCCGGCATGGACCTGCTGCCCAGCAACATCGACCTGTCGGCCGCGGAAGTCCAGTTGGTCAGCGAGGTGGCCCGCGAGTCCTCGCTGCAGCGCGCGTTGAAGCCGCTGCTGCCCGACTACGACTACGTCATCATCGACTGTCAGCCCTCGCTCGGCCTGCTGACCGTCAACGCCCTGACCGCGGCCCACCAGGTGATCGTCCCGCTGGAGTGCGAGTTCTTCGCGCTGCGCGGTGTCGCGCTGCTCACCGAGACCATCGAGAAGGTCAGGGAACGGCTCAACCCCGAGCTGGAGCTGGACGGCATCCTCGCCACGATGTACGACTCGCGCACCGTGCACAGCCGCGAGGTGCTGGCGCGGGTCGTCGAGGCCTTCGACGACCACGTCTACCACACCGTCATCGGACGGACCGTCCGCTTCCCGGAGACGACGGTCGCCGGTGAGCCGATCACCACCTACGCCTCCAATTCGGTCGGCGCCGCCGCCTATCGCCAGCTCGCCAGGGAGGTGCTCGCCCGGTGTCACGCCGAGTGAGTCTCCCGGGGGCCGACGAACTGTTCCGCACCACCGGGGGGCGGGGGCTCCAGTCCGCGACGCCGCGGCAGCACGCCAACGGCGAGACTCCCGGCACGGGCACGGGCCCCGGCGGCGGCCCCGGCACGGACTCCGGCGCGCCCGGCGAACGCCCGCTGCGGCCCGTGCCCGCCCCCGCCGAGGAGCCGGCGCCCGAGGAGGCGCCCGTCAGCGAGTCCGCGGCGCCCTCCGAAGCCGCCGAGCACGGCGGACGGGACGCCGGCACCGACCCCGGCACCGCGCCCGCCCCCGCGGCCCGCTCCGTCCCCGAGCAGGCGGGTCCGTCCGGTCCGGCCGTCCGGCGCGGCCTGCAGGCCCCCGGAACGGGCTCCACGGGCCCCCAGGCGGCTCCGCAGCCGCCGCAGCCCCCGCAGCCGCGCCGCAAGTCCGGTCGGGCCCCCAGGCGGCCCAGCGGGCGCGAGCGCCACGACGAGAAGATCACCGTCTACGTCTCCGCCGAGGAGCTGATGGACCTCGAGCACGCCCGCCTCGTCCTGCGCGGGGAGCACGGGCTCGCCGTGGACCGCGGGCGCATCGTCCGCGAAGCGGTCGCGGTGGTCCTGGCCGACCTCGAATCCCGCGGCGACGCGAGCATCCTCGTACGCCGCCTGCGCGGCCGCTGACGCGCTCCGCGCGATACGGTGCCGTCCTCCGTACGGCCCCGTCAGCACCATCTGGACCCCCATGCCCCCCGACGACACCGCCAGCCCGCAGCGCTCCCGCCGCCTCCTCGGCCGCGGTCCCGGCGCGAACCCCGTGCCGCCTCCGGCCGTGGCCGACGAGGGCGCGGGCGAGGCGGGCAGTGACTTCGGCCACACCGCGCCCGCGGCGCCGCCGCCACCTGCCGCCGTCGAAGCAGCGGCGGAGGCCGTCCCGCAGCCCGAGGGGCACCTGCTCGTCGCGGAGCCGCCGCCCGCACCGGAGGCGGGGGACGACGGACCCCAGGCCGCGCCGGACGGGGAGCCGCAGCCTGCCGGCGAGCCGGGTGACGAGCCGGGTGACGAGGGGAACGCCGAGGAGGGCGCCGCCGCGAACGACGGCCGGTTCACCGTCCGGCTGGCGAACTTCGAGGGCCCCTTCGACCTGCTGCTGCAGCTGATCTCCAAGCACAAGCTCGACGTCACCGAGGTCGCCCTGTCCAAGGTGACGGACGAGTTCATGGCGCACATCCGCGCCATGGGACCGGACTGGGACCTGGACCAGACCACGGAGTTCCTGGTCGTCGCGGCGACGCTGCTGGACCTGAAGGCCGCGCGCCTGCTGCCCGCCGCCGAGGTGGAGGACGAGGAGGACCTCGCCCTGCTGGAGGCCCGGGACCTGCTCTTCGCCCGGCTGCTCCAGTACCGCGCCTACAAGCAGATCGCCGCGATCTTCGCCGAGCGGCTGGAGGCCGAGGCGCTGCACCACCCCCGCACCGTGGGACTGGAGCCGCAGCACGCCGAGCTGCTGCCCGAGGTGGTGCTGAGCATCGGTCCGGAACGCTTCGCGCAGCTCGCCGTCAAGGCGATGCAGCCGAAGCCGAAGCCGCAGGTGTACGTGGACCACATCCACGCGCCGTTGGTGAGCGTCCGCGAGCAGGCGGAGCACGTCATCGCGATGCTGCGCGAACGCGGCGAGGCGAGCTTCACGGAGCTCACCTTCGACGCCCCCGACACCCTGACGGTCGTCGCGCGCTTCCTGGCACTCCTGGAGCTTTACCGGGAGAAGGCGGTGGCGCTCGAGCAGGAGGAGGCCCTGGGTACGCTCCGGGTCCGCTGGACGGGTGGCGAGGCGGCACCGGCCCAGCCGCTCGTCACCGACGAATTCGACCAAGTGCCGGCCGCCGCGAAGGACGGGAAGGATGGCTGACGTGACGGAGGTGACCGGGGTGACCGAGGCGGTCGAGGGGACCGGTGAGGCGGCGGAGGGCGCGCCCGCGGGGCTGCTGTCCGTGGCGGAGCTGGAGCTGAGGCCCGCCCTGGAGGCGGTCCTGATGGTCGTCGACGAACCCGTCACCGAGGAGACCCTGTCGAAGGTGCTGGAGCGCCCGCGCCGGGAGATCGCGATCGCGCTCCACGACCTCGCGGAGGAGTACGCCGCGCAGGGCCGCGGCTTCGACCTGCGCCTGATCGCGGGCGGCTGGCGGTTCTACACCCGGCCCGCGTACGCCGCGGCCGTCGAGAAGTTCGTCCTGGACGGCCAGCAGGCCCGGCTGACCCAGGCCGCGCTGGAGACGTTGGCGGTCGTCGCGTACCGGCAGCCGGTGAGCCGGTCCCGGGTCTCCGCGGTGCGCGGGGTCAACTGCGACGGCGTGATGCGCACCCTTCTGCAGCGGGGTCTGGTGGAAGAGTGTGGGACGGAAGCCGAGACAGGTGCGATCCTGTACAGGACGACGAACTACTTCCTGGAGCGGATGGGCCTGCGCGGCCTGGACGAGCTGCCCGAGCTCGCCCCGTTCCTCCCGGAGGCGGCCGCCGTCGAGGCGGACTCCCTGGAGGGCGTCCCCTCATTCGACCCGGACTCGACGACGGATACTTGATGCGAAGCAGTAGCGGCAGCGGCAGGAACAGCGGCGGCAACCGGAATCCCCGGGGTGCCGATGGGGGCACGTCCCGGTCCAGGACCGGGGGGCAGCGCGACGACCAGCAGAAGCGCGCGGGCCGGCCCCGTCCGGAGGAGCGGCGCTACGACGTCGGCGGCAGCTCCGGCGGCCCCGGTGGAGCGGGCGGAGCCGCCAAGCGCGGCACCGGCGGCAGGCCGGGCGGCACCGGCGGCAAGCCGGGCGGTGCCTCGGGCAAGCCCCGCAAGTCCACGCCCGCGCGCCCGCGCGAACTCGACGCCCAGATCGAGGAGCGCAACCGCGAGCGGCACAGCAAGCCCAAGCTGAACCTCCCCAAGACCTTCCCGGGCGCCGAGCAGGAGGGCGAGCGCCTGCAGAAGGTGCTGGCCCGGGCGGGCATGGGCTCGCGCCGCGCGTGCGAGGAGCTGATCGAGCAGCGCCGTGTCGAGGTGAACGGCAAGATCGTCACCGAGCAGGGCCTGCGCGTGGACCCGGACAAGGACGAGGTGCGCGTCGACGGGCTGACCGTCGCCACGCAGTCGTACCTGTTCTTCGCCCTGAACAAACCGGCCGGCGTCGTCTCCACGATGGAGGACCCCGAGGGCCGCCAGTGCCTCGGCGACTACGTCACCAACCGCGAGACCCGGCTGTTCCACGTCGGGCGGCTGGACACCGAGACCGAGGGCATCATCCTGCTCACCAACCACGGCGAGCTGGCCCACCGTCTGACCCACCCCCGCTACGGCGTGCAGAAGACGTACCTCGCCGCGATCAACGGCGTGCTGCCGCGCGACATCGGCAAGCAGCTCAAGAGCGGCATCGAGCTGGAGGACGGCTGGGCCCGCGCCGACAGCTTCCGCGTCGTGCAGCAGACCGGCAAGAACTACCTCGTCGAGGTGACCCTGCACGAGGGCCGCAAGCACATCGTCCGCCGCATGCTGGCCGAGGCGGGCTTCCCGGTCGACAAGCTGGTCCGCACCAGCTTCGGCCCGATCGCGCTCGGCGACCAGAAGTCCGGGTGGCTGCGGCGGCTCACCAACACCGAGGTGGGCATGCTCATGCGCGAGGTCGACCTCTGAGCCGTCCGGTCCCCGCCGTCACGGGCCGGTCCGCGCCCCCTGCCGGACCGGTTCTCTGACCGGCTTCCCATCGGATAAGGACTTTCCCGGAGGACGCCGTTCCGGGAAGGATGGCGCCATGACCATCCACGCCGAACGTCTGCGCGGGGCCGGGCTGCCCGAACTCTCCCCGGTCCTCGCGCAGCAGGGACACCCGTTGCTGTTCGCCACCGTCTCCGGTGCGCACCTGTACGGCTTCCCGTCCCGCGACTCCGACGTGGACCTGCGCGGCGTCCACCTCCTCCCGCTGTCCGACCTGATCGGGCTGCGGGAGGGCGAGGAGACCCAGACCCGCATGTGGGAGCAGGACGGCCTCGAACTCGACCTGGTCACCCACGACCTGCTGAAGTTCGCCCGGCTCATGCTGCGGCGCAACGGCTACGTCCTGGAGCAGCTGCTGTCCCCGCTCGTGGTGCACACCAGCGGCGTCCACGCCCAACTGGTCGACCTGGCACCCGGGGTCATCACCAGCCACCACGCCCACCACTACCGGGGCTTCGCCCGTACCCAGTGGGAGCTGTACGAGAAGACCGGCGAGCTCAAGCCGCTGCTCTACACCTTCCGGGTGCTGCTGACCGGCATCCACCTGATGCGCACCGGCACCGTCGAGGCGCACCTGCCGACGCTGCTGGACCACGTCACCGCCCCCGGGTACGTCCGCGAACTCATCCACGAGAAGGCCGTCGCCGAGCACGGCCTCGCCATGGACCTCGACCCGCGCCGCGTCCGCGCCGACGTCGAGGCCCTGCACGCCGGTCTGGACGACGCGCAGCGGGACACCCGGCTGCCCGGCGAGCCGGCGGCCTACGACGCCCTCCACGACCTGGTCGTGCGCACCCGGGTGGCCGCGGCGTGAGACGGGCCGCCTCGGGGGCGATGGCGGGGCTGGCGATCGGTGACGCGCTCGGTTTCCCCACGGAGTTCAACGACGTCCCGTCGATCCTCGCCAAGTGCGGTCCGTGGCGGGAGATGGAGCTGCCCCGCCCGGCCTTCGTCACCGACGACACGCAGATGACGCTCGCCCTCGCCCGCGGGCTGCGCACGGCGATGGACCGCGGCCCCCTCACGCCGTCCCGGCTCGCCCGCCCGGTGCGCGAGGAGTACGTCGACTGGTACCACTCGCCCGACAACAACCGCGCCCCCGGCCGCACCTGCCTGGTCGCCTGCGAGAAGCTGGACCACCCGGACCGGCCCTGGCAGGAGGCCAGCCAGACCGGCTCCAAGGGCTGCGGCGCGAACATGCGGGTCGCCCCGGTCGGCCTCGTCCCCGGCCTGCGCCCCGAGGAAAGGGCGGGGGCGGCCCAGTTGCAGTCCGCGCTCACCCACGGCCACCCCACGGCGCTCGCGGCCTCGGACCTCACCGCGCACGCCGTCCACCTGCTCGCTCAGGGCGCCGCGCCCGCGGAACTGACCACCCTGCTGCGCGGCTACGCGATGGAGCAGCGCGACACGTACCACGAGTGGTGGCTCGGCGACCTGTGGCTGCGTGCCCAGGACCACGGCCCGGTGGCCTTCGTCCGGCGCGGCTGGGACGAGTGCCTCGGGGTGCTCGACCGCCTCGACGAGGCGCTCGCGGCGCCCGACCGGGAGGCCGACCCGTGCCTGGCCGGCGGCGCGGGCTGGATCGCCGAGGAGGCGTTCGCGACCGGCCTGCTGTGCTTCCTGCTCTTCCCCGACGAACCCGTCACCGCGGTGCGCCGGGCGGCGTGCTCCTCGGGGGACTCCGACTCCATCGCCTGCCTGACGGGCGCCTTCGCCGGCGCGCACCACGGTCTCGCGGCCTGGCCGGACGCCTGGGTGGAGCGCATCGAGCACCGCGACGAACTACTGGCCCTCGGCGCCCTCTGGGACGGTGACGGCGGCTGACGCCCGCCGGACCCGGACGAGGAAGTCCTCGACGCGGGCCCGGTCCGGCTCGTCCGGGAGCGGACTGCGCGGCGCGGCGGCCTCGGCCTCCCCGTACAGCCGGAGCATCCAGGACTCCGTCTCGGACCAGCCGACCTCGCCGCGCTTGACCGCCAGCAACCGCTCCCGGTGGTCGCCGACCCCTATGCGCAGTTCGCCGGTGCGCAGCAGGTCGCGGGCGCTGATCAGCAGACGCAGCAGGTGCATGGCGTGCTTCCAGCGGGGCGCGCCGTGCGTGCGGACGTCGGCCTCCAGCTTCCGCAGCTGGCCGGTGGCGTAGCGGGCGAAGCTCTCGTGGACGTGCCGGGACAGGAAGGCGCCGCGCAGGGCGAGCAGTTCCTTCCCGGTGTCGTCCACGTGCTCGACGAGCGGGGAGTGGAGGCACTCCAGGATGTTGGGGTTGGCGCGCAGCGCGAGCTCGCAGAACCGCTCCAGCTCCCAGGAGAACTGCTCGGGCTCCGGGCCGTCCACGTGGCGGGGCGGCTTGTCGAACCGCCAGAAGAGCGGCGTGGGCGCCACGTACACCCCGCGGCGGTCGGTGTCACTGCCGTCCGTGGCCAGGCCGAAGGCGCGTGAGCCCATCACACAGGCGTAGACGGTGTGCCGGCGTACGAGGTCGTGGTCGCGCATGGACGGGGATCGTACGGGCTACACGAGGAAGATCTCGCCGTCTTTTTCGGTGATCTCCTCGGGGGGAAGCGGCTTCTTGGCCGGTCCCGCGGCCACCGAGGCGTCGGTGATGCGGAACTTGCTGCCGTGGCAGGGGCAGTTGATGGTGCCGTCGGAGACGCTGTTCACGATGCAACCCTGGTGGGTGCAGACGGCTGAGAAGGCCTTGAACTCGCCGGCCTGGGGCTGGGTCACCACGACCTTCTTGTCCGTGATCACCGTGCCGCCGCCCACGGGCACGTCGGCCGCCTTCACCAGCGCCGCGCCCTCCCCCGACGGGGGAGCGGAGGCCGGTGCCGAGCTCGGCGCGGAGACGGGCTCCGAGGCCGGTGGTGGCGCGGAGGTCGCCGCCGCGGGCGGCGCGCTCTCTTCGCCGTACTTGCTGCAACCCGCCAGCGCTGCCGTGGACAGCAGCACCATGCGTCGCTTCATGTCGTCACCCCGACCGTTCTGAAGAACCACAACGCGGACGTAAGCCACAGCACCGTCAGCGCCGTGAAGACCAGCCCGCCGACGACCGGCAGCAGCCAGCCCGGCAGTCGCTCGGCCCGCAGCAGCAGCATCTTTGCGGTGAATGCCCCGAAAAAGAAGCACCCGAGCAGCGAGTGCCCCATCACGCGGCTGCTGTACGTCTGATAGCCCAACGCGTACAGGCAGTGCACGGCGACCGGGATGGCCAGCAGGAACGCGATCCGGCCCGACCAGCGGTGCAGCCCTCCGGTCCAGGAGGGGGCGCGGACGCCCGGCACCTTGCCGTACATCACCAGCGCCGAGACCGCCTGCACCAGGGCGAAGGCGAAGGCGGCCGTGGCGAGCCAGGACTTGACCGCGCCCGTGCTGGAGAAACCGGCCAGGTTGAAGGCGGTGCCGGCCGGGTCGTGCACCCTGCCGTACGCGCCGAGGGCGACCGCGACCGCCGCGGCGGCGACCGCGGGGACGAGGAACACGGCGACCCGCCGGCGGGGGCGCGGTGACGGGGCCGGGAAGGACGTGGTGGCGGCGTTCGGGTCCACGTTCATGGGGCGCTCCTGCTCCTGCCTGCGGGCGGACGGTCAGGGGATCGGCCGTGCGGTGAGCTGCGTGCCGTCCACGGTCACGGCGCCGGTGGCGGGGTCGATGACGGGCGCCGCCGACGGTTCGCCGTCGCGCGAGACGATCCCCACCTGCTTGCCGTTCGGGAGCACGATCCAGCCGCCGACGACCCGCGCGCCGCGCACCGAGGCGGTCGCCCGGTACAGACCGGACGGCTTGACCGCGCGCTGCGCGGTGAAGGGCTGCTCCACGCCGGTCAGCCGCACCTCGCCGGTGACGCGGCCGCCCTCCAGGGTGCCCTCCAGCGAGGCGCCCCGGTCGCCGGTCAGGCGCATGCCGCCGTCTTCCCGGACGTCGCCGCGCAGCCAGGCCTCCTTGGTGCGCCCGTCGCAGACGTACGCGACGGCCTTGCCGTCGCGCAGCGCGATCGCGACGCTCGCCGCGTCGTCGCCGGTGCGGCCCGCGTAGTCCGCGTCCGGGCGGGGGACCGCGGTGCTGCGGGACGGGGAGGCCGCGGGGGCCGACGACGGCGGGGCGGCGGACGGCGTCCGGCTCGCGGCCGGCGGGCCGCCGCCCTTCGGCCCCACCTGCGGCGGTTCCGTCGTCGCGTTGAGCGACAGCATGATCAGCGCGAGTGCCAGCCCCGCGAGGAGCGTGTGGAGCGGTCCGGAACGCTTCATGTCCGCCTCCCCCGAGGCCGCGCGGTCAGGGCACCATCGAAGCGGACGGCCCGCCCCGCGTCCAGGGGCGTGTCAGGACGAAGCGGCGCTCACGACCACACCGCCAGCGCCACCGCGCGACCCTCCGTGTCCCGCTGCACCTCCAGCATCCCGACCACCGCGCTGCGGTTGATGCGCCCGTACACGTGCGGGAAGCGCGTCTCCTGCGGGACCCCCGGCGGCGGCACCGGATCGGCGTCCTCCCACAGCACACGGGCCTCCAGGGCCTCCTCGTCGATCAGCAGCACCATCAGCGGGCCCGGGGTGCCCCGGTAGAAGGCGTCGGCGACGGCGAGCGCAACCGCCTCGTCGGGCGCGCAGTGCACGAACCCGTCCTCGGCGAGCGACGAGGGCGCGTACGGACGGTCCGGGTCGCGCAGCCAGTCGTCCAGCGGAACAAGGTGGAAGATCATGCTTCATGGTGTACCGCAGCACCCCTGGCGTCTCGCAGGGCGGGCGTGTCCGCCGCGCCCCGTCCGCCCCGACTACGCTGACCAGGTACGTGCGCGCAGCAACACAGGGAGCGATGACGTGGCGGTACGAGCGGTCCGCGGAGCCGTCCAGCTGGAGCGGGACGAGGCGGAGCACATGCACGAGCAGGTCGCCGAGCTGCTCACCGCCATCCTGGAGCGCAACGGCATCGCGGTGGACGACCTGATCAGCGTCTGGTTCACCGCCACCCCGGACCTCCACAGCGACTTCCCGGCGGTCGCCGCGCGCAAGCTCGGCATCACCGACGTGCCGCTGATCTGCGCGCAGGAACTCGACATCGCCGGCGCCATGCCCCGGGTCGTGCGCATCCTCGCCCACGTCGAGTCCGGCCTGTCCAAGGGTGAGATCTCCCACGTCTACCTCGGCGCCGCGGCCGCCCTCCGCAAGGACATCGCCCAGTGAGAACCGCCCTCGTCATCGGTACCGGCCTCATCGGCACATCCGCCGCCCTCGCGCTCGCCGCGCGCGGCGTCGAGGTCCACCTGGAGGACCACGACCCCGCCGTGGTGCGCACCGCCGCCGCGCTCGGCGCGGGCACCGACGAACCCCCGTCCGGCCGGGTCGACCTCGCGATCGTCGCCGTGCCGCCGGCCCACGTCGCCGCGACCGTCGCCGACGCCCAGCGCCGCGGGCTCGCCCGCGGCTACCTGGACGTCGCCAGCGTCAAGGCCGGACCGCGCCGCGACCTGGAGGCGCTCGGCTGCGACCTGACCTCGTACATCGGCACGCACCCCATGTCCGGCCGCGAGCGCTCCGGCCCCCTGGCCGCGACCGCCGACCTCTTCGAGGGCCGCCCCTGGGTGCTCACCCCGACCCCGGTCACCGAGACCGAGGTGCTCAACCTCGCCCTGGAGCTGGTCGCGCTCTGCCGCGCCGTCCCCGTCGTGATGGACGCCGACGCCCACGACCGCGCCGTCGCCCTCGTCTCGCACACCCCCCAGCTGGTCTCCAGCATGGTCGCGGCGCGGCTGCAGCACGCCGAGGACAGCGCGGTCCGCCTGTGCGGCCAGGGCATCCGCGACGTCACCCGGGTCGCGGGCTCGCAGCCCGGCATGTGGATCGACATCCTCTCCGCCAACCCCGGCCCGGTCGCCGACGTCCTCGCCGATCTCGCCGCCGACCTGACGGAGACCGTCGAGTCCCTGCGGGCTCTGCAGTCCGCGGACGACGTCAAGCGCCGCGACGGCGCCGCCGGCATCGAGGACCTCCTCCGCCGCGGCAACGCCGGCCGGTCCAAGGTCCCCGGCAAGCACGGCTCCGCCCCCAAGTCCTACGACGTCGTCGCCGTCCTCATCGGCGACCAGCCGGGGGAGCTCGCGCGGCTCTTCGGGGACACGGGGGCGGCGGGGGTCAACATCGAGGACGTGCGGATCGAGCATTCGACGGGGCAGCAGGCGGGT
>NZ_JARAVL010000024.1:94941-116356 GCF_033792725.1 Streptomyces sp. PA03-5A | reverse complement strand
GGGGGCGGCGGGGGTCAACATCGAGGACGTGCGGATCGAGCATTCGACGGGGCAGCAGGCGGGTCTGGTCCAGTTGATGGTGGAGCCGGCTGCGGCGGCCCGTTTGTCGGCGGCGTTGCGGGAGCGTGGCTGGTCGCTGCGCGCCTGAGCGGGGGGCCCGGGAATTCGTGGTACGGAGCCGAATGGGTGGGCCGGTAACCTTGTGGGGATGGCATTGCGCCAGCCGTGTACCTGCTCCATGCACAAGGAAGGTCCCCCGACTGTGTCGAATCCGGTGATCGTCGCGATCGACGGCCCCTCGGGCACTGGCAAGTCCAGCACTTCGAAGGCGGTCGCGGCCAAGCTCGGCCTGAGCTACCTGGACACCGGAGCGCAGTACCGGGCGATGACCTGGTGGATGCTGAGCAACGGCGTCGACGTGAACGACGCAGCCGCCGTGGCGACCGCCGCCGAGAAGCCGGTGATCGTCTCCGGGTCCGACCCGGCGGCGCCCACGATCACGGTGGACGGCGTGGACGCCTCCGGCCCGATCCGCACCCAGGAGGTCACCGCGGCGGTCAGCGCCGTCAGCGCGGTGCCGGAGGTGCGCAGCCGCCTGGTCGGGCTGCAGCGCGACGCGGCCACCGCCGCGCCCGCCGGCATCGTCGTCGAGGGCCGCGACATCGGCACCACGGTGCTGCCGGACGCCACCGTCAAGATCTTCCTCACCGCCTCCCCGGAGGCCCGCGCCGCCCGCCGCGGCGGCGAGCTGAAGGCCACCGGCAGCGCCCAGGTCGACCTCGTGGCGACCCGGGAGGCCCTCGTACGGCGCGACGCGGCGGACTCCGGCCGCAAGACCTCCCCGCTGGCGAAGGCGGACGACGCCATGGAGGTCGACACCAGCGAGCTCACCCTCGACCAGGTCATCGAGTGCGTCGTCACCCTCATCGAGGAGAAGCGGGCGGCTTCGTGAGCGACTCCTCCGCGGTTCCGGGACCGAAGGGCGCGGCCGTCGGCCGCCGCATCGGCATCGGGATCATCAACAGCCTCTGGCGCCCCCGGGTGCTCGGCGCCTGGCGGTTGCCCGCCTCGGGGCCGGTGATCCTGGCCGTGAACCACTCGCACTACGTGGACGGGCCGGTGCTCATGGGCACCTGCCCGCGCCCGGTGCACTTCCTGATCAAGAAGGAGGCGTTCATCGGGCCGCTGGACCCGTTCCTGCGTGGGATCGGCCAGCTCCCGGTGGACCGCCACAGCACCGACCGCACCGCGGTGACCAGCGCGCTCGGCGTGCTGGAGCGCGGCGGGGTCCTGGGGATCTTCCCCGAGGGCACCCGGGGCGAGGGCGACTTCGCCGACCTGCGGGCGGGCCTGGCGTACTTCGCGGTGCGCTCCGGCGCGCCCATAGTGCCGGTCGCGGTCCTCGGCACGTCCCGGCCGGGACGGCTGATCCGCGGCCTGCCGCCGGTGCGCGGCCGGGTCGACATCGTCTTCGGCGACCCCTTCGACGCCGGTGACGGCAGCGGACGCCGTACGCGTACGGCACTGGACGCCGCCACCGTGCGCATCCAGAAGCACCTGAGCGGACACCTCGAGTACGCCCGGCGCACCACGGGCCGCGCCTCCTAGCGTCGGCCTGATCCACACTGGGGCGTGCAAGCCCCCGCACATTTGACGATCGACGGAGAAGCTTTCATGGACATCGAGAACGAGTACGGCGAAGTCGGCGCGCTCGACGACGCCGAGTACGCCGAGTTCATGGAGCTCGCCGCCGAGGAGGGTTTCGACCTCGACGAGGTCGCGGGCGACCTCGCGGCGGCGGGCCACGGCCCGCTGCCGGTCGTCGCGGTCGTCGGCCGCCCGAACGTCGGCAAGTCGACGCTGGTGAACCGGATCATCGGCCGCCGTGAGGCGGTCGTCGAGGACCGTCCCGGCGTCACCCGCGACCGCGTCACGTACGAGGCCGACTGGAACGGCCGCCGCTTCAAGGTCGTCGACACCGGCGGCTGGGAGCAGGACGTCCTCGGCATCGACGCGTCCGTGGCCGCGCAGGCCGAGTTCGCGATCGAGGCCGCCGACGCGGTGGTCTTCGTGGTGGACGCCACGGTCGGCGCGACCGACACCGACGAGGCCGTCGTCAAGCTGCTCCGCAAGGCCGGCAAGCCGGTCGTACTGTGCGCCAACAAGGTCGACGGCCCCTCGGGCGAGGCGGACGCCGCCATGCTGTGGAACCTGGGCCTCGGCGAGCCCTTCCCGGTCTCGTCGCTGCACGGCCGCGGCACCGGCGACCTGCTGGACGCGATGCTGGAGGCGCTCCCCGAGGCGCCGATGCAGTCCTTCGCCAACACCATCGGCGGCCCGCGCCGCGTCGCGCTGATCGGCCGCCCGAACGTCGGCAAGTCCTCGCTGCTGAACAAGGTGGCGGGCGAGGAGCGCGTCGTCGTCAACGAGCAGGCCGGCACGACCCGCGACCCGGTCGACGAGCTCATCGAGCTCGGCGGCAAGATCTGGAAGTTCGTGGACACCGCGGGCATCCGCCGCCGCGTCCACCTCCAGGAGGGCGCGGACTACTACGCCTCGCTGCGCACCGCGGCCGCCCTGGAGAAGGCGGAGGTCGCCGTCGTCCTGATCGACGCCGGCGAGACCCTGGCCGAGCAGGACACCCGCATCATCTCGCTGGCCGTCGAGGCGGGCCGCGCCATCGTCATCGCCTACAACAAGTGGGACCTGCTGGACGAGGAGCGGCGCTACTACCTCGAGCGCGAGATCGAGAAGGACCTCGTGCAGGTCCAGTGGGCGCCCCGGGTGAACGTCTCCGCCCGCACCGGCCGCCACATGGAGAAGCTGGTCCCGGCCATCGAGTCCGCCCTGGCGGGCTGGGAGACCCGGGTCCCCACCGGCCGTCTCAACGCCTTCCTGGGCGAGCTCGTCGCCGCCCACCCCCACCCGATCCGCGGCGGCAAGCAGCCCCGCATCCTCTTCGGAACCCAGGCCGGCACCAAGCCCCCGCGCTTCGTGCTCTTCGCCTCCGGCTTCCTGGAGGCGGGCTACCGCCGCTTCATCGAGCGCCGGCTGCGTGAGGAGTTCGGGTTCGTGGGGACGCCGATCCAGGTGTCGGTGCGGGTGCGGGAGAAGCGCGGTCGGAAGAAGTAGCCCCTGCGGGGGTGGGCGTGGTGCCGCCTGTCTGGTCGTTCCTGTGGGGGTGATCGGGCGGGCGGTTCTTCGTGGGGGTCTGCGGCCGCAAGAAGTAGCCCTGCCGGGGCCGGACATGGTGCCGCCCGCCGGGTCGCCTCCCCAGGGGGGGGCGATCGGGCGGGCGGTTCGCCGTGCGGGGTGGGTCAGAGGCCGCCGTGCATGCGGTTCTCCGCGAGGCCCGGGGGGAGGGCCGGAAGGTCGCCGCGGTGGCGGCCGGAGCGGTAGGGGGAGTTGGCGCCACCGCGGTCGGCGAAGCCGTTGAACTGCAGGTCCTCCTCGCCGGTGCGGTCGCCGGGGAGGGTGCGGAAGAGCCTGCGGTACTCGGAGTAGAGCGCGTCGTAGATCGGCGTGCCCTCGCTCACGGACGCCTCCTGCGCGGTGCGCATGGGGGGGATGGGGCTGCGGAACTGGGCTCGTGAGGAAGCGTCAAAGGTGTGCACGTCGTGGCAACGAGCGGCTCATCTGCGGGGATGCGGGTCGTACGGATGAATCACGCATATGCACTGCCATAGGCCAAAGGCGCGTACGGGCAGCCGTACGCGCCTTTGGCCGGAGCCGGGGGGATCAGGTGCCGGAGAGCGGCATCGTCGCCGCGACGAGGAGTCCGCGCCCGCAGGCGCGTTCCAGGGCGTCGCGCAGCAGGTCCTCGCGGGGCTGCTGGCCGATGGTGCCGTGCGGGGCGGCGTACACGTACACCTCGTTGGACCGGTTGACCGCCTGGCGCCAGCCCTCGCTCACCGCGAGCGGCTGGTGCGCCTGCCACCACGCGCCGGCGGAGCCGGGCTGCAGGATGGCGTGCAACTGCCCCATGGCCAGCAGCACGGACCAGCCGGGCAGCGGGGAGGGCGGCGTGGACAGGTCGTTCACGGGGAGGAAGCCCTGCTCGATCAGGATCGGCAGGAAGTCGTCACCGGGGCCGCTGTCGCCGGGGCGGGCGATCGGGCCGGTGGGCTCGATGACCAGGGCCGGGCACACCTCCTCCTTGATGAGGACGAGGCCGCAGGTGATGCCGAGCACCGCCTGGCGCGGAGCTGTGGCCGCCGCGGCGCCGGACGGCTCCTCACCGGCGATGCTCTGCACCGCTCCCTGCAGTTGCTCCTCCGAGACGGGCACGACCTGGGAGGGGATGCAGGTCGCGTGGGCGAAGGCGAGCACGGCGGTCTCCTCGCCGACGAAGAGCACCGTGCTGGTGCGCTCCGTGGCGGTGTCCCCAGGGGTACGGCAGGAGGTGCAGTCGTACGTGCCGGGCGCGCTGTCGCCCGCCAGCAGGCGTGCCGCCTCCTCATCGCCGATCTCGGCTCGTACCTCGTCGCTGACGTCGAGCATGGGCGGCACTGAAGCCTCCTTGAAATGTACGGCTACGGGCTCCTTTGCCGGGCCTCGCCCGGCACATAGTGACAACGGCCGATCTGTGGCGGGAGTCACGGCCTTCTTGGCGCGTGCTCGTGCGCCCGCGTGCGGAGGGTGAGCGGCGGTGCGGAGCCGGTCACTCCAAGTCCCACCTTTCACCCCGGGAAGCCTCCGTGCCTATGAGTCGGGTCACACGGCGCATATGCGCTGTGCGGATATGCCGCAAAAAACACCATCAATCCGGTGTCCTCAATAGGTCGTTACTACCGGTAACCATCAAGTGGCCTGCGGCGTAAGGGGTTTGTTTGGCGACGGAACGCGACCCTGCCTAGATTTGCCCGCCGTGTGCAGAGAGCACCACCCGGGAGGGCTCGCACGGAGGGTGACCGTGGATCCGAAATCCATCGGTCGGCGAGCGAAGGGGACGGGGGCCGCGCCGGATGCGTGGGGACCCCGTCCGTCGGGTGCCGTACCGGAGGTACGGCGCCATGGGGGAACCCCGGGTCCGTGGAGAGGGATTCCATGGCCGTATCAGCCAAGTACCGTCAGTCCGCAGTCGTAGCCGGCGTCACCGTGCTGACCCCGCTGGCCCTCATGGCCGTCGCGGGGCCCGCGAAGGCCGCCGACGGCGGGGTCTGGGACCGCATCGCGAGCTGCGAGAGCGGCGGGAACTGGCACATCAACACCGGCAACGGGTACTACGGAGGACTCCAGTTCTCGGCCGGGACCTGGCGCGCCTACGGCGGCACCGCGTACGCGGCGACCGCCGACCGGGCGAGCCGTGAGCAGCAGATCGCCGTCGCCGCCAAGGTGCAGCGGGCGCAGGGCTGGGGCGCCTGGCCCACCTGCTCCGCCCGCGCCGGCGCCTACGGGAGCGCACCCGCCCGCGGGACCGCCCCGGCCGCGCCGAAGGCGAAGCGGCACACCGCCCCGGCGCCCGCGCAGCAGTCGCGCGGCAGCGGCGGTCACGCCGACCGCGGCCAGAGCCGGGCGAAGGGGCACGGCAACTACAGCGTCCGCGGCGGCGACACCCTGAGCGGCATCGCGGCCGCCCACGGGACGACCTGGAAGAAGCTGTACGCCGTCAACCGGTCCGTGATCGGCACCGACCCCAACCTGATCTACCCGGGACAGCGGCTGTCGGTCTGACCTCCCGCGCACTCCCGGCCCACCCGGCGGGGCGTGCTCCGACCGGGTGGGCCGGGGGGCGCGCACGGCGCGGCGGGCGACGGCGCCCGCCGCACCGTGCCTAGCCTGGCCCGCATGTCCCGTCCCCGCCGTCTCGCGGTGACCGCTTTCGCTCTGCTCGCCACGTGGGCGGCCCTGGCTCCCGGAGCGCGGGCCGACGGGCACGCCCCCGTCTGGCTGGAACTGGCGACCTGCGAGAGCAGCAACCGCTGGAAGACCAACACCGGCAACGGCTTCTACGGTGGGCTGCAGATCTTCCAGCCCACCTGGGTCGAGCACGGCGGTCTCGACCTGGCCGCCAGGCCCGACCGCGCGACCCCCGACCAGCAGATGACCGTCGCCGAGGAGATCCTCCGCGACCAGGGCTGGGAGGCCTGGCCGACCTGCGCGCAGCGCCTGCGGCTGGCCGGCCGGGCGCACGCGGTCCAGCCCGGCGAGACCCTGGAGGGAGTCGCCCGGCGCTTCAACGTCAGCGGCGGCGCGGCCGAGCTGTACCGGCTCAACCAGGACGTCATCGGCTCCGACCCGACCCGGCAGCTCACGCCCGGGACACTGCTGCGCCTGCCGCGCTGAGCCCGCTGGACCCTGGCCGGGTGCGGCGGGTCCTGGCGGGTCCTGGTCATGACGTGCCTGAATTCGTGTCATCTTATGGCCATGTCAACCGATTAGTGGAAATACGTCGTGTGCGGCAATACCCTGAACGGTCCGTCCGCCCAAAGCCGCGATGTGTGCGGCCCGTCGCTCCCGCCGCGCTCTCAGGTGCTCGCCGAACCGTCCGTCACCTCTCGGGCCCGCCCGTCCGTAGCCCGGTGGAGTGACGCGGCGAGCGGCCGCCGGGGCGGCTGGGTGACGGAGGGGGGCGGCATCGAGCGCAATTGCTTCGACGTGCCGCAGCTGGGCCACCGTGCCTGACGGGCGCGATCCGGAAGGATACCGACCGGTCACGGGGACATCACAGTGCGTATACGGCGAGGGGCAGGGAAGGTGAAGGAACGCAACCTAAGGGCCGGGGCGATCGTCTTGCCTGCACGAAGTGCGGGCGGGAGTCCGCGGGGAGCGGGAGAACACGGGGACGCATGCGCATTTCCATACTGATTCACAACGCCTACGGGGTCGGTGGCACCATCCGCACGACCTACAACCTGGCCGGCGCCCTGGCCGAGCGCCACGAGGTCGAGATCGTCTCCGTGTACCGCCACCGCGACGAACCTTCCTTCGCCCTCGACCCGCAGGTCCGGCTGCGGCACCTGGTGGACCTGCGCAGGAGCAGCGACACGTGCGACCTCG
The DNA here is from genome assembly GCF_033792725.1 of Streptomyces sp. PA03-5A. NCBI lineage: Bacteria > Bacillati > Actinomycetota > Actinomycetes > Kitasatosporales > Streptomycetaceae > Streptomyces > Streptomyces sp. PA03-5A. The sequence goes on along the minus strand of NZ_JARAVL010000024.1, from coordinate 109,357 downwards.
ACGACCCGCTGTACCACCGGCCGGCGAAGGTCTTCCCCTCCGGTGAGAACCGCTACGAGCAGTACAGCGCCCTCACCGACCAGCGGATCGCCGCCCACCTCGCGGCGCTCGACGCCGACGTCGTCATCGGCACCCGCCCCGGGCTGAACGTCCACATCGCCCTGCAGGCGCCGCGTCACGTGGTCCGGATCGCACAGGAGCACCTGACGCTCGACACCCACTCGCTGGCGCTGGTCCTCAGGCTGCGCCGGCTCTACCCCCGGCTGGACGCGGTCACCACCACGACGGAGGCCGACGCCGTCTGCTACCGCCGCAGACTGTGGCTGCCCGGCGTACGGGTGCTCGCCCTGCCGAACAGCGTCCCCGACCCGGGTGTCGTGCCCAGCGCCCTGGACGCCAAGTACGTGGTCGCGGCGGGCCGGCTGGCCCCCGTGAAGCGTTACGGCGACCTCATCAGGGCCTTCGCCAAGGTCTCGGTCGAACACCCGGACTGGGGCCTGCGGTTATACGGCACCGGTGGGCAGAAGGAGAAGCTGGAACAGCTCATCGAGCGCCTGGAACTCGGCGACCGGGTGACGATGATGGGGACAGTGACGCCGATCGAGCCGGAGATGGCCAAGGGCTCGCTGCTGGCGGTCTCCTCCAGCATGGAGTCGTTCGGCATGACGATCGTCGAGGCGATGCGCGTGGGGCTGCCGGTGGTCAGCACCGACTGCCCGCTCGGTCCCGGCGAGATCATCAGCGACGGGGTCGACGGCCTGCTGGTGCCCCCGCGTGACGTCGACGCCCTTGCCGCCGCGATGCTCCGGCTGATCAACGACGACGAGCTGCGCCGCCGGATGGGCCGGGCGGCCCTGGACAAGGGCGCCAGCTACGACCCCGCGGAGATCGCCAGGAGCTGCGAACGCCTGCTGGAGGAGCTGCTGGCCCGCCGGACGGGCCCCTCGGGACGGCTGCGCGCGGCCTGGCGCCACGTCGGCGGACTGGGGATGGGCGTGCTGTACGCGGGCAAGGACCTTGCCCGTGCGGCGAAGCGGCGGGCCCGCAGGCTGCGCAAGAAGCTGCGGGCCGCGGCGCGCAGGCGGCTCGGCGGGCGGACGCGGAGGGGCTGAACCCCGGGCGGGTGACGGCGCTGCCGGTGCCGCGACCGGGCGCCGTCAGTCCTGGCCGCCGGCACCGGGCTCGACGGCGTCGCGGCGGCCGGTGGAGCGTGCCTGGTCGAGGGCGGCGACCTCCGGGTGGTGCAGGTCGAAGGCGGGGGACTCGGAACGGATCTGCGGCAGCGTCGAGAAGTTGTGCCGTGGTGGCGGGCAGGAGGTCGCCCATTCCAGCGAACGGCCGAAGCCCCAGGGGTCGTCGACCTCCACGCGCCGGCCGTACTTGGCGGTCCGCCACACGTTGTAGAGGAACGGCAGGGTGGACAGGCCCAGCAGGAACGCCCCGATCGTCGAGATCGTGTTGAGCACGGTGAAGCCGTCCGCCGCCAGGTAGTCGGCGTACCGCCGGGGCATGCCCTCAACGCCCAGCCAGTGCTGGACGAGGAAGGTGGTGTGGAAGCCGACGAACAGCGTCCAGAACTGGATCCTCCCCAGCCGCTCGTCGAGCATCTTCCCGGTGAACTTCGGCCACCAGAAGAAGAAGCCGGCGAACATCGCGAAGACCACCGTCCCGAAGACCACGTAGTGGAAGTGGGCCACCACGAAGTACGAGTCGCTGACCTGGAAGTCCAGCGGGGGCGAGGCGAGGATGACCCCGGTGAGGCCGCCGAACAGGAAGCTCACCAGGAAGCCGACGGCCCACAGCATCGGTGTCTCGAAGGACAGCGAGCCGTGCAGCATCGTGCCGATCCAGTTGAAGAACTTCACCCCGGTCGGCACGGCGATCAGGAACGACAGCAGCGAGAAGAACGGCAGCAGCACGGCGCCGGTGACGAACATGTGGTGCGCCCACACCACCATCGACAGCCCGGTGATGGCCGTCGTCGCGCCCACCAGCGTCGCGTAGCCGAACACCGGCTTGCGCGAGAACACCGGGATGACCTCGGTGATGATGCCGAAGAACGGCAGCGCGATGATGTACACCTCCGGGTGGCCGAAGAACCAGAACAGGTGCTGCCACAGCAGCGCCCCGCCGTTGCCCGGCTCGAAGACCAGCGAGCCGAAGCGCCGGTCCGCCTCCAGCACCAGCAGCGTCGCCGCCAGCACGGGGAAGGCCATCAGCACCAGCACCGAGGTGAAGAGCACGTTCCAGGTGAAGATCGGCATCCGGAACATGGTCATGCCCGGCGCGCGCATCCCCACGATCGTCGCGACGAAGTTGACCGCGCCCAGGATGGTGCCGAAGCCCGACAGCGCCAGCCCCATGATCCACATGTCGGCGCCGATCCCGGGCGAGCGGGTGAGGCTGTTCAGCGGCGCGTAGGCGAACCAGCCGAAGGAGGCGCCCCCGGTGGGCGTCAGGAAGCTCCCGAGCACGATCAGGCCGCCGAAGAGGAACAGCCAGTACGACAGCATGTTCAGCCGGGGGAAGGCGACGTCGGGCGAGCCGATCTGCAGCGGCATGATCTCGTTGGCGAAGCCCGCGAAGGTCGGGGTGGCGAAGAGCAGCAGCATGACCGTGCCGTGGATCGTGAACAGCTGGTTGTAGCCGTCGTTCGACATCAGCTGCAGGCCGGGGCGGGCGAGCTCGGCGCGCATCAGCAGCGCCATGAGTCCCGCGGCGAGGAAGAAGCCGAACGACGTGATCAGGTAGAGGTGCCCGATCTTCTTGTGGTCGGTGGTGGTCAGCCAGTCCACCATCAGCCGTCCCGGCCGCCGGGGCGCCGCCGCCCGGTCGGTCGCGGTCTGCGTTGCGTTCGTCCCCATCGGCGCGTTCCCTCGCGGTAGGAGATCCTGCCGGCACTCGGTCTTCCGTACTCGCATCTTCCGTACAGTCTCGGGCAGACGACCCGTCATGTGACGGACCGGGACGGGACGGCCGTGCCGCGCGCCGTCGGTGCGCCATTGAGTGGAGGGTCGAACGAAAGTACGATAAAGGGGCCATGCCGTAGCGCACCGAGGGGGCACCCCGTGACGCATCCGGACCACGACCGCGCGCTGCAGTGCGCGCTCGCCGCCGCGCGGCGCGGCTTCCCCGTCATCCCGCTGTCGCGGACCAAGCTCCCCGCGGTCCGTTCGCCGCACCGGGGGGAGACCGGGCGCGGGATGTGCCGCGGCCAGTGCGGACGGCTCGGCCACGGCGTGCACGACGCCGCCACCGAGCCCGCCCGGATAACCGAGATGTTCGCGGCGGCCCCCTGGGCCAGCGGGTACGGGATCGCGTGCGGACGCTCACCGCACTACTTGATCGGCCTCGACCTGGACCGCAAGGACGGCGTCGACGGCGTGACCGACCTGGTGGACCTGGCCGCCCGGTGGGGCTTCGCCGTGCCGTGGACGCGCACGGTCATCACCCCGAGCGGCGGCCGGCACCTGTGGCTGCGCGGCCCGGCCGAGGCGATCGTGCCCAACTCCGTGCGCCGGCTCGGCAACGGGATCGACGTGCGCGGCAGCGGCGGCTACCTCGTGGGACCCGGCTCGGTGACCACCGCCGGGCTCTACCGCTGGGACCCGCCGACGGCCTCGATGCCGCCGGCCGCCGTGCCCAAGCGGCTGCTGCGGCTGCTGCTGACGACCCCCCAGCGCCGTGCCGCGCGTGCCGCGGCGGGCGCGCCGGCGGGCGCCGGGTCGGGTGCCGGGACGGGCGGGGGCACGGCCGGGCCGCTGATCCGCTTCGTGCTGGGCTCGTCGGTGGGGGAGCGCAACGAGCGGCTGTTCTGGGCCGCCTGCCGCGCGTTCGAGAACGGCCACGGCGACCGGGTCGCCGCGGAGATGGTCGGGGCGGCCGTCAGCACCGGCCTGTCGGAGCGCGAGGCGGAGTCGACGGTGGGTTCCGCCCGTCGGCATGTCCTGCGGGGGTCTGGCGGGCGGCGCTCGGCGGGAGCACTCTGACCCCATGACCTCTATCGCACCGAGGGCCGGCCGGGTCGCCGTCACCGAGGAGGCCGCGGGGCTGCTGCGGCGTCTCGCCGACCAGCACGGCCCGTTGATGTTCCACCAGTCCGGCGGCTGCTGCGACGGCAGCTCGCCCATGTGCTATCCGCGGGGGGAGTTCCTCACCGGGGACTCCGACGTGCACCTCGGCGACCTCGACGTCCTGGGCATCGACCCGGTGGCGGTGTGGATGTCGCGCGACCAGTTCGCCTACTGGAGCCACACGCATCTGACGATCGACGTGGTGCCGGGGCGCGGCAGCGGCTTCTCGCTGGAGGCGCCGACGGGCAACCGGTTCCTCATTCGGTCCCGGTTGCTGACGGATGAAGAGCTGTCGACGCTGGGGATGTGATGTGAGGGAAGTGTGTGGACCGTTTCCCGGAATTCCGTGGCGGCCGGCCCGGACGCTTTTCGGCGGCCGGGTCCGCGAATTCGGCGGGTGATTGGAAAAGTCGCCCCCAAAGAGTGAACGGTGCACGCCAAACGCTGCCCTGGATTCTGTGACAGAAGTGTGACGATCAAGTCGGCCGCCGTCTTCCGTCACGGCTCGTGTGCGCCTACGGTTGCTCTCATGGCAACCGATCCGAGTGCCGCACGGCAACCGCAGGACGAACCGGACACCTACGTCGGCCTCGGCGCCGACGAGGCCGAGCGCCGGGCCACCGAGCGTGGCTGGAGCATGGTGCGTGCCCTGCCGCCGGGCGCCGTCATCACCATGGAGTACCGGGTGGGCCGGCTCAACTTCACCGTCGAGGGCGGCCGGGTGACCCGATGCTGGAGCGGCTGAAGGCCCTCTCCCCGCATCCCCGCATGACGAAGGCCCCGGCCGCCCCCGAAGAGGGGCGGCCGGGGCCTTCGTACGGGCGCGGGCGGGGCGGGAGGTGTGCGTACCTGCCCCGCGGGCCGTCAGCCGGTGGCGCCGCGGCCGCGGGCCACGCCGGCCTGGCCGACCGGTGCCGGGCGGCCGGGCCGGTCCGCGGGCGGGCGGCGGCTGCCGGCCGGGGTGACCGGGGTGCGTTCGTGGCGGGTGGTGTGCGGACGTGCCGGGTGGTGCGGTACGCCGGACGCAGGTGTCGTCGCGCGGCCGCTGAGAACGACGGGCTCGAGTACGCCGTCCGGGTTGTCGGAGAGCTGCACGGAGGCCGGCGCCGTGTTCGCGGCGGGAGCCGTGGCGGGCGCCGTGCGGGTGCCGCGACGGCGCGCCCAGGCGGCCGTGATCCGCTGCTCGGCCGAGGCCATCAGCGGCTCGAACCAGGGCAGTGCCAGCAGGATCAGCAGGCCGGCCGCCCAGCCGAGCAGGACGTCGCTGACCCAGTGGGTGCCGAGGTAGATGGTGGTCATGCCGACGCCCAGCGCCAGCAACGCCGCGATCACGGAGGTGACCCGGCGGACCCACGGGGTGGTGGCCAGATAGGCCAGGACCCCCCAGGTCACCACGGCGTTCGCGGTGTGACCGGAGGGAAATATATCGCCGCCGGCGAAGAGCTCGGCCGATCCGGCGCTGGTCGCGTAGTGCGGGCCGAGCCTGCCGAGGCCGTACTTCACCGAACCCACGGTGACGTTCAGCAGGAGCAGCGACGTGCCCAGCACCAGCAGTGGGTGCAGGGTGCGGTGGCGCCAGGCGCGCCAGCCCAGCCAGGAGGCGACGATCACGGCCGTCGGGCCGCGCTGGCCCAGGACCACGAAGTAGTCCAGGAACGCGTGGATCTGCGGCCACTGCTTGTAGGGCCGCCACATCATGACCTGCCAGTCCAGGGTCACGAGCTTGGACGTGGTCAGGACGGCTACGACGATGGCCACATAGGCCACGAGCGTCGATCCGAACAGCAGCACGCGTGTCCGGCTCATGCCCGGTGGCGCCTGGGCTGTCTCGGGCTCCTCCATGAGGCGAAGCTTGTCATCGGTACGCACTCAATCGACGTTACAGCGTGTGATGGCGGAGTTCGGCCGGAAGGCCGGGTTCGTAATGACGATGTGATGTGGACTGCGTCTCACTCCACCCATTGGCCGTAGTGCGGACGTGCACATTGAGCCGAATGCGGGAACTCCTTGATTTTATGTTTCGAAGTGCATGCGGAGGATCTTGGGAAATCGCGCGTTCGATTTCCGCATGCCCTGTTTATCTTTGATTACCCGTCACTTCTCCTGGAGTTCGCCTGCCATTCCGGCGGGGCGGTCGGGTTCCCTGCGCGCCGTCCGTCGCGGCCCCGGATCGCAGTCGTGACCTGGGAGATTCCCGATCGGCGGGCGTGTGAACGCGCGCGGCGGGCGTACGCGTTGAACCGCGCGCCCCGCGCTCGGGGTGCATACGACCGGAACGGGCGGGTACACGCCACCGAGTCGGCGGGCGGGGCCGTTCCGTTCCCGGCGGGAGGCCCGGTGCCGCGCGGTACCGGAAATGTCCGGCAGGTCTCCGGCGGATGGCCGTCACGTGACGACGGCCACGTCGGAACGTGACCCGCGCCACCCACCATCGGCGCGGACTCGCGTAGTCTGACGACTTCACTCGCCCTCGTCGCTGGGTTCCCCCGGGACCGTCCCCCTCGTCCTGCCCAGGGACACCGCGAGCGCACCGCTGGGAGGTACGTACATGACAGGGACGTCCTCGGCCGGCATTCCCGGGCCGGCCGCCGTCCCACGGCACACTCGGCCGGTCAACCGCTGGACCGTGCTGATCGTCCTCTGCGTCAGCCTGCTGCTCGTCGCCCTCGACGCGACCGTGCTGCACGTCGCCGTTCCCGCGGTGAGCGAGGACCTGCGCCCCGGCGCGATAGAGCTGCTGTGGATCGTCGACGCCTATCCGCTCGTCGCCGCGTCCCTGCTCATCCTTTTCGGCACCCTCGGCGACCGCGTCGGAAGACGCCGGATCCTGCTGCTCGGCTGCACGATCTTCGCGGCCGCCTCGGCGGTGGCCGCCTTCGCCCCCGACCCGCGCGTCCTCATCGCGGCCCGGGCCCTGCTCGGCGTCGGCGGCGCGATGATCATGCCGGCCACGCTGTCGATCCTCCGGCAGGTCTTCCCCGACCGCCGTGAGCGGGCCGTGGCCATCGGCGTGTGGAGCGCCGTCGCGGCCGTCGGCGCCGCCGTCGGGCCGGTCCTCGGCGGCTTCCTCGTCGAGAACTTCTGGTGGGGCTCGGTCTTCCTGGTCAACATCCCCCTGATGGCCGTCATCCTTCCGGTGGCCCGCTGGCTGCTGCCGGAGTCCCGCGGCGAGCTGGACGGCCCCTGGGACGTGCTGGGCGCGGTCATGGCCGCGCTGGGCATCCTCGGCGCCATCCTCGGCGTCAAGAGGGTCGGCGGAGGCGCGGCTCCGTACGAGCCCTCCGCGCTCGTCCCGCTGCTCGTGGGCCTGACCCTGCTGGTGCTGTTCGTGCGCCGGCAGCGCAGGCGCGAGCACCCGCTCATCGACATACGCATGTTCGTCAGGCCCGCCTTCGGCACCTCCGTGGGCTGCATCGTGCTGGCGCTGCTCGCCCTCGTCGGCCTGGAACTGATCGCCGTCCAGTACCTGCAGCTGGTCCTGGGCCTGAGCCCCCTGCAGACGGGGCTGCGGCTGCTGCCGCTGACCCTCGCGGCCATGGGTGCCGGCCTCCTGGGCTCCCGGATGCTCGGCCGCTTCGGGCCGCGCGTCATGGTGAGCTCCGGTTTCGTCCTCACGGCCTGCGCGGTGCTCGTGCTGACCCTCATGGGCCAGCACGACCGGCCGGGCGTGCTGACCACGGGCTTCGTCCTGCTCGGCTTCGGGCTGGAGACCACGCTCTTCGGCGCGTACGAGTCCATGCTCAGCGACGCCCCCGCCGAGCAGGCGGGCGGCGCCGCCGCGATCGGCGAGACCTCCTACCAACTGGGCGCCGGCATCGGCATCGCGCTGCTGGGCAGCGTCATGAACGCCGCCTACGCCCCCGGCGTCGCCCGGGTCCCCGGGGTGCCGGCGGACGCCCGCGTCTCGGCCGGGAAGTCGCTCGGCGAGGCCTACGAGGTCTCCGACCGCCTCGGCGGTACCGCCGGAGCCTCCCTGCGGCACGCCGCACGGCACGCCTTCGTCCACGGGATGCACATCACCCTGGTGGTCAGCGCCGGTCTGCTGCTGCTCGGCGCGGTCGCCGCGCTGCGGCTGCCCCGCCGCATGGAGTGCGGCACGGAGGCGTCCGAGCGGTCCGCCGCCCCCGGGATCCCGGCACCGCGCGAGCACGCCCTGGCCGGGGCCGACGTGTCGCGCTGAGCACACCGTCGGGGGCTTTACCCGTCCCCGCCACGGAAGTAGCTTCGTCCGCGAAGCGCAGTGATCACCGGAGAGGACGACGATGTCCGCTGGAAAGCCGCAGTTCGACCCGTACGACCCGCTCGGCATCGACGACCTGCTCGACGACGAGGACCGCGCCGTGCGGGACACCGTGCGCGGCTGGGCCGCCGACCGCGTGCTGCCGCACGTGGCGGACTGGTACGAGCGCGGCGAGCTGCCCGGGATCCGCGAGCTGGCCCGCGAGCTCGGCTCGATCGGCGCGCTGGGCATGTCGCTGACCGGCTACGGCTGCGCGGGCGCCACCGCCGTCCAGTACGGCCTCGCCTGCCTGGAGCTGGAGGCCGCCGACTCCGGCATCCGCTCGCTCGTCTCCGTGCAGGGCTCGCTGGCGATGTACGCCGTCCACCGGTACGGCTCCGAGGAGCACAAGCAGCGCTGGCTCCCCCGGATGGCCGCCGGCGAGGTCATCGGCTGCTTCGGGCTCACCGAGCCCGACCACGGCTCCGACCCGGCGGGCATGCGCACCCACGCCAAGCGGGACGGTTCCGACTGGGTCCTGAACGGCCGCAAGATGTGGATCACCAACGGCTCGGTCGCCGGCGTCGCCGTGGTGTGGGCCCGCACCGACGAGGGCATCCGCGGATTCGTCGTGCCCACCGACACCCCCGGGTTCTCCGCACCCGAGATCAAGCACAAGTGGTCGCTGCGCGCCTCCGTCACCAGCGAGCTGGTCATGGACGACGTGCGCCTGCCCGCCGACGCCGTGCTCCCCGAGGTCACCGGCCTGCGCGGCCCGCTCAGCTGCCTGAACCACGCGCGCTACGGGATCGTCTGGGGTGCCATGGGCGCCGCGCGCAGCAGTTTCGAGGCCGCCCTGGAGTACTCCCGCACCCGTGAGCAGTTCGGCCGGCCCATCGGCGGCTTCCAGCTGACCCAGGCCAAGCTCGCCGACATGGCGCTCGAACTGCACAAGGGCGTCCTCCTCGCCCACCACCTCGGGCGGCGCATGGACGCGGGCACGCTCCGTCCCGAGCAGGTCAGCTTCGGCAAGCTCAACAACGTGCGCGAGGCGATCGAGATCTGCCGCAACTCCCGGACGATCCTGGGCGCGAACGGCATCTCCCTGGAGTACCCCGTCATGCGGCACGCCACCAACCTGGAGTCCGTGCTCACCTACGAGGGCACCGTCGAGATGCACCAGCTCGTGCTCGGCAAGGCGCTCACCGGCCTCGACGCCTTCCGGTAGGCGGGCAGGCGGGCGGGCAGGCCGTGGCATCGGCGCCGGGTTCCGACGCCGACGCCACGGGTCAGTTCTGGTTGAAGAAGCCGTCGCCGCCGCGCTTGCTGTCGGCGTTGACGACCAGGTAGTCGGGCGGGGTCAGCAGGAACACCCGGTTGGCCACGCGGTCGATCGAACCGCGCAGGCCGAAGGTGAGGCCGGCCGCGAAGTCGACGACGCGCTTGGCGTCGGCGGGGTCCATCGCCGTCAGGTTGACGATCACCGGGACGCCTTCCCGGAACAGCTCGCCGATGCCGCGGGCGTCCCGGAAGCCGTCCGGGGTGACCGTGGCGATCCGGCGGCCCTGTTCCTCCGCCGAATCGGAGGCCACGCGCACGCGGGGGTCGGTGACCCAGGAGTCGGGGGAGGACGTCTCGGCGCCGTCGCCGTAATCGGCGTAGTCCTCGTCGTAGTACTCCTCGGCGCTGTTGTCGTCGACGAGTCCCAGCCAGGCGCTCGCCCGTCGTACCGATCCCATGGACGCCTCCTCTCGCACGCGGTCAGTTTGCCGTCCGCACCCCTATGGTCGTCCATGATGCGGATGATGCGCCAAGCGGATACCCACCGTGGGGTGGATTCGTGACAGACCTGGTGCATAAATCGCACTAGTGGCCCCCAGGTACCCCGTGGAATATGGCTCCTGACGGATCATCGGAAAGGGTCCCGCTCGGTAGGGTGATGGCTCACCGCCGGACAGCCGAACGGGCGGCGTACAGAACGACCAGCCGATGACGTGTTCCATTGCTGCGAATGACGTACGGGGGATTGTGATGTTCGGAATCGTCAGACCATGCCGGCACCGTCTGCCGGAGAAGCTGGCCATAGCGTGGACGGCCCATCTGTGCGGGCTCTGCCTCGCCCTGAGGGACGACCACGGTCAACTGGCCAGGGTCGCCACGAATTACGACGGGCTCATCGTCTCGGTGCTGGTGGAGGCCCAGTCGGGGTGGACGGAGGACGGACGCCGTACCGCCGGGCCGTGCCCGCTGCGCGCGATGCGGACCGCGCCGGTGGCCAAGGGGGAGGGCGCGCGGCTGGCCGCGGCGGTCTCGCTGGTGCTGGCCTCGGCGAAGATGCGCGACCACATGGCGGACGGCGACGGTCTGCTGGCGCGCCGTCCGGTCGCCGCGGCGGCGCGCACGGTCGCCCGGCGCTGGGACCGGGCGGGGGCCGTGACCGGTTCGGGGCTCGGCTTCGACACCGCGGTGCTGGTGGACGCCGTGGGCCGGCAGACCGCCGTCGAGGCGGCCGCCGGGCCCGGTACCTCCCTGCTGACCGTCACCGAGCCCACCGAGACCGCCACCGCCGCCGCGTTCGGCCACACGGCGGTGCTGGCCGGACGCCCCGGCAACCGTGCCCCGCTGGAGGAAGCGGGCCGGCTCTTCGGCCGCCTCGCCCACCTGCTGGACGCGGTGGAGGACCTGGCCGCCGACGCGGCGGCGGGCGCGTGGAACCCGCTGACCGCCACCGGGACGAGCGTGGACGAGGCACGGCGGCTGTGCGACGACGCGGTGCACGGGGTCCGGCTGGCCCTGCGTGACGTGGAGTTCACCGACGGCGCGCTCGCCCACGTCCTGCTCGCCCACGAACTGCGCCGTTCCGTGGACCGCGCGTTCGGGGCCTCGTGCGCCCACCACCCGGGCCCTGGTGGCCCCGGCGGGCCGGTGCAGTCGCCCTGGCTGACCCCCGGCCCCCCGCACCAGCCGGGCCCCCGCCGCGGGCTGCTCATGGGCTGCGCGGTGTTCGCGGGGCTCTGCTGCACGTGCCAGATCTGCTGCCGGGACCACTACGACGACCCCTGGACCGGCAAGCGGCGCGAAGGCTGGTGCTCCAACTGCGACTGCTCCGGCTGCGACTGCGGCTGCGGTGACGGCTGCTGCTGCGACTGCGACTGCTGCGGCTGCGACTGCTGACGGGGACACGCCGGCCCTCCCCGCGACGACGGTGACCGGTGCGGGCGTTCGACGTGCCGCCCGGCGGGCGGGGTGCGGGCCGCGGCGCAGCCGCCCGTTCGCGCCAAACCGGGGGTGGTGCGCGGGGGTGGCCGGCGGGTGGCGGGGGCGGTGGGCCCACCAGGTGATACACCGTCACAGCGGTTGACCCGGGGGAGCCGCCGGGGCGTTTCGGGTACGTGACGCGGCCGAAACCCGCCCTTGTGCGCTTGTGCATGACTCTGAATACTCCCGTGTGCGCAGCACTTGTCAGGGGCACGCCACCCCCACAGTACGGCGGCGCCCTCGCTGCGCCTCACCGGCCCGCGCTACGCGGGTCAACTTCCGTTCCCCCACAGGAGGAAAACGCGTGAGGATCAAGCGCACCACCCACACCCCCGTCCCGAGACGTGCACGGCTGATCGCCGTGGCGTCCGGTCTGCTGGCGGCCACCGCGCTCACCCTGCCCGCCGCCCAGGCCGCTCCCGCGCCCAAGGCCTCCCCCGAGGCCGCGGCCGCGCTCACCACGTCCCTCGGCACCGCCTCCACCGCCGGTTCGTACTACGACGCCAAGGCCAAGACCATGGTCGTCAACGTCACGAACGACAAGGCGGCCCAGGCCGTCAGCGCGGCCGGCGCGGTCCCGAAGTTCGTGGCGCACAGCACCGCCCAGCTGGAGAAGGCCGGGAAGGCCACCCTCGCCGCGGACATCGCGGGCACCTCGTGGGTCGTCGACCCGAAGTCCAACCGCCTGGAGGTCACCGCCGACAGCACGGTCACCGGCGCCGAACTCGCCACGCTGCAGAAGGCCACCGCCTCCTACGGCGACGCGGTCACCTTCCGCCGCACGGCCGGCACCTTCAAGCGGCTGATCGCCGGCGGCGACGCCATCTACGGCGGCGGTTACCGCTGCTCGCTCGGCTTCAACGTGCGCAGCGGCAGCACCAACTACTTCCTGACCGCCGGGCACTGCGGTGAGGTCGCGTCCACCTGGTACTCCAACTCCAGCCAGTCCACCGTGCTGGGCTCGAACGTCAGCTACAGCTTCCCGACCAACGACTACGCGCTGGTCCGGTACAGCAACACCTCCGTGACCAAGAGCGGCACGGCCGGCAACACCGACATCACCAGCGCCGGCAACGCCTTCGTGGGCCAGGCCGTCCTGCGTGACGGCTCCACCACCGGCATCCACAGCGGTTCGGTCACCGGCCTCAACGCCACCGTCAACTACGGCGGCGGCGACGTGGTCTACCAGATGATCCGCACCAACGTGTGCGCCGAAGGCGGCGACTCCGGTGGCGCGCTGTACACATCCGGCGGCATCGCGCTGGGTCTGACCTCCGGTGGCAGCGGTAACTGCAGCGTCGGCGGGACGACCTTCTTCCAGCCGGTGACGGAGGCGCTCAGCGTCTACGGCGTCAGCGTCTTCTGACCCCCGGGCAGGTCCACGCCCTCCCTTCCGTCACGGACGTGCCCGGCGGCCCCACGGCTGCCGGGCACGTCCCGTATGGTCCTCTTGTCCGCCGGGCCGATCGTCGCAATACTCCGCGAGGCACCGCATAACCTCGCAGGGGGAACATATGAGGAACAAGCGCACCACTCCGTGGGGCGGCCTCGCCCGAGGCGCAGCGCTGCGCGGAGCGGCGCTCCTCGGTCTGGTGGCCGCGACCGCGGTCGCCGTGCCGGACGCACGGGCCGCCACCGGCAGCGGGACCTCGGCCGCGCACCTGGCGGCGGCGGGCCTGGCGGCCGAGTCGGCGGACGTCGAGGGCAGTGCCTGGGCGGTCGACCCCAAGAGCGGCGCGCTGGTCATCGCCACGACGGCACCGTCCCGCGCAGCGGGCTCACCGCGTTGAAACGGGCCGCCGGACGGTACGGCGGCACGGTCCGCTTCGAGCGCGTCGGCGGCTCCTTCGCACGGATGGCCGCCGGTGGCGACGCCGTCCACGGCGGCGGCTTCCGCTGCTCGGTCGGCTTCAACGTCCGCGCCGCGGGCACCTACTACTTCCTGACCGCCGGTCACTGCGGGCACGCCGCCAGGACCTGGTACGGCGATCCCGCCCGGACCAGGACGCTGGGCACCACCACCGGCTTCAGCTTCCCGTACGACGACTACGCCCTGGTCCGCTACACCGGCTCCGTCGCGCGGCCCGGCAAGGTCGGACGGCAGGACATCACGCAGGCCGCGCGGGCCCGCGTCGGGGAGGCGGTGAAGCGGGACGGCTCCACCACGGGCGTCCGCAGCGGCACGGTCACCGGGCTCGGCTACACCGTCAACTACGGCGGCGACATCGTCCGCGGCCTGATCCGTACGACCTCTGCGCCGAGCCCGGCGACTCCGACGGGCCGTTGTACGACGGGACGAAGGCCCTCGGGCTGCTGTCCGGAGGCAGCGGTGACTGCACCGAGGGGGGCACCACCTTCTTCCAGCCGCTGCCCGCGGTCCTCACGGCGTACGGGGTCGGCGTGTACTGAGCCGTTCCCGGCCGCCCCCGGTACGCGCGCCCCGGTCACCCCGCGAAGCGCACCTCCCGGGCGGCGGCCTCCGGCACCGTGAACGCCAGCAGCCGTGCGCCCTCGGCGGCGACCGCCTCCCGCGCCCCGGCGTCCAGCGGCGCGTACGGCTGGACGTGGAGCACGGCCGCGCCGCGGGTGGCCCGGATCCGCCACAGGCCGTGGACGAAGCCGTCGTGGAGGAAGAAGCCGCGGTTGCTGCCGCTGCCGGGCAGCGGCAGCTCGGCGTAGGGGTTGCGCAGCATGATCCGCGTCCGGTCGGCGTGCGACAGGGCGATGTTGTCGTACTGCGGGAGGAACCGGGGCGGCGCCTTCGTCCCGGGGTCGGCGTGTACTGAGCCGTTCCCGGCCGCCCCCGGTACGCGCGCCCCGGTCACCCCGCGAAGCGCACCTCCCGGGCGGCGGCCTCCGGCACCGT
>NZ_JARAVL010000024.1:0-94841 GCF_033792725.1 Streptomyces sp. PA03-5A | reverse complement strand
AGGGGTTGCGCAGCATGATCCGCGTCCGGTCGGCGTGCGACAGGGCGATGTTGTCGTACTGCGGGAGGAACCGGGGCGGCGCCTTCGTCCCGGGGTCGGGGAAGGGCGCGTCCGGCACGTCGTACAACGCGGTGCCCTTCTCGTCGCGGTAGACCCGCAGCCCCGGGCGGAGCCGGTCCATGACCGCGCGGAGCCCGGTCAGCCCCGACCATACGGCGACGTCCCCGGCCGACGCGGGGCCGAAGGCGGCGAGGTAGCGCAGGACGGCCGCGTCCGGCGCGGAGCCGGCCGCGAAGTCGAAGTCCCGGCCGAGCCACCGGTCGGCCGGGGTCTGCAGGGCCGCGCCCGAGGTGCGCCACAGGCCGCGCGGCGGCGGCTGCACGGTCGGCACCCGGGCCGTGACGGCCAGGCTGAGCGGCAGCCGCTCGCGGTCCGGCCAGCGTTCCCGCAGGGCGTCCCCGAGCCTGCTCGGGGACAGCGGGCCGTCCTCGAGGAGCGCCCGGCCGGCCCCGGCCACCTCCGCCAGGTCCAGCCCCGCCAGCTGGCGCCGGAACTGCCCGAGCAGGCGCCGTTCGAGCACGTCCTGCACCACAGGGCGCAGTGCCATGCAGTCCCGTGCCGTCACCAGGTGCACCGTCCACCGCAGCAGTGACATCCGCACCGCCCGCCGGTCCGCGAGCATCCCGGACAGCTCCTCCGGCGCGAAGTCCTCGATCCGGGACCACAGGGCGACGTACGGGTCCTGCGGCTCCTGCGCCTGCAGTCCCACCAGGGCCTCGACCATCTCCTCCGCACCGGTGCGCACCCGCCCCAGCAGCGACTGCCGGGCCAGGAGGGAACGGTTGAGCGTCCGGCGGTCCAGGACGGTGCCTTCGGGGATGGTCTCCATGGGCGTCACGGTAGGGCGGAATGCGGCCAGGAACCGTCCGCGATGGCTGCCAGACTGGTGCCGTGCTGGAAACCTCCGCCCGACTGCTGCGCCTGTTGTCCCTGCTCCAGTCCCGGCGCGACTGGACCGGGCCCGAACTCGCCGGACGCCTCGAGGTCACCGCCCGGACGGTGCGCCGCGACGTGGAGCGCCTGCGGGCCCTGGGCTACCCCGTGCACGCCACCCCCGGCACCGCCGGGGGCTACCGGCTCGGCGCGGGCGCCGCCCTGCCCCCGCTGCTGCTCGACGACGAGGAGGCGATCGCGGTCGCGCTCTGCCTGCGCACCGGCGCCGGGGGCAGCGTCGAGGGCATCGAGGAGACCTCGCTGCGCGCGCTGGCCAAACTGGAACAGGTGCTGCCCTCCCGGCTGCGCCGCCGGGCGCAGGCCATGGAGGCCGTCGCGGTCGCCCGGCCCGCGACCGTGCCGGGCGCCGTCGCCCAGGACGTGCTGACCGCGATCGGCGCCGCGTGCCGCGACCACGAACGGCTGCGCTTCGACTACCGGGCGCACGGCGGCACCGCCAGCCGCCGCACGGTGGAGCCGCACGGCCTGGTCCACCACGGCCGCCGCTGGTACCTGCTCGCCTGGGACACCGACCGGCAGGACTGGCGCACCTTCCGCGTGGACCGGATGGACCCCAAGTCCCCGGCCGGCCCCCGCTTCACGCCCCGGCGGCCTCCGGCGGACGCCGCGTCGTACGTCGCCCGCGGCGTCACCTCGCGGGCCTACCGCCACCAGGCCGTCGTGGTCGTGCACGCCCCCGCCGAGGCCGTGGCCGAGTACGCCGGTTACGCGACCGTGGAGTCCACCGGACCGGACAGCTGCGTGCTGCGCACCGGTTCCGAGTCCCTCGACGCGCTCGCCGTCTACATCGGCATGCTCGGCGTCGACTTCGAGGTGCGGGAGCCCCCTGAGCTGGCCGAACGGCTGCGGGTCGTCGCGGACCGCCTCGCCCGGGCGGCGGGTGCGCCGCGGTAGGCCGGCACCGGGCCCGTAACCGGGGCATCCCGGCCCGTATCCGGCGGGTTACTCGCGAGGTACCGTGGAAGTACTGCGATTCCGGACCCCAGGGGGCCGTGATGGTCGTCGAGTTGATTGCCGCCGTGCTCTCGGCAGGAGCGTTGTACTTCGTGGCCGGGGCCCGTGTGGTGCAGCAGTTCGAGCGGGGCGTGGTGTTCCGGCTCGGCCGGGTCAGGGGCGGGGTGCGGAACCCGGGATTCACCATGATCGTCCCGATCGTCGACCGGATGCGGAAGGTGAACCTGCAGATCGTGACGATGCCGGTGCCCGCTCAGGAGGGCATCACCCGCGACAACGTCACGGTCAAGGTGGACGCGGTGGTCTACTTCAAGGTCGTCCACGCGGCCGACGCGATCATCAACGTCGAGGACTACCGCTTCGCCGTCTCGCAGATGGCGCAGACCTCGCTGCGCTCGATCATCGGCAAGAGCGACCTGGACGACCTGCTCTCCAACCGCGAGAAGCTCAACCAGGGGCTGGAGCTGATGATCGACAGCCCGGCCATCGGCTGGGGCGTGCAGATCGACCGCGTCGAGATCAAGGACGTCTCGCTGCCGGAGACGATGAAGCGCTCGATGGCCCGCCAGGCCGAGTCCGAGCGGGAGCGCCGGGCGCGGATCATCAACGCGGACGCCGAGTTCCAGGCCTCCAAGAAGCTCGCCGACGCCGCGGCGGTCATGAGCGACACCCCCGCCGCGCTCCAGCTCCGCCTGCTGCAGACGGTCGTCGCCGTCGCCGCGGAGAAGAACTCCACCCTGGTCCTGCCCTTCCCGGTGGAGCTGCTGCGCTTCCTCGAGCGCGCCCAGCCGGCGCCCTACCCGGCCGTCGGACAGCAGCCGGCGCCCGGACCCCCGGTGGCGGCCGCACCTCCCCCCGGACCCCCGGTGGCGGCCGCACCTCCCCCCGGGCCCGCACCGCGGGCCGCCGCGGCGGAGGCGCCGGCCGCCGGTGCGCCGGTGGTGGAGCCCGCCGAGGAGCTCCCCGCCGACCTGCGCGAGGCCCTCTCGGCGGACCCGCTGCTGGACACCGTCCGGCCGCAGCGGCCCTCCGACGTCAGCTGAGCCCGCCCTCCGCCTGCGGCACGTCCGGCCGCCACACGTACGGAACGGTCACCGCCACCGGCAGCAGCCCCAGCCGGGCCAGGATCGGGGCGCTGTCCGGGGAGGCGTCGACCTGCACGAAGCGGTGACCCGCCGCGACCGCGAGCCGGGCCCGGTGCGCCACCGTCGCCCGGTAGGCGCCCCGCCCCCGCCACTGCGGCAGGGTGGAGCCGCCCCACAGCGACACGAAGTCGGTGCCCTCGTGGAAACGGGCCCAGCCGGCGCAGACCACCGTGCCGTCGGCGGTCTCGGCGACGACCACCGCGCAGGGGTCGCCGGGCCCCGACACCTCGCTCTCCAGCATCCCCGGCAGCCAGTCGTGGGGCACGCCCCAGACCGTCTCCTCCATCTCCCGGATGCGCTCGAAGTCCGCCCGTGAGCCGACCTCCCGCAGCGCGAGGCCCTCCGGCAGCGCCGGGGCGGCCGTCAGCGCCTGCGCCTCGCCGACCAGCACCGTCTCCGGTTCCTCCGGCACGAAGCCGGCCGCGACCAGCCGGTCCGGCAGTCCCACGGGCAGGTCGTGCGCATGGTACTTCCACTCCACCGGCACGCCCAGCGCGGCGTAGTGGTCCCGCTGCCGGGCGATCAGGGCGTCCAGCCCGGGCCCGTCCAGCCCGCCGAGGTCGCGGTAGTCGAGGAACCCCGCCTCCCCGTGCCGGTAGGTCTTGCGCAGCAGCGGGCCGTCGCGTTCCACCGACTCGTACCGCGAGAGGTCGGCGGGCACACGGGCGCGCAACTGCCGGTCGTAGGCGGCGCGGTACTCCAGCGCCACGAGGGAGGGGTCGAAAGTGCTCATCGGGCGGATTCCACCACAACCGCGACCCCGGGCGCGAGCGGATGGGCCGCGGTGAACGCGACGGGGCGGGGCTGCGTATGTCAGACGGAACGACGCTTCCCCCCCTTGCGCCCGACGATCCGGCCTGTATCCCCCCACAGGAGGTCACGAGTTGAAGCACAAACAGATAGCCAAGCGGAAGATCGTGTTCGTTGCGGCCGGTGCCGCCGCCATCGCGGCAGCGGCCGTACTGCTGCCCAACGCCAACGCGTCGCAGTCCGCCGCGCAGGGTCCGCAGGCCCCCTCGCCGAAGCGGCTCACCGCCGCGGCCGCCGCGGAACTCGCCGCGCGGCTCGGCTCGCGGTTCGGCCCGTCCATCGCGGGGGCGTACTACGACGCGGCGAGCAGGCAGCTCGTGGTGAACGTGGTCGCAGGGGACGGCGACGACGTGGCCGCGCAGGCCGGGAAGGCCGGCGCCGCGACCCGGACGGTCGAGAACAGCGCCGCCGAACTGGGCGCCGCCGCACGGACCTTGAAGCAGCGCGCCACGATCCCCGGCACCGCCTGGGCCGTCGACCCCCGGACCAACCGGATCCTGGTCACCGCGGACCGCACCGTCACCGGCGGCAAGTGGGACACCCTGGAGTCCACCGTGCGGTCCCTGGGCGGCGGCATGGCCCGGATCCACAAGTCCGCGGGCGAGTTCAAGCCCCTGGTGGCCGGCGGGGACGCCATCTTCGCCGACGGCGCGCGCTGTTCGCTGGGCTTCAATGTCGTCAAGGACGGCGCCCCGGCCTTCCTCACCGCAGGCCACTGCGGGGTCGCGTTCGCGAACTGGTCGGACAGCCAGGGCGGGACGCCCATCGCGACCGTACGGCAGGCGACCTTCCCGGGTGACGGCGACTTCGCCCTCGTGACGTACGACGACCCGGACACCCAGGCGCCCAGCCAGGTGAGCCTCGGCGACGGCCGTGCCCTGGCGATCAACGGGGCGGCCGAGGCGGCCGTGGGCCAGGAGGTGTTCCGGATGGGCAGCACCACCGGGCTGCACGGGGGCACGGTCCTCGGGCTCGACGCGACGGTCAACTATCCGGAGGGCACCGTCACCGGGCTGATCCAGACCGACGTCTGCGCCGAGCCGGGCGACAGCGGGGGCGCGCTGTTCAGCCGCGACGGGAGTGCGATCGGCCTCACCTCCGGCGGCAGCGGGGACTGCCAGGCGGGCGGGGAGACCTTCTTCCAGCCGGTGACCACGGCGCTGGCCGCGGTCGGGGCGGAACTCGGCTGACGTCCACGTGGTGCGGGCGGGCCGCCGGATCCAGCGGATCCGGCGGCCGGGGGGTCAGCTGAACCGGCGGTGCAGCGGGAAGGCCGTCACCGTCGCGCCGACGTGCACGGCCCGAGGGGCCGGGCGGGGTGCCTGGGCATCCTCGTGCAGGCCGACCAGCAGGGCCGCCAGCCGGTGCCGGAAGTCGTCCCAGACCTCGGCGTCCTCGTCCTGCGGGTCCCGCAGGGGCCGTGCGCCGCACGGCGGCTCCACCAGACCGGCGGCCGCGAGGCGGCGCAGGTGGCTCATCATGCGCAGCCGGCCGGGGTGCGCCACGGGTCTGGAGGTGGTGTCGGTCGCCGTCATGGCGGTCAGTAAATCGTGCCGTCCCCTTGGCTTCGCAACCCCTGAGTAGCCACCGGGGTGACGCGCGCGTGACACGGGTTGACGCACGGGACGTGGGAGCACCCATGTGACATCGGGACGTGACGAATCTCGCACCGATGCGGTGTTTGGGCCGTCCGGGAGGACGCGTACCCTCACACCCCTCCCGAGCCGCAGCCGCCCGCCCCCGAACTCGCGCACGAGGTGGGCGTGCCGCCGCCGCCGCTGTGCCAGTGGTTGACGCCGTAGAGGCTCTCGGCCTTGTCGTGGTGGGCGAGCAGCCCGGCCTCCCCGGCGAAGTGCGGGACGGCCAGCCGCAGCGCCGGCCCGCCGTGCAGGGCGACCGCCAGGAGGACCGACTCGGGTGAGGCCCTGCGGGTGCGCGGGCGCGGGAAACGCTCCTGGGCCCGCCGCAGGACGCGGCGGCCGGCCCGGGTGCGCCGCGGCACCCTCCACAGGGCGAGGGCGGCGGCCACCGTGAGGGCGGGGACGGCCGTCCGGAACGGGTCCCAGGCCGTCAGGGCGCCGGGCACCAGCTCCGCGGCCGCGGTCGGCACGGCCGCGCAGAGCAGCGCACGGGCCGTACGCCGACGCCGGTCGCCCCGGATCAGCCCCGCGCCGGCCAGTCGCCCGCGCAGTACGTCCAGTTCGCGCCGCACCGGCCGCGACGTGGCGACGGTGTTCACCCCCGCCGGCCGGTACAGGGCCTGGTAGACGGCCAGTTGCAGCGGCTGCGAGAGCCCGTGCAGCGGCCCGGAGATGCGCGCGGTGCGGTGCGCGCCGGCGTCCACCGTGCCGCGCAGATGCAGCGCGACCAACGCGACGACCACCGTGCCGCGGCGCCCGTCGCGCAGGTAGGCCGCCTCGTGGGGGTCCGTCAGCTCGTAGGCCGCGACGCGCGGTGCGCGCAGCAGCACCCCCGCCGTGACGAGCAGTGCCACCTCGGCCACCGGATATGTCCATGCGAGCCATGACATGTCGCACCACCCCCTGTGGTCGGTGTGCCCGTGGGCGCGGCGATGACGCGCTGTTTGAGGAAGGCCGGAGCTTTTCGGCGTAGCGTGGCCGCCGTGACGGATCTGGTGGCACGGACTTGTGACCGCATCGACCGGCTCGACGCCCGGATCAAGGCGTTCGTACGGGAACCGGACCGGCGGGGCCGGCTGGCGGCGGAGGCGGCCGCGGCACCGCCGGGCGTGCTGTCCGGGGTGATGGTGGGCGTCAAGGACATCGTCCGGATCGACGGGATGGACACCAGGGCCGGGTCCGCGGTACCGGCGGAGGTGCTGGCCGGGCCGCAGGCACCGCTGGTGGACCGGCTGCGGGCGGCAGGGGCGCTGGTCGCGGGGAAGACGGTGACGGCCGAGTTCGCGGTGACCGCGCCGGGGCCGACCCGCAATCCGCACAACACCGCCCACACACCCGGTGGTTCGAGCAGCGGATCGGCGGCCGCGGTGGCGGCGGGCATGGTGCCGCTGGCGGTCGGGACGCAGACCGTCGGCTCGGTGGTCCGGCCCGCGGCCTACTGCGGGGTGGTGGGCTTCAAGCCGACCTTCGGGCGCGTCCCGGTGGACGGGGTGATCGCCAACGCCCCGAGCTTCGACACGGTCGGGGTGCTCGCCGCGGACGTCGCGACGGCGACGCTCGGCGCGTCCGTCCTGTGCGACGACTGGCGGGAGCCGGCGGCCGGCGACGGCCGGCCGGTGCTCGGCGTCCCCGTCGGCCCGTACCTGGACCGCGCGGGGACGGAGGCGCGGGAGGCCTTCGCGGCGCGGGCCAAGCGGCTGGAGGCGGCGGGCTGGACCGTGCGCGAGGTGCCGCTGATGCCGGGTCCGGGTGAGTTCGAGGCGGTCGTACGGCAGTTGTACGTCATGAACCGCTACGAGGTGGCCCGTACGCACGCCGACTGGTTCCCCCGGCACGGCCGGCTGTACCGCGAGCAGACGGTCGCCGCCATCCGCGAGGGCCACGCCGTCGGCCGCGACGACTACGAGCGGGCCGTGGGCGAGCGCCGGGTCTTCCGCGAGCGGCTGCTGGCGGCCATGGGGGAGGTCGACGTCTGGCTGGCGCCGTCCGCCACCGGCCCCGCCCCGTTCGGCCTGGGCAGCACCGGCGACTCGGTGATGTGCCTGCCGTGGAGCAACGCGGGCTTCCCCGCGGTGAGTCTGCCCGCCGGGTACGCCGCGAACGGCCTGCCGCTCGGTCTGCAGGTCGTCGGGCGCCCCGGCGAGGACGAGGAACTGCTGCGGTGGGCTGCGGAGTTCGCCCCGGTCGTCATGCCTCGATGAAGACCAGGTCCTCGACCGGGACGGTCATCCGCACGGTGTGGTCGCCGGTCACCTCGACGACGTGGTGCAGTCCCCGCACCTGCGCGCGCGGGGTGTCCGAGGACAGGATCCGGTAGGTGTCGGCCGCCCCGGCCAGGTAGGCGCGGAAGGCGGCGAGGGAGGGCTCGCCGAGCGCGAGGTAGTCGAAGAGCCGCCGGAAGAGCTTGGGGACGAGCACCACGTCGTCGGTGAGCGAGGAGAGCCCGGTGACCTTCGCGCCGCTGGTGCTCACGTCGCCGGGCCACAGCCCCCTGCCCGCCTCGCGGGCCTGCCGGGCGACGTCGGTCAGCTCCCGGCGCAGGTCCTCGTGGAGGTTGCTGTAGAAGGTCGGGTAGGCCAGGCCCTCGGCGACCAGGTGGTGGTTGACGGTGGCGCGCAGCAGCGGCACGCCGACCGTGACCTCCTGGCCGCTCTTCGTGCCCTCCGGCAGCGCGCCCCGTCCGGCCAGGGCGACGCAGCGGCCGTGCACGTCGACCCCGCCGGTGAGGATCCAGCCGGGGACGCTCTCGGGGCTGGCGGCGACGACCCGCTCGCCGCCGGGCCCGCGCTCCACGGCGGTGAAGCCGAGCCACCGCAGCAGCTCGTCCCGGGCCGCGTGGGCGAAGGGCAGCGGCTGGTGGGCCGGGGCGGAGGTGGGCCCGTAGTGGGTCTCCAGCGCGTCGACGGCGTCCAGGCGCAGCTTGCCCCGGCAGGAGTGGGTGAGGTCGAGCCCGAGCCCGCCCCTGATGCGGTTCCAGTCGGGGTGACGGGTGGGGGTGAAGCCCACGGTGTCCCCGTCCGGTTCGGTGTTCTTTATCTGGAAAGAGCCCTTGACCAGCAGCATCGGCATGGCGACTCCCCATCGGGGTGTGAGCGTCGGTGACGTCGTGTGCAGGAAACCACGCGGAGGGTGGCGGAGGACAGGGATCCGGCGTGTCTTCGTACACGTGTTCGACAAGTGGTCTATGGTGGGTGGCGGAGGGTCCGGAAGGGGGGAGACGTGAGCGGTCGGAGGTGCGTATGCCGGGATTCACGCACCTGCACACCGTCTCCGGCTTCTCGCTGCGGTACGGGGCCTCGCACCCCGAGCGGCTCGCCGAGCGCGCCGCCGAACGGGGGATGGACGCGCTGGCGCTGACCGACCGGGACACGGTGGCCGGCGTGGTGCGCTTCGCCAAGGCGTGCGCGCGGGCCGGGGTGCGGCCGCTGTTCGGCGCCTCCCTGGCGGTGCCGGCGGCGTACGCGGGGGAGGGCGCCGCCCCTCAGGCCGGTCCGCCGGCCGCCCGCCGGCGCACCCCGGTGCGCGGCGGGGCCTTCGTGCCGGAGGCGACCGACCGGGCGGTCTTCCTCGCCCGGGACCGCCGCGGCTGGGGCGCGCTGTGCCGGCTGGTCAGCGCCGCCCACACCGACGGCGGCATCGGCTGGGAGGACCTGGGGCGGGAAGGGGTGTACGTGCTGCTCGGCGCGGACTCCGAGGTCGGCCGCGCCCTGGCGGCCGGACGCCCCGACCGGGCCGCCAGGCTGCTGCGCCCCTGGCGCGAGGTGTACGGGGACGCGCTGCGCCTGGAGGCCGTGCACCACGGCCGCACCGGCACCGGGTCCGGCTCGCTGCGGCTCGCCGCCCGCACCGTCGGCTTCGCCGTCGAGCAGGGGGTCGTCCCGGTGCTGACCAACGCCGTCCGCTACGCCGACCCCGGCCAGGGGGAGGTGGCCGACGTCCTGGACTCGGCGCGCCGGCTGGTGCCGATCGACGTGCGCGACGCGGGGAGCCTGGACAGCGGGGAGCGCTGGCTGAAGGACGCCGGGGACATGGCGCGCACCGCCGAGCGGGTCATGGAGGCGGCCGGGTTCGCCCGCGGCGACGCCCACCGGCTGCTGCGGGCCACCGAGGAGACCGCCGCGGGCTGCGCCGTCGACCCGGAGGAGGACCTGGGGCTCGGGCAGGTGCACTTCCCCGAGCCGCAGCTCGTCGGCGCGGGCGCCCGCACCGCCGACCGCGTGCTGCGCTCGCGCTGCGCGGCCGGGATGGTCCGCGAGGGCCACGACCGGGAGCCGGAGTACTGGGCGCGGCTCGACCACGAGCTGCGGATCATCGAGGGGCTCGGCTTCGCCTCGTACTTCCTCACCGTCGGCCAGGTGGTCGCCGACGTGCGGGAGATGGGCATCCGGGTCGCCGCGCGCGGCTCGGGCGCCGGATCGCTCGTCAACCACCTGCTGGGCATCGCGGCCGCCGACCCCGTCGAGCACGACCTGCTCATGGAACGCTTCCTGTCCGGGCGGCGGGCCTCGCTGCCCGACATCGACATCGACGTGGAGTCGGCCCGCCGGCTGGAGGTCTACCGGCGGATCCTGGACCGCTTCGGCGGCGAGCGGGTCGCCACCGTCGCCATGCCCGAGACCTACCGCGTCCGGCACGCCGTGCGCGACGTGGGCACCGCCCTCGGGATGGACCCGGAGCGGACCGACCGGCTGGCCAAGGCCTTCCCGCACATCCGGGCCCGCGACGCGCGGGCCGCGCTCGCCGAGCTGCCCGAGCTGCGGCAGGTGGCGGGGGAGGACCACGGCCGGCTGTGGGAGCTGGTCGAGGCGCTGGACGCGCTGCCGCGCGGGGTCGCCATGCACCCCTGCGGGGTGCTGCTGTCGGACGCCGGGCTGCTGGAGCGCACACCGGTCGTGCCGACCAGCGGCGAGGGCTTCCCCATGGCGCAGTTCGACAAGGACGACGTCGAGGACCTCGGGCTGCTCAAGCTCGACGTGCTCGGGGTGCGCATGCAGTCCGCGATGGCGCACACCCTGGACGAGGTGGAACGCACCGGCGGCGGCCGGATCGACCTGGACCGCATCCCGCAGGGCGACCCCGCGACGTACGAACTGGTGCAGTCCGCCGAGACGCTGGGCTGCTTCCAGATCGAGTCCCCGGGCCAGCGCGACCTGGTGGGGCGGCTGCAGCCGGCCACCTTCCACGACCTGGTCGTGGACATCTCCCTGTTCCGTCCCGGGCCGGTCGCCGCCGACATGGTGCGGCCCTTCATCGACGCCCGGCACGGCCGCAGGCCCGTCCACTACCCGCACCCCGACCTGGAGCCCGTGCTGCGCGAGACCCACGGGGTGGTCGTCTTCCACGAGCAGCTCATCGACATCATGAGCGTCATGACCGGCTGCGACCGGGGGTTCGCCGACGAGGCGCGGCGCGCGCTGTCGGACGAGGCCCGGCAGGGACGGCTGCGGGCCTGGTTCGCGGACGCGGCCCGGGGGCGCGGCTACTCCCGCGAGGTCATCCGGCGCACCTGGGAGATCGTCTCGGCCTTCGGCGCGTACGGCTTCTGCAAGGCGCACGCCGTCGCCTTCGCCGTGCCGACCTACCAGTCCGCCTGGCTCAAGGCGCACCATCCGGCGGCCTTCTACGCCGGGGTGCTCACCCATGACCCCGGGATGTACCCCAAGCGGCTGCTGCTCGCGGACGCGCGGCGGCGCGGGGTGCCGGTGCTGCCGCTGGACGTCAACCGGTCGGGCGCGGCCTATCGAATCGAACTGGTGTCCGGTGAGGGGGGTGGTGAGGTGGGCGAGGAGGTGTGGGGGCTGCGGCTCGCGCTCTCCGAGGTGCACGGCATCAGCGAGGCCGAGGTCGCCCGGATCACCGCCGGACAGCCCTACTCCTCCCTCCAGGACCTCTGGGAGCGCGCCCGCCCAGGCCGTGCCGCCGCCGAACGCCTGGTCCAGGTCGGCGCGCTGGACCCCTTCGGGGGCAACCGCCGCGACATGCTGCTCCAGGTCGCCGAAGTGCACCGGCAGGGCCGGGCCTCCGCCTACGACGGCCAGCTCACCCTGACCGGAGGGGAGGGCGAGCCGGCGTTCGCGCCGGCCGGCCTGCCCGACATGGACGACGGCGAGCGGCTCGGCGCCGAACTCGGCGCCCTCGGCATGGACGCCTCCCGCCACCTGATGGACGACCACCTCGCCTTCCTGGAGGAGCTGGGCGCGATCCCGGCGAACCGGCTGCGCGAGGTGCGGCACGGCGAGACCGTGCTGGTCGCCGGGGCCAAGGCGGCCACGCAGACCCCGCCCATCCGCTCCGGGCGCCGGGTCATCTTCACCACCCTCGACGACGGCACCGGCCTGGTCGACCTCGCCTTCTTCGACGACAGCCACGAGACCTGCGCCCACACCGTCTTCCACTCCTGGCTGCTGCTGGTCCGCGGGGTGGTCCAGCGCCGCGGACCGCAGAGCCTGTCCGTCGTCGGCGCCGCCGCCTGGAACCTGGCCGAACTGGTCGAACTGCGCAGGGAGGGCGGCCTGGAGGCGGTCGCGGCCCGCCTGGCCGAGACCCCGGGCGAGCCCCCTGGCCTCCCCGCACCCCCGCCCGGGGGCCGCCGGGTCCGGATGTCCACCGGGTACGAGATGCACCCCTGGGCCGATCTGCGGCCCGCGGGCGAGGGCGTTCCCACCGGCCGCAAGCTGTGGCACTCCAGTCCGGGGAGCGCGGGGCGATGACGGACGACCTGCACGTGCTGTACGTGCACTTCCACGCCGCCGAGGCGCTGTACGAGCGACTCCTCGGGCTGCTGGGCGGCTTCACCCCGGTCGTCCAGGCGCTCCCGCCCGACGCCGCGCTCGCCGACGTCCGCGGGGCGCTGCGCTACTTCGGGCGCGACGCCGTGGAACTGGCCACGCTGCTGCGGGTGCGGCTGCTCGCCCTCCACGGTGTGGACTGCACGATCGGCGTCGGCCCGAACCAGCTGCTCGCCCGGATGGCGGCGCAGGGCGGACCGGAGGGCGCGGTGCGCGCCGCCCCCACCGACCCCGCGGCCGTGGCGGCCTTCCTCGCCGACCGCCCGGTGGCGGCGCTGCACGGCGTCGGCCCGGCGACGGCACGGCAGTTGGGCACGTACGGCCTGGACACCGTCGGGCGCGTCGCGGCCGCGCCCCTGAGCACCCTGCAGCGGATCCTGGGCGCCGCGGCGGGCCGCAGGACGCACGAACGGGCCCGCGGCATCGACCCGCCCCCGGTCGTCCCGAACGCCCCCGCCCGTTCGGCCGGCGCCGAGCGCCGCTTCGGCCACGACGAACTGGACCCGGTGCGGCACCGCCGCGCCCTGCTGTCGCTCACCGAGGAACTGGGCTCCTCACTGCGCGCGTCGGGCCGGGTCGCGCGCTCACTGACCCTCACCGTCCGCTACGCCGACCGCTCCACGACCACCCGCACCCGCGCGCTGCCCGAGCCCACCGGCCACGGCACCGCCCTCGCCGAGGCCGCGTACCGGCTCTACGAGGGGCTGGGGCTGCAGCGTGCCCGGGTGCGCGGCCTCGCGTTGCGTGCGGAGGGGCTGACGGACGCCGGTCTCGCGACGCTGCAGCTCAGCCTGGACCCGGGGGACGAGAAGGCGCGCCGGATCGAGGCGGTCGCGGACCGGGCGCGAGCCCGCTTCGGCCCGCGGGCGCTGATGCCCGCGGCACTGTCGGGTGCGGCCTGACGGTCCATTATCACATCGACGTGAAGCCGGCGTGATGAATTCTTTACCCACCGGTAGCTAGCGACGTTTGTTACTCCTCCGTAAATTGACGGAAGCTCAGCACTCTGGTGATCCGGATCACAGGCTGCACGGGAGCCAGTCATTCCCCCACCTGCGAGGAGATCGCTCGATGCTGCCCATCAGACCGCGATCAGCGCTCCGGCTCCTCTCCGCGCTGACTCTCACCGCCGCCCTCTTCGCCACCCCCGTCCTGGTGGACAGCACGACCACCGCACTGGCGAAGACCCCCACGTCCGACACCCACGCCACCACGACCGTCGCCGCCGCGACCACCGCCGGCGCCACCGCGAGCAGCGGCTGGAACAACTGGTCCTGCAAGCCGTCCGCCGCCCACCCGCGGCCCGTCGTCCTCGTCCACGGCACCCTCGGCAACTCCATCGACAACTGGCTCGGCCTCGCGCCCTACCTGGTCAAGCGGGGCTACTGCGTCTACTCCCTGGACTACGGCCAGCTGCCCGGCGTGCCCCTCTTCTACGGGCTCGGCTCCATCACCGCCTCCTCCCAGCAGCTCGCCGACTACGTCGACCGGGTCCTCACGGCCACCGGCGCGGGCAAGGTCGACATCGTCGGGCACTCCCAGGGCGGCATGATGCCGCGCTACTACATGAAGTTCCTGGGCGGTGCCCCCAAGGTGAACGCGCTCGTCGGCATCGCGCCCAGCAACCACGGGACCGACCTGGGCGGGCTGCTCAGGCTGCTGCCGTACTTCCCCGGGGCGGCCGAGGCCATCGAGCACCTCAGCCCGCAGGGGCTGACGGACCAGATGGCCGGATCGGCCTTCCTCACCAAGCTGAACGCCGGCGGCGACACCCTCCCCGGCGTCCACTACACGGTGATCGCGACCAAGTACGACGAGGTCGTCACGCCGTACACCTCGCAGTTCCTGTCCGGCCCTGACGTCCGCAACGTGGTGCTGCAGGACCTGTGCCCGCTCGACCTGTCCGAGCACGTCTTCGTCGGGCTGACCGACCGCATCGTGTTCCACGAGGCGGCCAACGCCCTCGACCCGGCGCACGCCACCGCGACCGACTGCGGGGACGTCTTCAGCTGACGTCCCCCGTCAGCCGACCCGCGTCCGGCGCCTGCGGGCGACGAGCAGCAGCACCGACGCACCGAGCGAGACGGCGGCGGCCCCCGCCGCCATCAGCGAGGTCGTGCCGCTGCTGCTGCCTCCGGTCTCCGCCAGGTCCGCGCCGGAAAGGGACGTGTCCGCCGTCGCGGACGGCTCCGCGAGCGGGCTCGCCGAGCCGTCCGCGGCGGTGTGCGCGTGGTGGTGGCGCACCGTCGACCGGTCCGCCCCGGCGGCGATCCGCGCGTCGTCCGGTACGGAGGCGGTGGGCGCGGGGGCGGTCGTGGCCGCGGCGGGGGTCCCGGTCCCGGTCCCGGCCGGGGCCGAGGTCGCGGGCGTGGCGGGCGCCCCGGGGGCCTTCCCGGTGTCCGCGCCGAAGACCACGTCGGAGCAGGAGTAGAAGGCCTCCGGGCTGTCCGAGCGCTGCCAGATCGCGTAGACCAGCTGACGCCCCGACCTGGCCGGCACGTCCACCGGCAGGACGTAACTGCCGTCCCGCACCTGGGGGTCGGTCACCTTCGCGAACGGCTGCGCCTCCAGGTCCGACCACGTCAGCGGCCGCGACGGGTCGTACCCCGCCTTCGTCATGTACAGCTCGAACGAGCCCTTGTGGCGGGCCGTCACCCGGTACGCCAGGTCCTGCCGTCCCGGCGTCATCCTCGTCGCCGGCCAGTCTGCCCGCGCCAGGTCCAGCGCCTTGAACTCCTCGTTGCCCGCGCTGCACAGCTTGCCGTCCGGTATCACCTGCCGGTGGCGTCCGGCCGCGTCGCCGATGCGCACCCCGTTCCAGTCGTAGAAGGCCTGCGTGCCGCCCGCCGCGACCGCCGCCCTGCACGCGGCCGACGTCGGGTTCTCGGGGTTCTCCGCGTAGCAGGTCAGCACCCGGCTGACCGGGCCGCCCATGGTGCCGTGCGCGCTCGCCGGTCCCGCGGCCAGGCCGGTCAGTGCGAGCGGTCCGATCCCGAGGACGGTGGCCAGGGCGGCCCTGCGGCGTGCGGTCATGGTGGGGTTCTCCTTCGGCGGTGGCCCGGTGCGCGGTGCCGACGGGCGCCGGCGAACCAGCACGCTAGCCGCGCCGCACGGGTGGAACCCCTGTTCGGAGGACCTGCGGGCGATCTTTATGGCGGCGTTAAGGCATCGCTAAGCGGGGGCTGAGGATGCCGGTCGCCGGTGCGGCCCGGGTCCCCCCGGCACGACGGCGGCGCCGGACAGGAGTCCTGTCCGGCGCCGCCCACCCGCCTGTTCCCGGGTGCGGTCCGCCGGCCCTCAGCCGAGCCAGAGCGTCAGGAGGTAGCCCGGGCTGTCCCACGTGCACGTGTACTGGTAGGCCTGGCCGGAGTCGACGAACTTCTGGCCGGCCGTCTTGCAGGCCGCGCTCGTCGAGTACACCTTGTACGGCACGCTCGCGTTCGCCGGGGCGGCGAGCGCCAGCATCCCGGTGAGCGTCGCGGCCACGGCCACGGCGACCGAGGCGCCCCTGCGCTTGTTCATGTCCCCTCCAGGAAGAGCTCGTTGCACGACCGGATCACCGGCATCCTCACATCGTCGCAATGGACACGTCAATGATGCGGATCATGGGCGGTGTCGCCGCGGGGCCCCCTCAGGAGGAGTGCCGGCTGCGGGGGGTGCGCCGCGGGGGGTGGGTGAGGGTGATCTGCCGTACGAGCTGGTGGAAGCAGGACAGCGCCGCGATGGCGGGGAGGCTGGCGACGGTCCAGTCGGTGATCGTCCGGGGGGCGGAGGCGACGCAGAACAGGATCGCGAAGGCCGAGAAGAGCAGCACGACCGCCCAGGAGTGCGGGGCCCGGCGCTGGTGCAGCGCGGCCCGCAGGATCGACAACGAGGCCACCATCCAGGGGCCGTAGACCAGCAGCGGCCACCAGCCCGCCAGCCCCGACGCCCCGTTGGTGGCGGCGATGTGGCGCAACGGGTCGTGGGCGACCATCCCCCCGAGCACGCTCACCATGGCCACGATGGTGGCCGCGACCGCCGCGACGACGAAGCTGAGCGTCTGGGTCCTGGCCGCCTTCTGCCGCAGCGCCGCCCGGCGGATCCTGCGGTGCCTGTGCCGGGTGAGCGGCAGCTCGTGGGTCGCGGACTCCGGGGAGGGCGCGGCGAAGACGTCGTCGTCCTCCTCCTCGTAGTCGTCCACCTCCTCCGCCAGAGGGGGTTCGAGGAGCTGGGCCAATTCCTCCTCGGACGTCCACGCCCCGTTCAGGACGTCGTAGTCCGGGGCGGAGAAGAACCCGTTCCCCGAAGTGTCGTCCGGGGCCTGGCGGGGACTGTAAATGGTGTGGCCGCTGAGGTGGTCCTCGTACGGCATGTCGTTCTCGAAGCGGAAACGGTCCTGCAAAGGCGGCATGAAGGAATTCCTGTCGGGGCCGGGCGTGGGCGGGGGATACGGTGAATGCACGCCCTAATACCGCGCATCCAGATCGATGCCGGAGCAGCGGCGGATGAAATCCCCCTCGATGCCGACCATTTCGTTGGTGAACTGTTCCAGTTCCGAAGAGCAGTACACGAGCGGAATGCGCTCCTCGCCACGCTCGATGTAGGCGTCCGGACTCCGGCCGAAGAATCCCGCCGTCCCCGGGACGAAGACCCATTCCCCGAGGGGGACGCCCTCCCTCGGGCGGTACGGACGGCTGCGGCGGATGGGCGCCGGAACCGTCCGGGGGACCTCGTTCCCGGCCGGCGCACCCGGTGCGTTCTGGGAATCGACTGTGACCACATCCCCACAACGACCCCCGCCCCGTGATGGAGTTGCGCCGTACGAGTGACCTCCGCCCCGTGTTCCGTGAGGTGTTGGCCCTGGCCACAGGCCCCGGCAGGCACCCTAGGGTGACGCCATGACCGAACCGACGCGCCGCCGCGCGGCCGCCCTGGAGCTCATCGACGCCGTCGTCGACTCCGGCACCTGGCACGGCTGGGACGAGCCCGTGACCGCGCTGCCCGGCTACCTCGACGACGCCGGGTACCGCGCCGACCTCGCCCGGGCACGGGAGCGGACCGGGCTCGACGAGTCGGTCGTCACCGGCGAGGGCAGGATCCGCGGCCGCCGGGTCGCCGTCGTCGCGGGCGAGTTCCGCTTCCTGGGCGGCTCGATCGGCGTCGCCGCGGGCGAACGCCTCGTACGGGCCGTCGAACGGGCCACCCGTGAGCGGCTGCCCCTGCTGGCCTCGCCCGCCTCGGGCGGGACGCGGATGCAGGAGGGCACCATCGCGTTCCTGCAGATGGTCAAGGTCGCGGCGGCCATCACCGACCACAAGGCCGCGGGCCTGCCGTACCTGGTCCACCTGCGGCACCCGACCACGGGCGGGGTCTTCGCGTCCTGGGGCTCCCTCGGGCACGTCACCGCCGCCGAACCCGGCGCGCTCATCGGCTTCCTCGGCCCGCGGATCCACGAGGCCCTGTACGGCGAGGAGTTCCCGCCCGGCGTCCAGGTCGCGGAGAACCTGCTGGCCAACGGCATCGTGGACGCCGTGCTGCCCTCCGCGGAACTCGCGGACGTCGCGGCACGCGTCCTCGGGGTGCTGTGCGGCGACACGGCGGGAGCCCCGGACACCGGCGGGGCCGGTCCCGAGCCCGCGCCGGGCGCCTCCGCTCCACCGGCCGCGGAGTCCATCCGGCGCTCACGGCGGCCCGAACGGCCGGGGCTGCGCGCCCTGCTGGCGGCGGCCGCCCGGGACGTGACCCCGCTCAGCGGCACCGGCGCGGGGGAACGGGACCCCGGACTCCTGCTCGCGCTCGCCCGGATCGGCGGCACGCCCTGCGTCGTCCTCGGCCACGACCGGCGGGAGACCGGCGACGGGCGGCCGTCCGCGCTCGGCCCCGCCGGCCTGCGGGTCGCCCGCCGCGGCATGGGCATCGCGGCGGAACTGGACCTGCCGCTGTTGTGCGTGGTCGACACCGCGGGTGCGGCGCTGTCCCGGGAGGCCGAGGAGGGCGGCCTGGCGGGCGAGATCGCCCGCTCCCTCGCCGACCTGATGACCGTGCCCGCGCCCACGCTGTGCCTGCTGCTCGGACAGGGCGCCGGCGGGGGCGCGCTCGCGCTGCTGCCCGCGGACCGGGTGGTGGCCGCGCGGCACGCGTGGCTCTCCCCGCTGCCGCCGGAGGGGGCCTCGGCGATCCTGTACCGGACGACGGAACGGGCGTACGAAGTGGCCGGGCGCCAGGGGGTGCGGTCGGCGGACCTGGCCGCGCACGGGATCGTCGACCGGGTGGTGGAGGAGACGCCCGACGCGGCGGACGAGCCCGAGGCGTTCCTGGCCCGCCTCGGCGCGGTCCTGGGTGCCGAACTCGCGGCCCTGCGCGCCCACCCCCGCGCCGTCCGCCTCGCCGCCCGCCGCACCCGCTACCGGAACCTGGGCCTGAGCTGACGCCCCTTCCGGCGGGAGGCGTTCCGCGGCGGCGGGCGGGGATCCGGGCCGGGAAAAGCCGGTCGCGGGTGGTTGGGGGGCCGGCCCGGCTCTGCCGGGGGCTTCCCTGCGGCCCTCCGGAACGGGGGGAGCCGGTGGCGGCCGCGTGGGGCCGGCCCCGTGCGGCCGGGGCAGGGGCGGTGTCCTCGGCCGCGGCACCGGATGCGGGGCCGCGCACACCTGGTCCCGCACGGGAGGCGTCCGCGTCCGCGGGCGGTTGGGGGCGGTCGTGGTCAGGCCTCGGCGGGATCCGTCTGTCGCCCCTTCCTCGGGGGATCGCCACGTGGGGCGTGGTCCGGCCGGACCCGGCGGTCCCGCGGGGAAGCACGGAGGCGTTGTCAGTGGGGGGTGGAAGGATCACGGGGTGGGCGAACTCAGCAGTGACACGTACTGGGACACCGTGGCCGACCGCTTCGACGAGGAGCCCGACCACGGCTTGCGGGAGCCGGCCGTGCGGGAGGCGTGGGCGGCACGGCTGCGGACGTGGCTGCCCGGCACCCCGGCGGACGTGCTCGACCTCGGGTGCGGCACGGGCAGCCTCGCGCGGCTCGCCGCCGAGCAGGGGCACCGGGTGACCGCCGTCGACCGCTCCGCGCGCATGGCCGCGCTGGCCCGGACGAAGCTGGCCGGCACCGGGGCCCGCGTCCTGCTCGGGGACGCGGCCGAACCGCCCGTCGCACAGGGCCGGTTCGACGTGGTGCTCGTCCGGCACATGCTGTGGGCGCTGCCCGACCCCGTGGCCGCGTTGCGCCGCTG
Source organism: Streptomyces sp. PA03-5A (assembly GCF_033792725.1). Classification (NCBI taxonomy): domain Bacteria; kingdom Bacillati; phylum Actinomycetota; class Actinomycetes; order Kitasatosporales; family Streptomycetaceae; genus Streptomyces; species Streptomyces sp. PA03-5A. The sequence continues at coordinate 75,285 of NZ_JARAVL010000024.1, read as the reverse complement.
GGCCCGGCTGCTGCGCCGCGGCGGACGCCTCGTGCTGGTCGAGGGGTGCTGGGGAGAGGCCGAGCCGGTGGGCATCCGCGCCGCCGAACTGGCCGCGATGGTACGGCCGCTCGCCGAGCACACCGAGGTGGAGCAGCTCGCCCACGACACCGCGCTGTGGGGCGGCCCGGTCCACGACGAGCGCTACGCCGCGGTCGTGCGGATCAAGCAGCCCCGCAGGCACACGGAGATCGTCGACGTCCACCTCGTCCTCCGCCGCGGCGACGAGGTCCTGCTCGGCCGCCGCGTCAACACCGGTTACGCCGACGGCCTGCTGCACGCCCCCTCCGGCCACGTCGAGGACGGCGAGGACGTCCTGACGGCCCTGGTCCGCGAGGCCCAGGAGGAGGTGGGCGTCGTGCTGCGCCCCGAGGACATCGCCGTCGCCCTGGTCATGCAGCACCGCGCGCCCGGCGGGGGCGAGCGCATCGGCTGGTTCTTCGAGGCGGACGGCGGCGTCCACGAGCCGGTCAACCGCGAGCCGGAGAAGTGCTCGGAGCTCGGCTGGTTCCCCCTGGACGCGCTGCCGGACGACATGGTGGCGTACTGCAGGGCGGGCCTGGAGGCGTACCGCGCGGGCGAGCGCTTCGTGCTGCACCTGCACGAGCCGGGGGACGCGATCGCCCACGACCCGGCGGGGCCCGGCCGCGCCGTCGTCCTCGCGGACGGTGCGTGCAGCACAATGGCCGCGACAAACAGCGCTGCCCCGTCCCGCCGGGAGGACGACACACCGTGAGCCTCAAGATCACCGTCAGGCCGGACGCGGCCGCCGCGCCCTACGAGCAACTGCGCGAGCAGATCGCGGACCAGGCCCGTTCCGGGGCCCTCCCGGTCGGCTACCGGCTGCCGACCGTCCGCGGGCTCGCGGACGACCTCGGCCTGGCGGCCAACACCGTGGCCAAGGCCTACCGCGCCCTGGAGTCGGACGGTGTGATCGAGACCCGCGGCCGCAACGGCACCTTCGTCGCGGCCGCGGGCGACGCCGCCACCCGTGAGGCGGCCGCCGCCGCGTCGGCCTACGCCCAGCGCGTGCGGCGCCTCGGCCTGGACCGCGCCGCCGCCGAGGACGCCGTGCGGGACGCGCTGCGCGCCGCGTACGAGGCGTAGCGCGCGCCGCTCACAGCAGTCCGGCGAGTTTGTACAGCGCCAGCGAACCCGCGACCGCGACGTTGAGGCTGGCGCCCATGCCGACCATGGGGATCTCGACGGCGAGGTCGAGCAGGTCGAGCGCCTCCGGCGGGATGCCCTGCTGCTCGTGCCCCAGCACGACGACCGTGGTGCGCCGCGCGGCCGGCAGGTCCGCCAGCCGGACCGCCTCGTCGGCGAGTTCGACCCCGACGACGTGCGCTCCGCGGTCGCGCTGCCGCTGCAGCCAGCCCAGGGGATCGCCGGTCCAGTGCACGCAGGCGGGCCGCCGCAGGGTGTTGCCGCGGGCGAGCGCCTCCGGCACCCAGGGGAAGCGCGGGACGACCAGGCACGCGCCGACGGCGTCGCAGGTGCGCAGCAGCGTCCCGAGGTTGGCGCCGTGCAGCGGCCACAGCGGCGCCGCGTACAGGTGGTCCCAGCAGTTGTGCGACCGCGGGCGGCGACTGCGGCGCAGTTCCGCCGGGGTGCGGGTCCGTATCCTCCCCGTCGCGCCGCCGGGCGGACCCCCGGCCATCAGAGGTAGAGGCCTCCGGAGGCGGAGGCCGGGGTCGTCTGGTGGGGGAGCGCGGTGCCGCCGGAGGAGGAGGCGCCGCGGCGCAGGGCGTAGAGCTCCGCGAGCGTGGCGCCGTCCCGGCCGATGCCCTCGGACGTGCCGAGCCAGCCGGTCGCCTCGGCGCGGGTCAGCGGGCCCACCTCGATCCGGGCCAGGCAGCGCCCGGGGCGGACCACCGCGGGGTGCAGCCGCTCCAGGTCCTCGTTGGTCGTGATGCCGACCAGGACGTTGCGGCCCTGGCCGAGCAGGCCGTCGGTGAGGTTGAGCAGACGGGACAGCGCCTGGCCGGTCTGGTGCTTGGCCTGGCCGCGGATGAGCTCGTCGCAGTCCTCCAGCAACAGCAGCCGCCAGCGGCCCGGCCCTTCGGTGTCGTCCTCGCCGATGGCGATCTCCATCAGGTAGCCGACGTCGTTGAAGAGCACCTCGGGGTCGAGGACGCAGTCCACCTGGCACCAGTCGCGCCAGGCGCGGGCCAGCGTGCGCAGCGCGGAGGTCTTGCCGGTGCCCGGCGGGCCGTGCAGGAGCAGCAGCCGGCCGCTGACGTCGGCGGCGGTGAGCTTCATCAGCCCGTCCATGGCCTCCGCCACCGGCGCGGTGTAGTTGCCCCGCACGTCGTCCCAGGGGGCGGCGCTGATCTGCCGCGTGATGCGGTGCGGCCCGCGGCGCGGGGCGACGTACCAGAAGCCCATGGTCACGTCGTCGGGCTGCGGTTCCGGCTGGTCCTCGGCGTCCTCGACGGCCTCGGCCAGGACGCGCTGCGCCAGCTCCTCGGTGACCGCCGTCACCGTCACGTCGGCACGGCGGTGCCAGCGCGACACGAGGATCGTCCAGCCGTCGCCCTCGGCGAGGGTCGCGCCGCGGTCCTTGTCCCGCGCGGAGCGCAGCACCGACCCGCCGCCCGGTACGAGCGTCAGCCCCGACTTGACCCGGTCCAGGGACGTGCCGCACGAGTAGGGCTGCTCGCCGGTGACGAAGCGGCTCAGGAACAGGGCGTCGATGGCGTCGGACGGCGAGTCGTCGTCGTTCATGCCGAGACGGATGGACAGGGCGCGATGCGGGGGCGTTGCGTCGGGCATGCCGCTCATGATCCGGCACGGGGTCCGCGTCCGCACCGGGTTTTCACGCAGTGGCGGAATCACCGGGAATTCCCGAACGCCCGGTGGAACCGGCCCGATCCGGGCACAGCGGGCGGTTCACGGGGCACCGGGCGTCCGGCCGGGGATGGCGCGTCCGGGCGGTGCCGCCGTCGGCGCCCCTAAAGGGCCTCCCAACTACGGGAGTAGAGCCCGCCGGCCGAGACGGCGTCACATCCGGTGCACGCAGCGGCGATCACGGACAGCTCGCAGGAATGTCCATGTCAAGAAATCTTGGCATGGACACTTCCCGAACGTGTTACTGCGCGGTACGAAAGATGCGGCAGAGATCCTGCTAAGGGAGGTTCCATGAGACTGTCCCGTTTCGTGTCAGCCGCATCCACACTTCTCCTTACCGCCGCACTCGCCCTGGTTGGTGCCGGTTCCGCCCGAGCCGCCGGCCCCGTCTACGTGGCCCTGGGCGACTCGTACTCCGCCGGAGTCGGGTCCGGCAGCTACGACGGCTCGAGCGGCAGCTGCTACCGCAGCAGCAAGGCGTTCCCCCGGCTGTGGGCGAACGCGCATAGCCCGTCCGGGTTCTCTTTCACCGCGTGTTCCGGAGCGACCACGACCGACGTGCTCAACAACCAGCTCGGTCCGCTCAACGCCTCGACGACCCTGGTCAGCATCAGCATCGGCGGCAACGACGCCGGCTTCGCCGACGTGATGACCACCTGCGTCCTCAGCTCCGACAGCACCTGCCTCAGCCGTATCAACCAGGCCAGGGACTTCGCCAACAACCAGCTGCCCGCACGGCTCGACTCCGTCTACAACGCCATCAGCTCCAGGTCCCCTTCGGCCCGGGTCGTCGTCCTCGGCTACCCGCGCTTCTACAAGCTGGGCACCACCTGCATCGGCCTCAGCGAGACCAAGCGCAGGGCCATAAACGACGCGGCCGACCTCCTCGACACCGTCACCGCGAAGCGCGCCGCCGACCACGGCTTCGCCTTCGCCGACGTCCGCGGCACCTTCACCGGGCACGAGCTCTGCTCGGGCTCGGCCTGGCTGCACAGCCTCACCCTCCCCGTCTACGAGTCCTACCACCCCACCGCCTCCGGCCAGTCCGGCGGCTACTTGCCGGTGTTCACCTCCGCCGCGTGACCCGCGGCACCGCAGCGCGGAGCACCCGGACGACGTGAGACGAGGGGTGCCGGGCCACCGCCCGGCACCCCTCGCCCATGCCGGCGCTGCCTCAGGGGGTCGTCGCCGTCCCCTCCGAACCGCTCGGCGACGGGCTCGGCGCCCGGCACGTGACCGTGAACGGGACGTGCGCGGACTCCGTCCCCACCGGACTGCGCACCTCGACCGCCACCCAGCCCTCGATCGTGCCGTCCGGCTCGTAGGACGGCTCGGTGTGCTCGACCGTCCGGCTCCTCGGGCCGCCCGAGGGGAAGTCGAGGGTCTGCCAGCCATGGTCGGAACCGGCGCCGCTCGTCCTCCAGCGGTAGGTGACCGTCACCGGGGTGCGGTCGACCGTGACGACCGCCGAGAAGGACGGCGCCTGCTCCGCGGGCGGCGGACAGCCCCCGGTGTAGGTGTCGCGCACGGCCGACACCGTGACGTGGACGTTCACATGGGCCGGGGTGCTGGGCGGCGCCGAGGTGTGCGGAGACGCGGAGTCGCCGCCGCCGGCCGTCGCCTCGTAGCCGCTGGCGTCCGTGTCGTCGTCGTCCTGCGAGCCGGTGGCGGACGGGGTCCCGTCGCCGCCCGGGGTGTTCCCGGCGGTCGTGCCGTGGCCGGAACCGCCGGGTGAGCCGTCGTCGAGCAGGGCGTAGGCCACGCCCCCGATGCCCAGGGCGAGGGCGAGCACGCCCGCGGCCATCGCCACCGCCGCGCGACGAGGCCGGGCCGGGGGGCCACCTGACGGGGGGCCGAATCCGGTGCCGACGGGTGTCGTCGGCCCGAGCGGTGTCGAGGAGACGGGAGTCGAGGAGACCGGCGTGGACCGGACCGGTGTGCCGTCCGGCCCCGGCGGCATCGGCACGGCGGCCTGGGTGGTGGCGTAGGCCGTTCCGGCGCCCGGCGGGGTGCGCCCGGCGGCGAGGGCGTCCAGCCGCCGCTGCACCTCGTCGCCCGGGATCCGGGCCGCCGGGTCCTTGTGCAGCAGCCCGGTGATCACCGGGGCCAGCGGCCCCGCCCTGCGCGGCTCGGGCAGTTCCTCGTCCACCACCGCGCGCATCGTGCTCAGTGCGGTGTCGCGGCGGAACGGCGAACCGCCCTCCACCGCCACGTACAGCAGCACCCCGAGCGACCACAGGTCCGACTCCGGGCCGGGACGGCGGCCGAGCGCCCGCTCGGGGGCCAGGAACTCCGGTGAGCCCACCAGTTCGCCGGTGCGGGTGATCGCCGAGGAGCCCTCGATCATGGCGATGCCGAAGTCGGTGAGCACGACCCGCCCGTCGTTGCCGATGAGCACGTTGCCCGGCTTCACGTCGCGGTGCAGCACCCCGGCCGCATGGCCGGCGCGCAGCGCCGCCAGCACCTTGCCGCCGATCCCCGCGGCGCGCCGGGGGTCCATGGGGCCCTCCGCGTCGAGGACGTCGGCGAGCGTCACGCCCCGGACGAGCTCCATGACGATCCACGGGCTGCCCTCGGCCATGGCCACGTCGTACACCTTGATGACGTTGGGGTGCTCGACCCGCGCGGCCGCGATGCCCTCCTGCTGCAGCCGCGCGTACAGGCGCTCGACCTCCCCGTCCTCCAGGCCCGGCGGGGCCTTGACCTCCTTGACGGCCACCTCGCGGCCCAGCAGTTCGTCCCGGGCCAGCCACACCACACCCATGCCGCCCCGGCCCAGCTCGCTGATCAGCCGGTAGCGCCCCGCCACGAGCCGTGTCATCGGCGTGTCCCCCCTTCGTGCCGCCCGCAGCCCAGCATGACCGAACTTCCTCCCGAACGGACCCTTTCGACGGAAAGCTCCCTCAAGCCGGCAGTGCCAGCACCGCCCTGAGCAGCAGACCGCAGCCCAGCACCAGCACCACGGACGCCGTGGCCAGCGGCGCGAGGCGCCGTGCCGCCGTGAACAGCCGGCCGCGGGACCGCAGCGCCGACGCCTTCCCGGCCAGCCGCCCGAGGCGCACGACGGCGAAACCGGCGGCCGTGAGCGTGATCGCCAGACCCGCGCCGTACGCGAGCACCAGCAGGAAGCCGAACCAGGCCTGGCCGAGTGCCGCGGCACCCACCAGGACGACCACCGCGGAAGGACTGGGGACGAGACCGCCGGCGAAGCCGAGCAGGATCGTGCCCCGGAGCGTGGGCCGCGGCTCGTGCGGGTGTGTGTGCGGGTGGACGTGCACGTGGCGCTCGGGGGCGGGGCGTTCGGCGGTGAGGACGGCCGCGGGCGCGGTCTGCGCCGCCGTCCCGGGTGCGGGTGCGGGGCGGCGCGGGTGGACGTGGTGTTCGCCGTGGTGGCGATGGCCGTGCCCGTGGTGGCCGCCCCCATGGTCGTGGCCGTGGTCATGCCCTTGCCCGTGCCCATGTCCGTGGTCGTGGCCGTGGGACTGACCCCGCAGCCGCCAGGCGCGGCGGAGCAGCGCCGCACCGGCGCAGGCGACCAGCACCCCGCTGGCGACGCCCAGCCAGCCGATGACCGAGGGCGCCGCGGCCGAACCGGTCGTCACCAGCAGGCCCAGCGCGAACACCCCCATGGTGTGGGTGACCGTCACCGACGCGCCCAGCGCGACCATGTCCCGGCGCGACCGCCGGCCGCCCGCGGCGGCCGCCGCGGCCATCAGCGTCTTGCCGTGCCCGGGCGCGAGCGCGTGCATCGCGCCCAGGGCCAGCGCCGTGAGCAGGGCCAGGGCGGCGAACCCCGGGGTGAGCGCGTGCCGTGACACCAGGTCGGTGAGGGCCTGGGTCCAGCGGTCCGCGCCGCGCGGCAGCACACCGGCGGCGGGGGCGTCGTCCTCCGCCGCCAGCGCGGGGCCGCCCGGGGTCACCCGGAAACCGGCCGCGCGCTCGTCGGCGGGCGAGGAGAGCAGGTCCTTCGGGTACGCGGTGAGCCGCCGCGACACCGACGTCCCCGGCACGTCGGCGTCGTGGAGCGTCATCCGGTCGCCGCGCGCGGTGATCTCCCGCCAGCCCGGCCCGGCACCGATGTCCGCCGGACGGTACGTCAGGGGCGCGGACCTGCCGTCCGGCAGGCGCGCCGTCATCCGGCACTCGACGCGCAGTGTCGTCAGCCCCGCCTGCCCCGGCCGTACGGTCGCCGTGGCCCGGCGCACGGTGACCGGTTCGCGGCGACCGCCCACGGACGCCCGTGCGCCCTCCGCGGCCGCGTCGCACCGCGCCCCCGCCCAGTCCGCCAACTCGGCGCGGCCCAGCGCCCGGTCGCCGTCCCGGTCGATCGCGGGGACGGCCTGGGCCGCGGGGATCTCGGCGAGGTCCTCGACGTGGTCGATCCGCAGCACACCGGGGGCGGCGACCAGGCCGTCGTAGCGGTTGACGGTGAAGTTGCCCAGCGGATGCGCCTGCGCCTGTCCTGCGGGAAGCAGCGCGAGGGCCGCTCCCGCCGCTGCCGCGGCCGCCGCGGCGGCCGTCCTGCGCCGGATCATGACGGGTCTCCTTCGATGCGTGCCAGCGCGCGGCGGGCGGCGGGGGCGGCGGTGGGGGAGAAGCCGGGGTTGAGGCGGAGCGCCGCGGCCAGCGACGTCCTGGCGGCCGCGCGCCTGCCGAGGGCCGCCTCGATGACGCCGCGGTGGTAGAGGAAGGCCGCGTTGCGGTAGCCCGGCGCGGAGGAGCGTCCGGCGTACGTCAGGGCCTCGCGGTCGCGGCCGTTGACGTGCAGGGCCCAGGCGAGCGCGTCGGCGGTGTGGACGGTCTGCCGGCGCGACCATTCGGCCCGGGCCGCGCGCAGCGCCTCGGCGGCGTCCCCGTGGTCGGCGGCGACCAGTGCCGCGTCGAGGTCGGTGGCGACGCCGTTCGCCCGGGCGAGGGCGATCCAGGTGCCGACCACCGCGTACTGCTGCTCCGCCCGCTCGTCCTGGCCCGTGGCCTCGTACAGTTCGCCCAGTTCGGCGAGTTGCGCGGGCAGCGGGTAGCGGTCGACGACCCGCCCCAGGTCGCGCAGGGCCTTCTCCCGGTCGCCGCGTGCCGCGTACGTACGGCCGCGGCCCTCGACCGCCGGCAGGTAGCCGGGGTCGGCGCGCAGCGCGGTGGCGAAGTGCCGCAGTGCGGCCGGGTACTGGCCCTGGCTCCAGGCGAGCTGGCCCAGCGCCGTGGCGACGTAGGCCGTGTCGCCCGGGGTCGCGGCGGAGTCCAGGGCGCGGGTCAGGATGCGGCGGGCACCGGCCGGGTCGCCGCGCAGTTCGTGGACGTAGGCGAGGCGGGTGAAGACCGGGATGCCGGGACGCACCGCGTCCGCGTGCTCGGCGGCGCGCAGCGCCTCGTCGTAGCGGCCGAGTTCGACCAGGGCGTCGACCCGGACGGCCAGGGCGCGCTCCCCGTACGGGTTCACCTTCAGCGCCCGGTCCGCCTCGGTGAGGGCGGTGCGGAAGTCGTGGCGGGCGGCGGCGAGCGCGGCCCGTCCGGCGAGTGCGGCGTCGTTGTCGCGGGGGGAGATCCGCAGCGAGCGGGTGAAGGCGGCCTGCGCCTGCGGGTAGCGGGTCGGGTCGCCGCTGGTCCTGGCCTGCTCGACGTAGGCGGCGCCGAGGGCGGCCCACCCCGGGGCGTCGTCGGGCTGGGCCCGCAGATGCGTCTGCAGGGCCGCGATGCCGCCCGCGAGGTCGCCCTCGGCGAGGCGGTCCAGCGGGGCGTCGGCGGCGGGTGCCGCGGTCCGCGCGGCGTCCCGCGGGGCGGGGGACCCGCCGAGGACCAGCGCGCCCGCGGTGAGCGCCAGCGCGAGGCCGAGCACCAGCGCCGCGTACAGGACGGCGGCGCGCAGTCGGCCCGGGGCCGGTACGTCCATGGCTGCTGCCTTTCGGGATGATGGGGTGGAGCCCGGCCGGGGCGCTCGCGGTGCGTCCCGGCCGGGTGCCGTGCGGTGTGTCTGCGCCGGGCCGTCGGGTCCGGCGCGGCGGTGCGTCAGGCCCGGCCGTGCGCCCGGCGGCCGGCGGGGCTGCGGCGCATCCGCCACCACAGCAGCGCGGCGCCGATCAGCAGCACGCCCGCGCCGCCGGAGGCCGCGGAGGCGATGAGCACGGTGTTGTCGTCACCGCCGCCCGTGAGCAGGCCGCCCCCGTTGAGCTGGGTGACCCCGTTGGTCTGCGCCGAGTTGGTGGCCGGCTTGGCCAGCGGGCCGTCCGAGCCGGAGGCCGGCAGGGCCACGTACGGGAAGCTGGCGCCGAAGGCCTGGTCGTTGGCGTTGACGGCGTCGCCCAGGTCGTTCTTCGACCCGACCAGTTCGCCCTCCACCACCTGGAGCGCGATGTCCACGACGTCGTCACCGAGCCGGCGGCCGTTGGGGAAGCCGGCGTTGTCGCCGTCCAGGACGCCGAGCCGCTTGGGATTGGCGGTGGGCAGGACGGCCGTGTTGAGGCGCAGCATCTCCGACGGGCGGACGTGCGGCGGCTGGTTGAGCTTGGGCACACCCGTCAGGAACACCTGGACGAGGTCGTTGCGCGGCGTGGCCGGCGCCTTGATCTTGTAGATGCCCTCGATGAGCCCGGGCAGTTCGGGGTGGGTCACGTTCTTGAGGAACTGGGCGTCGTTCCAGGGCGAGGACGCGTTGAACCGGTCCTTGTCCTTGAGCGGGTTGACCACCTCGTTGACCAGCGGCATGCCGAGGCGCGAGACCTGTGCCCAGTCGCCGTTCGCCGTGCGCCGCTGCGTGGTGGACCAGATGCCGACGACCGGCTGCTTGGCCGACTGGCGGATCGCGGCCGTCGGGACCTGCAGGGCGATGGTGTTGACGTTGTAGCCCTTGAGGGTGTCGTCGCCGACCTCGGAGAGGTTGCCCCCGTAGAGCAGGTCGAAGACCCGCAGGTCGAGGAAGAACGGGTCGTCGGACTGGCCGGCGAAGGCCGTGGTGCCGCGGCCCAGGTCCTTGACGGCCTGCTGGCGCAGCACGTTGTAGTCCGGCATCGAGGCCTTGCCGACGTTCGACGGCGCGACGGGCACGTCGTTCGCGACCTTGTAGCGGCCGGTTACCTGCTGGTCGTGCAGCCGGAACAGGTCGATGTCGTAGGTCTGGAAGAAGTTCAGGTCCGGGTCGTCGAGGCTGGTGACCGGGCCGGTGTTGTAGAGGAACGTCTTCTTGTTGCGGAGGTGGTCCCGGAACGTCCACCGGTAGAGGTAGTCGCCCTGGGCGTCCCCGTCGCTGTCGATGTGGATGTCGTACTGGGCGTCGTCGGCGAACTTGTAGAAGTTCGGGCCGCCGGCCGGGTCCTCGAACGGTATCCAGTTCGCCACCAGCGTGGTGGTGTCCGGGCGGTCGGGGCTGACGAACGCGTAGACGTCCGTGGTGTCGTACTGCGGCTGCCCCGAGATCAGCGGTGCCTCCCGGTGGCTGGACGCCTGTGCCGTCCCCGGCTCCAGTCCGGTGACGCCCGCCGCGGCGAGTCCCCCCGCGGCCAGTGCGCCGGCGGCCAGCAGGGCGATCGTGCGCGATCGCCCGAACCGGGCCGTGAGCCTGTTCCTGCTGTGTGCGGTCATCGCGTCGGTCCTTCGCGAGTCTGGCCCCTCCCCCTTGGAAGAGGTCCTGCGTGGGTTGTTCGGGGCCGGTCGGACGGCGGATTGGCGGACCGGGGCGAATTTGTGTCACAGGGTTGTAACGTGATATAGGCCCGGCCGGACGGTGCGTGCACCGCGGAGGGAAGCGGGGCGACCCATGAGAGGTTCCGTGCACGAACTGGCCGCGGCGTACGCGCTGGACACCCTCGCGCCGCGGGAACTGCGCCGATTCGAGCGGCATCTGATGCGCTGCGACGCGTGCGCCGAGCGGGTGCGGGATCTGGCCGGGGACACCGTGCGGCTCGGCAACCCGGGTTCCGCCGCGCCGCCGCCCCCGATGGTCCCGCTGTTGGTGGACGGGGTGCCGGTGGACGGGGTGCGGGGGGATCAGGAAGCGCCGCAAGCCCTTGAACCCCTGGAACCCCTGGAACCCCTACGACCGGGCCGGTGGTGGGAGGCGTGGCGCCGGCCGTCCCCGGCGCGTCTGGCCGCGACGGGCGCCGGGGCGGCCCTCCTGGTCTGCGCGGTGCTGGGCGCCCTGCTGCTGCGGACCGCCACCCAACTGGACCGGGAACGGGGGAACGCGCGTGCGGTGAACGAGGTTCTGACGGCCGCCGACGCCCGCCCGGCCTTCGCGAGCGACGACCATGGACGGGGGGTGACCGCCGTGGTGTCACGGGACCTGCGCCGCGCCGTGGTGACGGTGCACGGGCTGCCGCGCCTGGAGGGACGGACCGTCTACCAGCTGTGGCTGGTGAGCGAGCGCCCTACGTCCTTCCGCTCCCTCGGCGTGCTGGGCGCCGATCCGGCGGCGGACGGCACGCCCGCGCCGATCGTGACCGACGGGCTGAACGAGCGGTCGTACGCGTTCACCGTGACGGTTGAGCCGACTGGCGGATCCGTGGTGCCGACCTCGGATCCCATGGTGCAACTTCCCCTGCTCGCGCTGGGGATCGGTTCGTGACCGTCAACCCCCTTGACGGGCAGGTGAATCCGGGAGCGCGGATGCATAGGTGACGCCGCAGGACGATAGGGTTACCCTGCCCGGTGCCGGGTGCCCTCGAACGGGTGGGGAGTGTCATGGATCAGATAGCAATGCGGAGCAGGCCGCGAGTGCCTGCCGTCACGTGCGGGAGCAGCGCGTCCAGCGCGCGTCTCGACCGCCATCTCTCGGTGCTGGCCGGCCCCGCCGTGCCGCAACGGGAGGCGGAGGAGGCCACGCTGTTGATGCGCGAGCTGACCTCGCGCGACCACGTGCGCGCGAACGCCAACCGCGGGGCGCGTGTGTCGCTGTTCGCGCCGCTGCGGCGGCTGCGCCGTTCGCTCTTCGGCAGCCGCGGCTGACCGGAGGCGTTCTCGGCGTTCCTTTCAGCGGACAGGCTCGGGCGCAGTACACCGTCCCGGCACCGCGCTGCGTCATGCGGCGCGTCGGTGTACTCCGTCCGAGCCTGTTGTCGTGTCGACTTGTGGTCACAGCAGGGCGAACTGCCCGTCCGGTCCCTCTTCGTGGTGATCCAGCACGGAGGCCGGGCGGCGCGCGGAATCGGGCACCGGCAGGACGCGGGCCGCGCGCAGCTCGGCGGCACTGATCCGCGGGCCGTCCGCGACCCGGGCGGCGAGCGCGCGACGGGACGGCCGCAGCTCCGCCAGCATCGCCAGCACGCTGATCAGCTCCAGCAGTTCGGTCGTCCTGGCCCGCGGCCAGGCGGCGGGCCGGACCGCGTCGAGTCCCTCCGCCGCCCCGGTGGGGAGCCGCCGCTCGAACCAGGTCTCCAGCACCCGCGTCCCCCCGGCGTGGAACTCCCAGGCCGCCTGCGGCACCGGTGCCACCCGCCCGCTCCCCAGGACCAGCGCCTGCTCCTCCGGGTCGTACGACGGGGCCTCCCGCGGCACGTCGGGCAGCGCCGCCCGGACGTAGGGGCGCCGGCCGCCGGGCAGCCGGGGATGCCCCGCGGGGCGGTCCTCCGCCGGATCGGCGAAGCGGGTGCCCCGGGTGTGCAGCCACAGCAGACGGCGGCCCAGTGCGACGCCCTCCGCCCACAGCGCCGGATCGGCGGTGAGCGGGACCTCGACGGGCGAGCCGGTGGCGAGCGCGGCGACCCAGGCGAGCACGTCCTGTGCGCCGACCGGGGTGTCCAGCCGACGGGCGAGCCGGTCCAGCAGACCCGGCGCGAGGTTCGGGTCCCGTCCGCCGGGGCGGCGGAACAACGGCCGGATCCGGCCGGGCCGGCCGGCGGGGGAGTGGCCGTCGGGGAGCAGCGCGGAGAAGGCCAGCGGCGGCCCCGGGACCTGCGGCAGGCGCGCGAGTTCCACCGCGTACAACTGCCGGTCCTCGTCGGCGACCCGCCACAACTCGGGGCGGGCGGCGTCGATCAGGCGCTGGTCGGGGATGAGCCACTGCAGGTCGTACGGGCCGTGGAGCACCCGCACCGGCTCCGCGCAGGCGCCCTCCTCGCGCTCCAGCCGGGTGGTGGACGCCGGGTGGCCCGGCAACTGGGCGACGGCGGTGCGCGGGGTGCGCGCCCGGGTCGGATGGAACAGCCGCTCGCGCTCGGCGCCCCCGGCCTTCACCAGCCGGTCCCAGCGCGAGGTGAGGGTCGCCGCCTCGGGGGCCATGACCCAGCTCCGCCCCAGGCGCAGGGGCGGGACGGACCACGGCATCAGGTCGGCCAGCGTCGGCGCTTCATCGCTCACATCGCTCACCGTGGGCATGCTACTGACGCCCCTCAGGGTGCCTCCACGGTCACGGTGAAGGAGAAGCGGTCGCCCCGGTAGCGGATGCGCACCACGTCGACCGCGCGGCCCGTGTCGTCGTAGGTCACCCCCGTGTAGTGCAGGATCGGGCTGAGCAGGGGCACCTGCAGCAGCCGGGCGGTGTCCGGGTCGGCCAGCCGCGCCTCGACGGTGTCGGTGATGCGGCTGATCCGAACCCCGAGGGCGTCCCGGAGCACCTTCGTCATCGGCCAGCGCGCCAGGTCCGCGAGGTCGATCCGGGCGGCCAGTTCCGGCAGGACGAAGTTCTCCGCCCAGTTGGTGGGCTCACCCGACTCGTCGCAGCGCAGCCGGCGGTAGGCGACGGCCTCCGGCAGCCCGGGGAAGTACTCGGCGTACTCCTGCGGCACGGGCGCCGGGCCGTGGCCGAGCACGCTGGTGCGGTCCCCGGACTGCTGGGCGACGATCGCGTCGACCGAGCCCAGCAGCCGCACCGGTGCCCCGCGCCGTGCGGCCGGTTCGATGAACGTGCCGCGCCGCCGGTGGCGGCTGATCAGCCCCTCCTCCTCCAGCTCCTTCAGCGCCTGCCGCATCGTGAGCACGCTGACGCCGTAGTGCCCTGCCAGCGCGTCCTCGGTCGGCAGCCGCAGCGGGGCGTCCGGACGACGGCCGAGTATCGAGGCGCGCAGGGACTGCGAGACCTGGTACCACAAGGGGAGTTTGCGGTTCAGGACCAGCGAGTCGGGGGCGAAGGTGCTGCTCGGGCTCGTCGTCATGGCCTGAAGTGTCGCTCAAGCCCCCGCCACACGCCGTCGTAGTCCCGCTGCAGGTGCTCCGCCCCCAGCGCTTCCGGGGTCGCCACCACCGGCCAGCGCGTCTCGAACATGAAGGCCAGCCCGTCGTCCACCTTCTGCGGGACCAGCTCGGCGGCGCTCGCCTTGTCGAAGGTGGTCCGGTCCGGGCCGTGCGCCGACATCATGTTGTGCAGCGACGCCCCGCCGGGGACGAAGCCCTCCGCCTTGGCGTCGTACGCGCCCTCGACGAGCCCCATGAACTCGCTCATCACGTTCCGGTGGAAGTACGGCGGGCGGAAGGTGTCCTCGCCGACCAGCCAGCGCGGCGCGAAGACCACGAAGTCGGCGTTGGCCAGGCCCGGGGTGTCGGAGGGCGAGGTCAGCACGGTGTAGATCGACGGATCGGGGTGGTCGTAGCTGACCGAGCCGAGCACGTTGAAGCGCCGCAGGTCGTAGACGTAGGGCACCAGGTTGCCGTGCCAGCCGACGACGTCGAGCGGGGAGTGGCCGTACTCGGCGGCCCACAGGTTGCCGCCGAACTTGTTCACCACCTCCACCGGTTCCTCGCGGTCCTCGTACGCCGCGACCGGCGCCATGAAGTCCCGCGCGTTGGCCAGGCCGTTGGCGCCGATCGGGCCGAGGTCGGGCAGCCGGAAGGACTGGCCGTAGTTCTCGCAGACGTAGCCGCGCGCCTCCCCGTCCGGCAGCTCGACGCGGAAGCGCACCCCGCGCGGCACCAGCGCCACGTGGCCCGGCCCGGCGGCCAGGACGCCCAGTTCGGTACGGATCAGCAGCCGGCCGCGCTCCGGCACGATCAGCAGCTCGCCGTCGGAGGAGGAGAACACCCGGTCGGCCATGGAGCGGTTGGCCGCGTACCAGTGGATGCCGATGCCCTCGCGGCGCAGCACGTCACCGTTGCCGCCGACGGTGACCAGGCCGTCCACGAAGTCGGCCGGCTCCTGCGGCAGCGGCAGCGGGCTCCAGCGCAGCCGGTTGGGATCGGGCTCGGCCTGCGTGAAGGGCGCGCTGCGCAGCCGCCCGTTGGTGATGCGGCGGAACGGCGGATGGGCCGCCGAGGGGCGGATGCGGTACAGCCACGAGCGGCGGTTGTGATGCCGCGGCTCGGTGAAGGCGGTGCCGCTCAGCTGCTCCGCGTAGAGGCCGAGCGGGGCGCGCTGCGGTGAGTTGCGGCCGACCGGAACCGCTCCGGGGACCGCCTCGCTCATGTGCTCGTTGCCGAAGCCGGGGAGGTAGGCGAGGTCCCTGCCGGCCTGGATCTCTGTGCTGGCGATCTCTGTGCTGGTCACGATTCCTATGGTTGTCCATAGGAATCAACCCCGCAAGGGATCGGCCTGTCCCTGTGGAAAACCGGCATGATGGACCTCGTGCACAGCAGCGGCAACGGTCTCCGGCGCGTACCCGTCCAGCAGCGCAGCGCCGAACGCTTCGCCCGGATCCTCGACGCGGCCGCGGCGATCCTCGACGAGGGCGGCTACGAGGAGCTGAGCACGCGGGACGTGGCCGCCCGCGCGGGCGTGCCGATCGGCTCGGTCTACCGCTTCTTCTCCAACAAGCGCGCCATGGCGGACGCCCTCGCCCGCCGCAACCTCGACAAGTACCTCGCCGGGGTCACCGACCGCCTCGACGCCCTCGACGCCCTCGGCCCGGCCCCCGGCCACGCGGCCCCGGGTGGCACGGCCCCCGGCGGCCCCGGGGACTGGCGCCGCCTGATCGACGTCGTCGTCGACCAGTACGTCGCCATGCGGCGCACCGTGCCCGGCTTCGCCCTCGTCAGCTTCGCCGGCCCGGCTCCCGGCCCCGCCGTGAACGACCTGGCCAACCACCTGGTCGCCGACCGGCTGCGGGCCCTGCTCATCGCCCCGCTCGGCGCCGCCGGCGTGGCCGTGACCGACGACCGGCGACTGCGGACCGCCTTCGTGGTGGGCGTGGAGGCCGCCGACGCCCTGCTCAAGATGGCCTTCCGCGCCGAGCCGCAGGGCGACGCCTCGCTCATCGCCGAGACGAAGGTGCTGCTCCGCGCGTACCTCGCAGGCGTTCTGGAGCCGTAGCGCCGCGAGTGCTATCCCGACATGCATACCGGTCGGTATGGTGACCGCACACGAGGAAGCGTCCTTGCCCCGGGAGGCCCGATGGCCAGCAGTCGTACCGCCCTGCGTATCTGTCCGCTGTGCGAGGCCACGTGCGGACTGACCCTGACCATCGACGCGGACCGGGTCACCGGCGCCCGCGGCGACCGCGACGACGTCTTCAGCGCGGGCTTCATCTGCCCCAAGGGCGCCTCCTTCGGCGAGGTCGACGGCGACCCCGACCGGCTGACCCGCCCGCTCGTGCGCCGCGACGGCGTGCTCACCGAGGCCACCTGGGCCGAGGCGTACGCGGCCGTCGACGAGGGCTTCGCCCGCGTCCGCGCGACCCACGGCACCGCGGCGACCGGCGTCTACCTGGGCAACCCCAACGTGCACACCATCGCCGGCGGCCTCTACCCGCCGACGGTCATCCGTGCCCTCGGCACCCGCGCGCTGTTCTCCGCCAGCACCCTGGACCAGATGCCCAAGCAGGCCGCGTGCGGCCACCTCTACGGGGACGCGCTCGCCGTCCCCGTGCCCGACCTGGACCGCACCGACCACCTGGTCGTCATCGGCGGCAACCCCCTGGTGTCCAACGGCAGCCTCGCCACCGCCGCCGACTTCCCCGGCAAGCTCAAGGCGCTGCGTCGCCGCGGCGGCAGACTCACCGTCATCGACCCCAAGCGCACCCGCACCGCCGAACGCGCCGACCTCCACATCGCCCCGCGCCCCGGCACCGACGCCGCGCTGCTCTTCGCCGTCGTCCACGTGCTGTTCGAGGAGGGGCTCACCGGCCTCGGCCACCTCGAAGGCCACGTCACCGGCGTCGACGAGGTCCGCGCACTGGCCCGCGACTTCACCCCCGAGGCGGTCGCCCCGTACTGCGACGTCCCCGCCGAGCTCATCCGCTCCCTCGCCCGCGACCTGGCCGCCGCCCCCAGCGCCGCCGTCTACGGACGCCTGGGCAGCACCGCCGTACGCTTCGGCACCCTCGCCAGCTGGCTGATCGACGTCCTCAACATCCTGACCGGCAACCTCGACCGCCCCGGCGGTGCGATGTTCCCGTTGCCGGCCACGGCACGCGCCCCGCGCCCGGCCGGCCCCGGCCGGGGATTCACCACCGGCCGCTGGCGCAGCCGGGTCTCCGGCCACCCGGAGGTCGCCTCCGAACTGCCCGCCGCCGCACTCGCCGAGGAGATCGACACCCCCGGCGACGGGCAACTGCGCGCCCTGGTCACCATCGCGGGCAACCCCGTGCTGTCCGCCCCCGACGGGGCCCGCCTCGACCGGGCCCTGGCGGGGCTGGACTTCATGGTCAGCGTCGACCCGTACCTCAACGAGACCACCCGCCACGCGGACGCCGTCCTGCCGCCGCCCCCGCCGTCGCGCAGCGCCCACTACGACTTCGCGTTCGGCAACTTCTCCGTGCGCAACAACGCCCGCTACAGCCCGCCCGCCATCCCCCTGGAGGACGGCAGGCCCGGGGAGCCGGAGATCCTGGCCCGGCTCGCCCTCCTCCTCGGCGGCTTCGGCCCGGAGGCCGACCCCGCGCTCGTCGACGAGCAGGCCGTCACCCACCGCCTGGCCAAGGAGACCGCCGACCCGCACTCCGCGGTCCACGGCCGCGACCCCGCCGAACTGGCCGCCGTGCTCACCGGAGGCACCGGCTACGAGCGGCGGCTCGACATGATGCTGCGGCTCGGCCCGTACGGCGACGGCTTCGGCGCCGACCCCGACGGCCTCACCCTGCGCAGCCTCCTCGACCGGCCGCACGGCATCGACCTCGGCCCGCTGCGCCCCCGCGTCCCCGAGGTGCTGCGCACCGTCTCCGGCACGATCGAACTGGCGCCCGCGCCGCTCACCGCCGACGTGCCCCGGCTGCTGGCGGCGGTCACCGGCAGGTCCGGGGACGGGCTGGTCCTCATCGGCCGCCGCCACCTGCGCTCCAACAACAGCTGGATGCACAACGTGCCCGCGCTCACCGGCGGGAGCAACCGCTGCACCCTCCAGGTGCACCCCGAGGACGCCACCCGCCTCGGCCTCACCGACGCGGCGCCCGCCCGCATCAAGGGCGACGGCGGCGAGATCGAGGCCCCGGTCGAGATCACGGACGCGGTGCGGCCCGGCGTGGTGAGCCTGCCGCACGGCTGGGGCCACGACCGCGCGGGCACCCGGCTGACGGTCGCGTCCCGTGAACCGGGCGCCAACCTCAACCAGTTGCTCGACGGCACCCTGCTCGACCCGCTGTCGGGCACGGCCGTCCTCAACGGATTCCCCGTCCAGGTTGCCCCGGCGTGACCCACCGCACGGGGTGCCGCCCTGGAAACGGAAAACTATCGGCGCTAGTTTGGGCGGGCCACGGCAGGTCCGCCCGGGAGGACAAGGGATGAAGCCGCACGACGGGATGTACATCGACGGCGAATGGCGGCCCGCCGCCGGCACGGAGACGATCGACGTCGTCAACCCCGCCGACGAGCAGGTGTTCGCCACCGTGCCCGCGGGCACCGCCGCCGACGTCGACGCGGCGGTCAGCGCCGCCCGGGCCGCGTTCCCCGGCTGGGCCGCCACGCCGCCCGCCGAACGGGCCGCCCGGATCGCCGCGCTGCGCGACACCCTCGCAGCGCGCCGCGACGAGATCGCCGAGACCGTCACCGCCGAACTGGGCGCGCCGCTGCCGTTCAGCCAGGCGGTCCACGCGGGGCTCCCGGTCGCGGTCGCCGGCTCGTACGCCGAACTCGCCGCCGGCCACGCCTTCGAGGAGCGGATCGGCAACTCCACCGTCCTCCACGAGCCCGTCGGAGTGGTCGGCGCGATCACCCCCTGGAACTACCCGCTCCACCAGATCGTCGCCAAGGTCGCCCCCGCGCTCGCCGCCGGCTGCACGGTCGTCCTCAAGCCCGCCGAGGACACCCCGCTGGTCGCCCAGCTCTTCGCCGAGGCCGTCCACGAAGCGGGCGTGCCCGCGGGCGTGTTCAACCTCGTCACGGGTCTCGGCCCGGTCGCCGGACAGGCCCTGGCCGCCCACGAAGGCGTCGACCTGGTCTCCTTCACCGGATCCACCGCCGTCGGCCGGCAGATCGCCGCGACCGCGGGCGCCGCCGTCAAGCGCGTCGCCCTGGAACTCGGCGGCAAGTCCGCCAACGTCATCCTCCCGGGCGCGGACCTCGCCAAGGCCGTCAACGTCGGCGTCGCCAACGTCATGTCCAACAGCGGCCAGACGTGCAGCGCCTGGACCCGGATGCTCGTCCACCGGGACCGGTACGAGGAGGCGGTGGCCCTCGCCGTGACGGCCGCCGCCAAGTACGTGCCCGGCGAGCGCATCGGCCCCGTCGTCAACGCCAAGCAGCACGAGCGCGTCCGCGGCTACATCGCCAAGGGCGTCGAGGAGGGCGCCCGCCTCGTGGCCGGCGGCACCGAGGCCCCCCGGGAGCGCGGCTACTGGGTCAGCCCCACCGTCTTCGCGGACGTCACCCCGGAGATGACGATCGCCCAGGAGGAGATCTTCGGCCCCGTCCTGTCGATCCTGGCGTACGAGGACGAGGAGGACGCGCTGCGCATCGCCAACGGCACCGTCTACGGCCTCGCCGGGGCGGTCTGGGCGGCCGACGAGGCGGCGGCCGTCGCCTTCGCCCGGCGCATGGACACCGGCCAGGTCGACATCAACGGCGGCCGCTTCAACCCGCTGGCCCCGTTCGGCGGGTACAAGCAGTCCGGTGTCGGGCGCGAGCTCGGCCCGCACGGCCTCACCGAATACCTCCAGACCAAGTCCCTCCAGTTCTGAGCGCAGGAGAAAACACCGTGGTCCGCGCCGCCGTACTGCCCGCCGTCAACGCGCCCCTGACCCTCGCCGAGATCGACCTGCCCGAACCCGGGCCGGGCCAGGTACGGGTCAGGCTCGCCGCGGCCGGGGTGTGCCACTCCGACCTGTCCCTGTCCAACGGGACGCTGCGGCAGCCCGTGCCCGCCGTCCTCGGGCACGAGGGCGCCGGCACGGTCGTCTCCGTGGGCGAGGGCGTCACGGGCGTGACGCCGGGCGACCCCGTCATCCTCAACTGGGCGCCCTCCTGCGGCGCCTGCCACTACTGCGGGCTCGGCGAGCCCTGGCTGTGCGCCGCCGCGGGCGCGGCGGCGGGCGTGCCCTACGCCAAGCTCGTGGGCGGCGGGGACGAGCTCTACCCGGGGCTCGGGACGGCCGCGTTCGCCGAGGAGACCGTGGTCCCGGCGGCCGCGGTGCTGCCCCTCCCGGACGGGGTGCCGCTCACCGAGGCCGCGCTCCTCGGGTGCGCCGTGCTCACCGGCTACGGGGCGGTCCACCACAGCGCCGGGGTGCGCCCCGGGGAGTCCGTCGCGGTCTTCGGTGTCGGGGGCGTCGGCCTCGCCGTCCTCCAGGCCGCCCGCATCGCGGGGGCGGGCGCCGTCGTGGCCGTCGACGTCTCCCCGGAGAAGGAGGCCCTGGCGCGGGCCGCGGGCGCCACGGAGTTCCTCCTCGCGGGGGAGGACGTCGCGAAGCGCATCCGCGCGCTGACCGACGGGCACGGGGCGGACGTCGCCATCGAGTGCGTGGGGCGCGGCGAGACGATCCGCTCCGCGTGGTCCTCGACGCGGCGCGGCGGGCGCACGACGGTGGTGGGCATCGGCGGGAAGGGGGACCTGGTCTCCTTCTCCGCGCTGGAGCTCTTCCACTTCGGGCGCACGCTCTCCGGGTGCGTGTACGGGAACAGCGACCCGGCGCGGGACCTGCCGGTGCTGGCGGAGCACGTGCGGGCGGGGCGGCTCGACCTGTCGGCGATGGTCACGGAGCGGATCGGGCTGGAGGGGATTCCGGGGGCGTTCTCGGCGATGCTTTCGGGGAGGGGCGGGCGGGCGCTGGTCGTCTTCTGACCGGTTCGTCGCCGTCCGTGGGTCGTTTGCGCCTGCGGCGGGCGTCCACCCGTCCGCCCGCCCTCCCCCAGCCTTCGGCCGGGGGGACCCCCATCCGGCGCGGTCAGTGACCGCCTCGCGCGGTCGTTGTGGGGTTGGTGCCGCGCCGGCGCACGCCCCCAGCCTTCGGCCGGGGGGACCCCCATGTGGGCACCCCGCCACACCCCCTCCAGCCGTATGGGCGACTAACGGCCGGACGGGGTGAGAAGGCGGTCCGGGGTTGCCGCAAGTGCCCTACTGACCCCCCACCGGCCGTCAGTCGCCCCAACTCGTGGGTGGGGGTGTGGCGGGGTGCGCCCATGGGGGTCCCCCCGGCCGAAGGCTGGGGGAGACGAGCGGCGGACCCGGGCACCGAACGATGTCGGGCCAAACCGCGAGCGCTGAGGACGTGCGCCGGCGCGGCCCCGACCCCAGACGAACAGAGCGCCGGCCCGCACTGACCGCGCCGGGCAATCGGGAGGACGGGCGGGGGAGAAACCGCAACCGCAACCACAACTGCGCCGCACCCGCACATGGACGCCCCAACCGTGTCAAGCCACGAAATGAAGGGGCGTGACCGGGAGCGGGCACGCACCGCCTACTGGAGGGAGTCCAGATACGCGGGCCGCACAGGCGGCCCCCGCCCGAGGGGAACTCCCATGCCGCACAAGATCTTGACCCGCCGCTTCTTCGCGCTCGCCGCCGCCTCCGCCTTCGTGACGGGAGGCGCGCTGCTGCCCACGACCGCGTTCGCCGATGATTCCGGGTCGTACTCGACGCTCCTCCACACCGACGACATGAGCCAGGACGGTTCCGGCGGCTCGATCGGGTCCGACGGCTGGGACGGGGGTAACTGGGACCCGGGCCGCGGTGACCACGACGGGGACGGCTACGGCGGCGGCGTGGACACCGGCGACGACTGGCGCACGCATCCCGTCTGCTTCGCCGCCCCCTGCGAGCTGTGAGGCCTACTGGGCCTCGGGGGCCGGTGCCCGGTCGAGCGCAGCGAACTGCACCGCGAGGCCGTCGACGAGGGCGCGCAGGCCCGTCTCGAAGGCGCCCTCGTCCACCTGCGCCTGCCGCTGCGCGAGCAGGTGGGCCTGCCCGAGGTGCGGGTAGTCCGCCGGGTCGTACGCCGACGGGTCGTCGACGAACCCGCGCGCGAAGGACCCCAGCGCCGAGCCCGCCACGAAGTACCGCATGAGCGCGCCCACGCGGGTGGCGTGGGCCGGGGGCCAGCCGGCGGCGGTCATGCCGCCGAAGACCGCGTCGGCCATGCGCAGGCCCGCCGGACGGCGGCCCGGGCCCTGCGCGAGGAACGGGACGATCTGCGGGTGGGCGGCGAGCGCGGCGCGGTAGGAGCGGGCCCAGGCGACCAGGGCGTCGCGCCAGTCGCGGCCGTCGTCGAACATGGAGAGGTCGACCTCGCCGACGACCGCGTCGGCGACCGCGTCCAGGATCCCGTCCTTGGTCGTGAAGTGGTTGTAGAGGCTTGGCCCGCTGACGCCGAGCTCCGCCGCGAGACGGCGCGTGGAGACGGCCTGCAGTCCCTCCCCGTCCACGAGCGCGAGTGCCGTGGCGACGATGCGTTCTCGGCTGAGCAGGGGCTTGCGGGGGCGGGCCATGCGGCACATAGTAGAGGCTGCCGCCAGGAAACTAGCAGTGATAATTTAAAGCCGAACCGAGGTGCGCCGTGAATCTTGAGCTGTCCGAGGAGCAGGCCGCGGTCCGCGCGCTGGCCGCCGAGTTCGCCGAGCGCGAGATCGTGCCGCACGCGGCCGCGTGGGACCGGGCGGAGGGCGTGGACCGGGGCATCGTCAAGAAGCTGGGTGCCGTGGGCTTCCTCGGGCTGACCATCCCGGAGGAGTACGGCGGCTCGGGCGGCGACCACCTGGCGTACTGCCTGGTCACCGAGGAGCTGGGGCGCGGTGACTCGTCCGTGCGCGGGATCGTCTCCGTCTCGCTCGGGCTGGTGGCGAAGTCCGTCGCCCACTGGGGCACGGAGGAGCAGAAGCGGGCCTGGCTGCCCCGGCTGGCCTCCGGCGAGGCGGTGGGCTGCTTCGGGCTGACCGAGCCCGGCACCGGGTCGGACGCGGGCAGCCTGACCACGCGGGCCCGGCGCGAGGGCGGCGACTACGTGATCAACGGCGCCAAGATGTTCATCACGAACGGCACCTGGGCGGACGTGGTCCTGCTCTTCGCCCGCACCAACGACCTCCCCGGCCACAAGGGCGTCAGCGCCTTCCTCGTGCCCACCGGCACCCCCGGCCTCACCCGGCACGAGGTGCACGGGAAGCTGGGGCTGCGCGGCCAGGCCACGGCGGAGCTGGTGCTGGAGGACGTGCGCGTGCCGGCCTCGGCGATGCTCGGGCCCGAGGGGAAGGGCTTCTCGGTGGCGATGTCCGCCCTGGCCAAGGGCCGCATGTCGGTCGCCGCCGGGTGCGTGGGCATCGCGCAGGCGGCGCTGGACGCGGCCGTGGGCTACGCCAAGGACCGCGTGCAGTTCGGCAAGCCGATCGCCGCGCACCAGCTGGTGCAGGAACTGCTCGCGGACATCGCCCTGGACGTGGACGCGGCCCGGCTGCTGACCTGGCGGGTCGCCGACCTCATCGACCGGGGCCGGCCCTTCGCGGCGGAGTCGTCCAAGGCGAAGCTCTTCGCGAGCGAGGCGGCGGTGCGCTGTGCCAACAACGCGCTGCAGGTGTTCGGCGGCTACGGCTACATCGACGAGTACCCCGTGGGCAAGCTGCTGCGGGACGCCCGCGTGATGACCCTCTACGAGGGCACGAGCCAGATCCAGAAACTGCTGATCGGCCGGGAGCTGACGGGGATCGCGGCCTTCTGACGGGGCCGGCCGGCGCCGACCGACCGCTCGGTATCTAAGCGCTTGCTCAGCGTCCATGTAGGGTGTCCGCCATGGACGTGGAGGCGGAGCAGTCGGAGCGGACCGAGGCGTGGACCGGCATCACCCCTGATGCCGCCAGGCGGCTGGTGATCGCCGCGGTCGAGGCGTTCGCGGAGCGCGGCTACCACGCGACGACCACGCGCGACATCGCGGGCCGGGCCGGCATGAGCCCCGCGGCGCTCTACATCCACTACAAGACCAAGGAAGAGCTGCTCTACCAGATCAGCGTGGTCGGGCACCGGCTCTCCCTCGGGCTGCTCCAGGACGCCGCGGACGGCGCGGGCGGCCCCGCCGAACGGCTGGCCACGGCCGTGCGCTCCTTCGTCCGCTGGCACGCGGAGCACCACACCACCGGCCGCGTCGTGCAGTACGAGCTCGGCGCGCTCGGCCCCGAGCACTACACCGAGGTGGTGGAGCTGCGCCGGGAGAGCGAGGCCGCGGTCCGCTCGGTCATCCACGACGGCGTGCAGGCCGGGGACTTCGACGTGCCGGACGTCTCCGGGACCACCGTCGCGCTGCTGTCGCTCTGCATCGACGTGGCCCGCTGGTTCAACCCCGGCGGGCGCAGGACGCCGGACGAGATCGGCGCGCTGTACGCCGATCTCGCCCTGCGCATGGTCGGGTACGCGCCCCGTCAGAGGTAGAAGCGGACGACCGTCTCGGCCACGCACACCGGCTTGTCGCCGCCCTCCCGCTCCACGGTGATCGCCACGACGAGCTGGGCGCCGCCGGGGACCTCGCTCACCTCGGCGATCCGGCCGCCGGCCCGCAGCCGTGAGCCGACCGGCACGGGGGAGGGGAAACGGACCTTGTTCACGCCGTAGTTGACGCCCATCTTCACGCCCTCGACCCGCAGCAGCTCCGGGGTGAGGGACGGGATCAGCGACAGCGTCAGGTAGCCGTGCGCGATGGTGGTGCCGAAGGGGCCCTCGGCCGCCTTCTGCGGATCCACGTGGATCCACTGGTGGTCCCCGGTGGCGTCCGCGAACAGGTCGATCCGCTTCTGGTCGACCTCCAGCCAGCCGGTCGTCCCGAGGTCCTCCCCGATGGCGTCCTTCAGTTCGCCGACCGAGGTGAAGATCCTGGGCTGTCCCATGTCATGCCTCCCGTACTGTCCAAGCGCTTGCTCAGCATGGTCTCCGCGGAGGATCCGTGTCAACGCCCCGCACCCGGCGCGTATCAAGGGCCGTTCATCCGGTTTGTGACTATCTTTCATCTCCGTATGCCCCTGTTCGCGCCGGTGGAGGAGACGGAAGTGGCCGAGGCCCCCACGGAGACCAGCCCGTCCGACTGGCACCCGGTGGAGGTCCGAAGCGGCGGCGGCACCCCTTCCCCGGCGGCCGTCCGCACCGTCCTGCTGCGCCCCGCGACCTGGCCCCAGAGCTGGCTCGCCCTCGCCGTCTACTGGCTCGCCAGCCGGGTGGTCATGCTGGCCCTGCTGCGCAGCGGGCAGGGCGACATCGCCCGCGAGGTGCACTTCCTCTACCGCCACTGGAGCGAGGGCTTCGCGCACGGGACCTTCCCCGTGGGCGACGTGACCTGGCAGTACCCGCCCGGGGCCGCGCTGGTGATGCTCGCCCCGGCGCTGCTGCCCGGGCTCAGCTACCTGCAGGGCTTCGTCCTGCTGTCGCTCGCCGCCGACGCCGTCGTCCTGGTCCTCCTGCTGCGGGCCGGGACCGGCCGGCCCGGACGCAGCACGGCCGGTGCGTGGCTGTGGGCGCTCGCCCTGCCGCTGCTGATGCAGCTGCCCTACGCCCGGTACGACCTGATGGTCACCGTCGTCGCGGTCGGCGCGCTGCTCGCGCTGCCCGCGCGGCCGCGGCTCGGCGGCGCGCTCGCCGGACTCGCCGCCCTGATCAAGCTCTGGCCCGTGCTGACCGTGCTCGGCACCCCGCGCGGCCGGACCACCCGGCAGACCTGGACCGCGCTCGCCCTGTCCGCGGGCGGGCTGCTGCTGGTGCTGTGCACCGCGTTCCGCGGCGCCCTCGGCTTCCTGTCCGCACAGCACCACCGCGGGGTCGAGATCGAGTCCCTCGGCGGCACCTTCCTGCACGTCGCCGAGATGTTCGGCTGGCCGGGGCGCGTGGTCGCGCACTACGGGTCGCTGGAGTTCACCGGCCCGTACGTCGCCGAGATCACCACCGCCTCCCTGCTGCTCACCGGGGTCGCCCTGGTGTGGCTGCTGATGTGGCGCGTGAGGGCGGCCCGTTGGACCCCGGCCACTCCGTACGACGCGGCGCTCACCGCCGTGCTCCTGTTCACCGTCACCAGCCGGGTCATCAGCCCCCAGTACCTGGTCTGGCTGATCGGCCTCGGCGCGGTCTGCCTCACCGTGCGGCAGACCACCCAACGGCCGGTCGCCGCGCTGGTGCTGCTCGCCACCGCCGTCACCACGATCGACTACCCGCTGTTCTTCACGGACGTCACCGCCGCCACCTGGCAGGGCGCCGCCATCGTCGCGGTCCGCAACGCGCTGCTGGTCGCCGCCGCGCTCGTCTCCTGCGTACGGCTGTGGCGCACGAGTGTTCCGCACCGCAAGCGGCTCGCCGAGCTCCCGTAGAGTCGGCACGTGGCGAGGATCCCGGGCGAGCCCCGCGAACTGACCGTCGGCCAGCTGAGCGGGCGCAGCGGGGCCGCCGTCTCCGCGCTGCACTACTACGAGGCCCAGGGCCTGATCCGCAGCCGCCGCACAGCCGGCAACCAGCGCCGCTATACCCGCGACACCCTGCGCCGCGTCGCCTTCATCCGGGCCTCGCAGCGGGTCGGCATGCCACTCGCCGCGATCCGCGAGGCGCTGGACGGCCTGCCCGAGGGCCGCACCCCGGACCGGGCCGACTGGGCCCGGCTCTCTGCGGGCTGGCGAGCCGAACTCGACGCCCGCATCGACCGGCTCACCGCCCTCCGGGACAGCCTCGACGACTGCATCGGCTGCGGCTGCCTCTCCCTGGACCGCTGCGCCCTGTCCAACCCCGGCGACACGCTCGGCGACCAGGGACCGGGCGCGCGGCGGCTGCTCGGTACGGAGCCGCCGCCGCGCCCCGCGCCCGCTACCAGATCGCGGGCCTGCGGCCGGCCCACGGACGGGCCGCCTCCAGCTGCGCCGACAGCGAGATGAGCGTCGCCTCGTCCCCGTAACGGCCGCCGAACATCACACCGATCGGCAGCCCCTCCTCCGTCCAGTGCAGCGGCACGTTCACGGCCGGCTGACCGGTCGCGTTGAAGATCGGGGTGAACGGCGTGTAGGCGGCCAGCCCCGCGAACTCCGCCGCCGGGTCGTCGTCGTCCCGCAGGCCCGCGCTCCCGACGAACGCCGGGGGCTGTGCCAGCGTCGGGGTCAGCACCAGGTCGTACGAGGACAGCAGCGCGTCCGCGATCAGCTGCCCCAGCGCCCGGAACGCGTACAGCGACGCCGCGAAGTCCGGGCCGCTCACCTTGCCGCCCTCGGCACGCAGGTGCCGCGTGAGCGGCATCAGCAGCTCCTCCTGCTCCGGCGCCACCGGGTAGACGGTGGCCATCACGCCCCACACCCGGGTGAAGGCGTGCAGGATCGCGTCGTCGACGGGCAGTTCGATCTCGTCCACCTGGTGGCCGAGCCCGCGCAGCAGTTCCGCGGTCCCCTCGTACGCGGCGCGGCAGTCCGGGTGCAGTTCGACCCCGGGCACGGGGGGCTGCGGCAGCCCCACCACGCGCAGCGTTCCCGGCTCACGGGTGACGTACGAGGAGAAGGACTCACCGGGCGGCAACGACGGCGCGCTGTACGGGTCGCCCGGCATCGGGCCCGCCAGGACGTCGAGCAGGGCCGCCGCGTCCGCGACCGTACGGGCTATCGGGCCGCTGCCGCTCAGACCGCTGACGTCGTGCTGCACCGGGCCCGCGCTCACCCTTCCGCGGCTGGGCTTGATGCCGAACAGGCCGCAGACGGAGGAGGGTATGCGGATCGAGCCGCCGCCGTCGCTGCCCTGCGCGACCGGCGCCAGCCCCGCGGCGACCGCGGCCGCCGCGCCGCCGCTGGAGCCGCCGGCGGACCGCTCCAGGTCCCACGGGGTGCGGGCGGGTGGGGCGAGCTTGTTCTCGGTGTAGCAGGGCAGCCCGAACTCCGGGGTGTTGGTCTTGCCCAGCAGGACCGTCCCGGCCGCGCGCAGCTTGGCGGCGACGTGGTCGTCGACGTCCGGCACGTGGTCGGCGTACGCCTGCGAGCCGAGCGTGCAGCGCACGCCGGCCACGAAGTTGAGGTCCTTGACCGGAACGGGGACGCCGTGCAGCGGCGACAGCTGCCCTTGGCGGTCCTCGCGGCGGGCCGCGAGCGCCTCCGACTCGGCGTCGGCGGCCTGCTTGCGGGCGATCTCCGGGGTCACGGTGATGAACGCCCCGAGGGTGTCGTTGTGCCGGTCGACGCGGTCCAGATAGTGCTCGGCGAGTTCCGTCGGGGAGACCTCCCCGGCCTTGATCGCCTTCCCCTGCTCCAGCGCCGTCAGATCGTGCAGCTCCGCCATGTGCCGGTCCCGTCCCGTCGCGCGAGGGTGTGCGTTGCCTGGGGTGGCATCGTCGCACCACGGCCGCGGGGGTGTCAGTAGCGCGGCGCGCGGTGCGCTTTGCGCTCCCGGGTGCGCTCTGTGGGGCCCGGTTGTCGTGTGCGGGTTGTCTCCGCCTGCGGCGGGCGGTTTCCCCGCCGCCCTCCCTCCCCCAGCCTTCGGCCGGGGCTGCCCCCAACTCCCCCGCCCCCTCCGTATCGCCGGGCGACCAACGGCCGGTGGGGGGTCAGTGAGGGGTCCGGGGTTGCCGCAGGTGCCTACTGAACCCCCACCGGCCGTCATGCGCCCCAACCGGCATGAGGGGGTGTGGCGGGGTGCGCCCATGGGGGTACCCCCGGCCGAAGGCTGGGGGAGACGAGCGGCGGACCCGGTGCCCAATACTGCAGGGGTAAACCGCGAGCGCTGAGGACGTGCGCCGGCGCGGCCCCGACCCAGGCACACGGTGGGCAGGCCCGCACTGACCGCGCAGGGCAATCGGGAGGGCGGGCGGGTGGATGCCCGCCGCAGGCGCAGCCGCCCGCAACCACAACGGCGCCGCACACGACAACCAGGCCCCACAGAACGCACCTCGGGTCGCAAGCCGGGCACCGCGCGCAGGCTCACCCCGTGGGGGCGAGCGCACCGCGCGCCTCCGCGAGCGCGGCCTCGCAGAGGACCGGGAGCGGGACCACGATCCCGCATCGCCCGCACACGGGCCCCGCCCCTGGGTAGTGGTTGAGCCCGTTCCGCCACCGCAGGTGCGACTCGCCGCAGACCGGGCACCCCGTACCGGGCCCCGCGTCGATCGCCGCGATGATGCGCCGCAGTACGTCGGCCAGCCGGTCGTCGGGGTGGACGCGGGGGTCCTCGCACCAGGCGACCCCGTTGCCGCCCCAGGTGCGCCGGTGCCAGTCGTCGAGCGCGCCGGGCTGCCGGATGCCGTAGAACTTCTCCTCCTTGCGGCGGGCCGCGAACTCCCCCTCGTAGGTGAGCCAGACCGCTCGCGCCTCCTCCAGTTCCGCGAGGGCCGTGACGAGCCGGACCGGGTCCGGCTCGCGGTCGTCGGGCGCGATCCCCGCGCCGGCGCACAGGTGGTCCCAGGTCGCGCGGTGCCCGTACGGCGCGAAGCGCTCGAGGCACCTGCGCAGGTAGGTGCGGCGCTGGGTGGGGGAGCGCCGGGGATCGCGCACCTGTCTGGCGAGGCTCCGGAATCCGGCCATGGTGTGTGCCACCTCCGTCGTCGGTGTCGCATCGCTGTCGAATGGACGTAACGGACGGCGTTCCGGATCCATCCCCGGGGCGGCGAGTTCCAGCCGGGATGGCGTAGCTCAAACGTGACGCATGTTCATCTTACCGGGGGGTCATATTTCGAAGTAACCTGCGTCACACCGCGCTTCGTGAGGAGTGGTCATGCGAGCCAGATTTGTCAGGTTCAGGACAAAAATCAGAACGACCGCCGCAGCGGCGGTCCTCGCCCTGGGTGCGAGCCTCGTCGCCCCGTTGCCCATGGCGGCGCACGCCGCCCCCGTCACCGACTACTGCCAGGGGCGGTGCTCGGACATCCTGCCGCCGGGTGAGAACGGCAACGCCACCCTCGCCCAGATCCTGCTCAACCAGATCTTCGGCACCCAGCCGGAGCACGCGGAGGACCAGCTCGGGCCGTACGCGAACCTGGCCGGCGGGTACCAGAACCTCACCGACGCCACGATCAACAACTTCTTCAACGACGCCTCCTTCGGCGTCCCGTCCGGGCAGGTCGCCTCGACGACCTCGCCCCGCAGCGACGTGACGATCACCCGGGACAAGAAGACCGGGGTGCCGCACATCTCCGGCACGACCCGGTACGGGACGGAGTTCGGGGCCGGGTACGCCGCGGCGCAGGACCGGCTCTGGCTGATGGACCTGTTCCGGCACGTGGGACGCGGCCAGCTGACCTCCTTCGCCGGCGGCGCCCCCGCGAACCAGGGGCTGGAGCAGGAGTTCTGGCGCGCCGCGCCGTACACCGAGGAGGACCTGCAGGCCCAGGTCGACTGGATCGCCACGCAGAACGGGGAGCGCGGCCGGCAGGCGCTGGCCGACGTCAACGCCTACGTCGACGGGATCAACGCCTACATCGCGGCCTCCGACAGCGGCCGCTACTTCCCCGGTGAGTACGTGCTGACCGGCCACAAGGACGCCATCACCAACGCCGGCACCATCGAGAGGTTCAAGTCCACCGACCTGATCGCCCTGGCGTCCGTGATCGGTGCGCTGTTCGGCACCGGAGGCGGTGGCGAGGTGACCAACGCCCTGTCCCTGCTGGCCGCCCAGCAGAAGTACGGGGTCACCGAGGGCACCAGGGTCTGGGAGTCCTTCCGCGAGCGCAACGACCCCGAGGCGGCCCTGACCGTGCACGACGGCCGGAGCTTCCCGTACGCCGTCCGGCCGGAGAACCCGCAGGGGAGGGCGCTGCCCGACGCCGGGAGCGTGACGGTCGAGCCGCTGGTCTACGACCGCACCGGCAGCGCGGGCACCGCGAAGGCGTCCGCGGCCTCGAAGAGCGCCACCACCACGGCCCTGTCCGCCAGCACCCGAGGCATGTCCAACGCGCTGCTGGTCAGCGGCGCGCACACCGCGAGCGGCCACCCGATCGCCGTCTTCGGCCCGCAGACCGGCTACTTCGCGCCACAGCTGCTGATGCTCCAGGAGATCCAGGGCCCCGGCATCAGCGCCCGCGGCGCCTCCTTCGCGGGGCTGAGCATGTACGTGGAGCTGGGCCGTGGCCAGGACTACGCGTGGAGCGCGACCACCTCGGCCCAGGACATCACCGACACCTACACGGTGGAGCTCTGCCAGGACGACGTCCACTACCTCCACCGCGGCACCTGCACGGCCATGGAGAAGCTGGAGCGCAGCAACTCCTGGAAGCCGACGACCGCCGACGGCACCGCGGCCGGTTCCTACCGGATGCAGATCTACCGCACCGAGTACGGCCCGGTGACGCACCGTGCCACGATCGGCGGCAAGAAGGTCGCCTACGTGTCGCTGCGCAGCTCCTACATGCACGAGGCCGACTCGGTCGTCGGCTTCCAGATGCTCAACGACCCGGCCGCCGTCACCGACGCGGCCTCCTTCCAGCAGGCCGTCCAGCACATCAACTACACCTTCAACTGGTTCTACGCCGACTCCCGGCAGGCGGCCTACTTCAACAGCGGCGCCAATCCGGTGCGGGCCGCGGACGTCGACCCGACCTTCCCGGTCCTGGCCGAGCCCGCCTACGAGTGGCGCGGTTTCGACCCCGCCCACAACACCGCCGACTACACGCCCGCCTCGGAGCACCCGCAGTCCGTCGGCCAGGACTACTACGTCTCCTGGAACAACCGGCAGGCCAAGGACTACGACGCGGCCGGGTTCGGCAACGGCTCGGTGCACCGCGGCAACCTCCTGGACGACCGGGTGAAGAAGCTGGTCGCGGCAGGCGGGGTCACGCGGGCCCAGCTGACCAGGGCGATGGCCGACGCGGCCCTGACCGACCTGCGCGGCGAGGACGTGCTGCCCGACCTGCTCAAGGTGCTGCGCAGCGGCACGGTCTCCGACCCCGCGGTGTCCGCGGCCGTCACCAAGCTCTCCGACTGGGCGACCGCCGGCGCCAAGCGCCGGGAGACCTCGCCGGGTTCGCACGCCTACGCCAACGCCGACGCGGTGCGGATCATGGACGCGTGGTGGCCGCTGCTGGTCCAGGCCGAGTTCGAACCGGGCCTGGGGAGCGAGCTGTACGCGGCGCTGACCGCCAACCTCACCGTCGACGAGGCGCCCTCGGCCGGGCACGGCCCGACCGGGTCGCACGCCGGCAGCTCCTTCCAGTACGGCTGGTGGTCCTATGTCGACAAGGACATACGGACGGTGCTCGGCGAACCCGTGCAGGGCGGCCTGGCGCGCCCGTACTGCGGCGGCGGCGACCTCGCGGCCTGCCGGGACGTGCTGAGCGGCACCCTCAAGCAGGCCGCCGCCAGGACCGCTGCCCAGGTGTACCCGGGTGACGAGAACTGCTCGGCCGGCGACCAGTGGTGCGCCGACACGGTCATCCACCGCACCCTCGGCGGCATCAAGCACGGCAAGATCAGCTGGCAGAACCGCCCGACCTACCAGCAGGTCGTGGAGTTCCCCGCCCACCGCTGACCCGTCGTGCACGGCCCGCGCGGGCCGGCGCCCGGCCCACGGCCTCAGGCCAGGAGCCGGCCCGCGCGCAACACGATCCGCGCCAGCTCGGGGTGGCAGATGTCGCTGTGCGCCCCGGAGGGCGGCCCCCCTCGGCGCACCACGGCCGAGGCGTCCACGCTCACGCACCCGGCCCGGGGGAACGCCCCCCGCAGCGCCTCGGCCAGCGGCACGTCCATGGTGTCGTCGACCGCCTTGATGCCGTCGTGGCCCGTCGCGCCCCAGCGGTCGCCGAGGTCGGGCCCGAACCCCTGGTCGTCACCCGCCAGCCGGGAGGCGATCGGGTACATCGTGCCGAGCGCCGTGTCGTGGCGGGAGTAGCAGGACACCACCGGACCTGCCACCTTGAGCCGGGCGGCGCTCAACGCGCCGCCGTGGGCCCCGTCGTGGGGGAGCCGTGACGCGAACGCGTAGTGCGAGAAGGCGCCCTGGAGCAGGG
The DNA here is from genome assembly GCF_033792725.1 of Streptomyces sp. PA03-5A. Taxonomy (NCBI): domain Bacteria; kingdom Bacillati; phylum Actinomycetota; class Actinomycetes; order Kitasatosporales; family Streptomycetaceae; genus Streptomyces; species Streptomyces sp. PA03-5A. Next base: position 42,262 of record NZ_JARAVL010000024.1, on the reverse strand, counting down.
TCACCGACTTCACGGCGCGTACCCCGTCGGGCAGTCCGCGCAGCGCGTAGGAGACCAGCCGGCCGCCGAAGCTGTGGCCGACCAGGTGGACGGAGAGCGAGGGGTGGGCCCGCGCGAGCCGGCCCAGGAGGGGGCCCAGTCCGCGCTCGCCCACCGTCCCGGCCCGCCGCTTCATCGCGTAGTACGTCGCCTGGCGCAGCATCTCCTTGGCGCCGTTCCACAGCCGCGTCCAGCCGCCGCCCGCCAGCGGCAGCCCGGTGCCGCCCTCCAGGGCCGCCGCGTACTCCTCGCAGGCGGCCACGGGGTCGCCGCACAGGACGGCCGGTTCGGCCCCCGGCGCCGCGTCGGAGGTGTCGTCCGCGCACAGCCCCGCCACGGCCTGCGGCGGCACCCCGGTCAGCTGCCGCACCAGGGCGGCGAACTCCGCGAACGGCTCCTCGCCGTCGGGGCGTTCCTCCAGCAGTTCGGCGATCCGGCGGATCTCGTCCTCGTGGCCGGGGAAGACCGCCACGAGCGCGTCACGGGTGGCCGCGTCGAGCGCCGGCTCGGGCCGCCGCGGTTCCGGGCCGGGCAGGAGGGCGTCGAAGTCGGGGATCGGCTCGTCGGAGAAGCGCATGGAGGGCCACAGCACGCCCGCGTAGCCGATGACCGTGCCGGGCCGGGCGCGGCCGGCGAGCAGTCCGGGGACGGGGGCGAGGAAACGGTCGTAGAGGCTGGTCGCGCCGGAGCGGTCGCTGTTCCAGCCGTGCGAGAAGACCAGCAGGTCGGTGAGGCCCTTCGCGCCGACGCCCGCGGTGAGCCGGTCGCGCTGTGCCCGGTCGGGATCGCCGTCCGCGTCGAAGGTCAGCTCCCAGTACGGCTCGACACTCATTTCCGGCATGACCGTCCCCCTGGCTCGCCCGGACCGATGCGGTCGCATCATCCCAATCCGGCGGGGATGCGGCCATACACCGCGCGAGGGGAATTCCGGCACCCGCGCGGCGCGCCCTTCCCAAGGTCTGACCGACCGCTTAGTATGCCGACGGGAGCCGTTCCGAGCCGAAGGAGACGCGATGGAAGCGCTGCGCGATGCCCGGGTGGTGGTCACCGGTGCCGGAGGCGGGATCGGGGCGGCGCTGGCCCGGAGATTCGCGGCGCACGGCGCGCGCGTCGTCGTCAACGACCTGGACGAGGACGCCGCCAAGACCGTCGCGGACGAGATCGGCGGCATCTGCGTCCCCGGCGACGCCTCGGCGGTCGTCGAGCCGGCCCGCGCGGCGCTCGGCGGGGGCATCGACGTGTTCTGCGCCAACGCCGGCATCGGCGCCATGGCCGGGGCCGAGGCCGACGACGCCGTCTGGGAACGGGTCTGGGACGTCAACGTCATGGCGCACGTGCGCGCCGCCCGCGCGCTGCTCCCGGAGTGGCTGGAGCGCGGCGAGGGCCGCTTCATCGCCACCGTCTCCGCCGCCGGGCTGCTGACGATGGTCGGCGACGCCCCCTACTCGGTCACCAAGCACGGCGCGCTCGCCTTCGCCGAGTGGCTCGCCGTCACCTACCGCCACCGGGGCGTGCGCGTCCACGCCGTCTGCCCGCAGGGGGTGCGCACCGACATGCTGCGCGCGGCAGGGCACGCCGGCGACCTCGTGCTCGCCCCCACCGCCATCGAGCCGGAGGACGTCGCCGAGGCCGTGTTCCAGGGCATCGCCGACGAGCGCTTCCTGATCCTGCCGCACCCCGAGGCGGGCGCCTACTACACCGCCCGCGCCGGGGACACCGACCGCTGGATCGACGGCATGAACCGGGTGCAGCGGAAGCTGGAGGAGGGCCGCGACGCGTGAGCCCGTACGACGGCAAGCCCTGGCTGCGGCACTTCGCCGAGGAGCTGCACACCCTCCCCGACCCGCCGGTCACCCTGCTGCACGCGTTCCGCGAGGTCGTCGCCCGCGTCCCCGGCCGCACCGCGCTCGCGTACTTCGACGGCCGGCTGACCTACCGCGCGCTCGACGAACTGTCCGATGGGCTCGCCCGGCGCCTGGCCGCCCGCGGCTTCGCGCGCGGCGACCGGCTGGCGATCGCCCTGCAGAACGTGCCGCAGTTCGCCGTCGCCCTGCTCGGCGCCTGGAAGGCCGGCGGTACGGTCGTGCCCGTCAACCCCATGTACAAGGAGCGTGAACTCGCCCACGTACTGGAGGACGCCGGGGTGACCGCCCTGGTCTGCTCCGACCGCGCCTGGGACACGCACGTCCGCCGGACCGCGGCCGGTTCACCGGTGCGGATCCCGCTGACGACCAGTGAACTCGACCTGCAGACCCGGAACGACGCGCGCGTCCTGCCGGAGCGGCGCACACCGGCGGACGACGCGGAGGACCTGCTCGCCGCCGCCCGCGCGGGCACCGCAGGACCGGCGCTGCCCGACCCCGGCCTGACCGCCGGCGACATCGCGCTGATCAGTTACACCTCGGGCACCAGCGGCGTCCCCAAGGGCGCGATGAACACCCACGGCAACATCAGCTACAACGCCGACCGGCAGCGCGCGCACAGCGTCCTGCCCGACGGCGCCACGCTCTTCGCGCTCGCCCCGCTGTTCCACATCACCGGCATGGTCTGCCAGCTGGCCGCCGGCCTCGCCGCGGGCTCCACCGTGGCACTGGCCCATCGCTTCGAGCCGGGCGTCGTCCTCGACGCGCTGCGCGAGCACCGTCCGGCGTACATGGTCGGCCCCTCCACCGCCTACATGGCGCTCATGGCCCGGCCCGACGCCACCGCCGAGGACTTCTCCTCCTTCCACCTGCTCTACTCCGGCGGCGCCCCTGTGCCGCCCGCGCTGGTCGCCGCCTTCCGCGACCGCTTCGGCCACTACCTGCGCAACGGATACGGCCTCACCGAGTGCACCGCGCCCTGCGCCAGCGTCCCGGCCGGTCTGGAGGCCCCGGTCGACCCGGTCTCCGGGACGCTCTCGGTCGGCGTCCCCGGCCCCGGCACGCTGGTGCGCATCGTCGACGACAAGGGCGCCGACGTGCCCTTCGGCGAGCACGGGGAGATCGCCGTCCGCGGGCCCATGGTCGTACCGGGCTACTGGAACCGGCCCGAGGCCTCGCAGGAGGCCCTGCCCGGCGGCGAGCTGCGCACCGGCGACATCGGCTTCATGGACGAGGAGGGCTGGCTCTACGTCGTCGACCGCAAGAAGGACATGATCAACGCGTCCGGCTTCAAGGTGTGGCCGCGCGAGGTCGAGGACGTCCTGTACACGCACCCCGCCGTGCGCGAGGCGGCCGTGGTCGGGGTCCCCGACGCCTACCGGGGCGAGTCGGTGAAGGCCTTCGTCAGCCTCCGGCCGGGGGCCGCGGCGGACCCGGCCGAGCTGATCGGGTACTGCAGGGAGCACCTCGCGGCGTACAAGTACCCCCGCGAGATCGAGGTCCTGCCCGAGCTGCCCAAGACGTCGAGCGGCAAGATCCTCCGCAGGGAGCTGCGCGCACGGCGGGATTGAGTCACATACCGGTCGGTATGCTGTCCGGGCGCACCGGTACGGAGAGAGGGCAGGCCATGGCACGGAGCACCACCCCACCCAAGGCGACCACGACCGCGGTACCCCAGCGGCTGCTCGCCGAGGCCACCCGCCTCTTCGCCGAGCGCGGATACGACCGGACGTCGGTGCAGGAGATCGTCGAGGCGGCCGGCGTCACCAAGGGCGCGCTCTACCACTACTTCGGCAGCAAGGACGACCTCCTGCACGAGATCTACGGGCGCGTGCTGCGGCTGCAGATGCAGCGCCTGGAGGCGATCGCCGGCAAGGAGACGGCTCCGGTGGCGGAACGCCTGGTCGAGGCCGCCGCCGACGTCGTCGTCACCAGCATCGGCAACCTCGACGACACCAAGATCTTCTTCCGGTCGATGCACCAGCTCAGCCCGGAGAAGCAGAAGGCGGTGCGGGCCGACCGCCGCCGCTACCACGAGAAGTTCCGCGCACTGGTCGAGGAGGGGCAGCGCGAGGGCGTGTTCCGGCAGGAGGTCCGGCCGGATCTCGTCGTCGACTTCTTCTTCGGCGCCGTGCACCACCTCGGCACCTGGTACCGGGAGGACGGGCCGCTCTCCGCCGACCAGGTCGCCGCCGACTTCGCAGACATGCTGCTGCACTCCGTGCGGCAGCCCTGAACCGAACCGGGAGCAGACCGCATGAAGGCATGGCGAGTGCACGAGAACGGGGAGCCGCGCGCGGCGATGCGCCTGGACGAGGTCCCCGACCCGCAGCCGGGCCCCGGTGAACTGCTCCTGAAGGTCCGCGCGGCCAACGTCAACTTCCCCGACGCGCTGCTCTGCCGCGGGCACTACCAGGTGCGGCCGCCGCTGCCGTTCACCCCGGGCGTCGAGTTCTGCGGTGAGGTCGTCGCGACCGGCGAGGGGGTCACCGGGCACGTCGCCGGCGACCGGGTCATCGCCCCGGCGGCGCTGCCCGGCGGTGCCTTCGCCGAACTCGCCGTCGTCCCCGCCGCGAGCGTGCTGCCCGCGCCCCCCGCGCTGGACGACGCCGAGGCCGCCGCCCTCCACATCGGTTACCAGACCGGCTGGTTCGGGCTGCACCGGCGGGCGGGGCTCCGGGCCGGCGAGATCCTGCTCGTGCACGCAGCGGCGGGCGGTGTCGGCAGCGCCGCCGTCCAGCTCGGCAAGGCGGCGGGCGCCACGGTGATCGGCGTGGTCGGCGGGCCCGAGAAGGCCAAGGCCGCCCGCGAACTGGGCGCCGACGTCGTCGTGGACCGGACCTGCGAGGACTTCGTGGCCGTCGTCAAGGAGGCCACCGGCGGACGCGGCGCCGACGTCGTGTACGACCCGGTGGGCGGCGAGGCCTACACCCGGTCCACCAAGTGCATCGCCTTCGAGGGCCGCATCCTGGTCGTGGGCTTCACCAGTGGCACGATCCCCAGCCCCGGCCTCAACCACGCGCTGGTCAAGAACTACTCCATCGTCGGCCTGCACTGGGGCCTGTACAACGCCCACGACCCCGCCGCCGTGCGCGGCTGCCACGACGAGCTCACCCGTCTCGCCGCCGAGGGCGCGATCAAGCCCCTCGTCAGCGAGCGCGTCGCCCTGGAGGGTGCCGCGGACGCCGTCCAGCGGGTCGCCGACGGCACGACGACCGGCCGCGTGGTGGTCCTGCCCGGCTGATCGCGCAGCGCGGAGCCGGAGCGCCGTGGCCGGGTGCCGTCGCGGCAGCCGTGCCCCCGCTCGCCGAAGCGGTCGCCGAGCGGTGCGCCCAGGGGTTCGGACGTCACACGACGCGGGCCGGCGCGCGGACGGACCGAGGTGGAGGATCGGCCCCGGGGGCGTGCCGCCCGCGCGTTCGGCGGCGGCCGTGACACCGGTTGCGCGGAATCCGCACCGCGCGGGGGCGGCTCCCCCGGGGGCAGGAGCCCGGTGGAGCCGCCGTCCTGCGTGCCGCGTCAGGCGTTCTCGGCGTACCGCTTCAGTTCACGGCGGGCCAGGGAGCGCTTGTGGACCTCGTCGGGGCCGTCGGCCAGCCGCAGCGTGCGGGCCGCCGCGTACAGCTCGGCCAGCGGGAAGTCCTGGCTGACGCCGCCCGCGCCGTGCAGCTGGATGGCGCGGTCGAGGATCAGCCCGACCTTCTCCGGGGTGGCGATCTTGATGGCCTGGATCTCGGTGTGGGCGCCCCGGTTGCCGACGGTGTCCATCAGCCAGGCGGTCTTGAGCACCAGCAGCCGCAGCTGCTCGATCTCCACCCGGGCCTCGGCGATCCACTCCTGGACGACCCCCTGCGCCGCCAGCGGCCTGCCGAAGGCGACACGCCCCGTGGCACGCCGGCACATCAGCTCCACCGCCCGTTCGGCCATGCCGATCAGCCGCATGCAGTGGTGGATGCGGCCCGGGCCCAGCCGCGCCTGGGCGATGGCGAAGCCGCCGCCCTCCTCGCCGATCAGGTTCTCCGCGGGGACGCGCACGTCGTGGAAGACGACCTCCGCATGGCCGCCGTGGTCGCCGTCGTCGTAGCCGAACACCCGCATGCCGCGGCGCACTTCGAGGCCGGGGGTGTCGCGCGGCACCAGGACCATGCTCTGCTGGCGGTGCCGGTCCGCGGCCGGGTCGGTCTTGCCCATGACGATGAAGATCTGGCACCGAGGGTTCATCGCGCCGGAGATGTACCACTTGCGGCCGTTGATGACGTACTCGTCGCCGACCCGCTCGATCCGCGTCTCGATGTTGGTCGCGTCGGACGAGGCGACGTCGGGCTCGGTCATCGCGAAGGCCGAGCGGATCTCGCCCGCGAGCAGCGGCTCCAGCCAGGTCTTGCGCTGCTCCTCGCTGCCGAACTCGCTCAGCACCTCCATGTTGCCGGTGTCCGGCGCGGCGCAGTTGAGGGCCGGCGGGGCGAGGTGCGGGCTGCGGCCGGTGATCTCGGCCAGCGGCGCGTACTGGAGGTTGGTGAGCCCGGCGCCGCGCTCGCCGGGGAGGAAGAGGTTCCACAGCCCGCGCTCGCGCGCCATGGCCTTCAGTTCCTCCACGACCGGCGGCGCCGACCACACGGCCTCTCCCTCGGCCTCCTCGCGCTGCCGGTGGAAGACCGGTTCCGCCGGGTACACGTGCTCGTCCATGAACGCGAGCAGCCGCTCGCGCAGTTCCTCGGTCCTGGCGTCGTACGCGAAATCCATGGCTCAGCCTTCCTGAAGCGTCCGCAGGCCGTTGTCGATGAAGGCCGGGACCAGGGCGCCGATCCGGTCGAAGCCGGCGCCGAGGGTCTGGCCGAGGGTGTAGCGGTAGTGGATGCCCTCGAGGATCACCGCAAGCTTGAAGTAGGCGAAGGCGGTGTACCAGGCGACCGAGGACACGTCCCGGCCGGAGCCGGCCGCGTAGCGCTCGACCAGCTCGGCGGGGGAGGGGTGGCCGGGCGCGCCACCGGTGACGGAGACGGGGGTGCCGGGGGTGGGGCGCAGCTCGCTGTACATGAGCAGCAGCCCGAGGTCGGTGAGCGGGTCGCCGAGGGTGGACATCTCCCAGTCGAGGATGGCCCGGACGGTGTCGTCGGCGCCGATCAGGACGTTGTCGAGCCGGTAGTCGCCGTGCACGACCGCCGCCGGCGCGGAGGCGGGCAGGCGTGTGCCGAGCAGCGCCGCGAGTTCGTCGATGCCCGCCAGCTCGCGGCTGCGCGAGGCGTCGAGCTGCTTGCCCCAGCGGCGCAACTGCCGCTCCAGGAAGCCCTCGGGCCTGCCGAAGTCGTCCAGTCCCACCGCTTGCGGGTCCACGGCGTGCAGCGCCACCAGGGTGTCCACCAGTCGCAGCACGATGTCCCGGGTGCGCTCCGGCCCGAGCGCCGCGAGCTGTCCCTCGGTGCGGTAGGGCGTGCCCTCGACGAAGTCCATGACGTAGAAGGGCGCGCCGATGACCTCGGGGTTTTCGCAGAGGAGCACCGCCCCCGGGACGGGGACGGGGGTGTCGTGCAGGGCGCTGATGACCCGGTGCTCGCGGGTCATGTCGTGCGCCGTCGCCAGGACGTGGCCGAGCGGGGGGCGCCGGACGACCCAGCGGGAGACGCCGTCGGTCACCGCGTAGGTCAGGTTCGACCGGCCGCCCTCGATGAGCTCGCCGTCGAGCGCGCCCGCCACCAGCCCGGGCCGCTCGGCGTCGAGGTGCCGCCGCAGCCGCTCCAGGTCGAGTCCCGGTGGGTTCTCCGTCCCGCTCATCCTTGCTCCTCGCCACTGCCAAAGCTGTCCCGGCTATCATGCCGACCAGTCGGTATGTCGTCCAGTCCGCCGCCCCGTCCGCCGCGAAATCCAGGTGCCCGCGGTTCCCGGCGCTGCGAGACTGACGCCATGATCCCGCCCGCCGCCCTCGACTCGCTGTACGGACTGGCCCATGGCGACGCCTTCGGCGACCGCTGGTTCTTCCTCCCGCGCGAGGAGCGGGAGGGCGGCATCGCGCAGCGGATCACCCCCGAGGACGTTCCCTGGTACTGGACCGACGACACCGCCCAGGCCCTGGCGCTGTTCGGGCACCTCGAGGCGCACGGCGGAACCGTCGGGCAGGACGCCCTCGCGGCCGGTCTCGCCGCGACGTACGCCGCCGACCCGTACCGCAAGTACGGACCCTCCATGCACGACGTCCTGCGCCGCATCGGCGCCGGGGAGCCCTGGGCGGACGTCGTGGGCGGGCAGTTCGGCGGGCAGGGCTCGTACGGCAACGGAGCCGCGATGCGGGTCGCCCCGCTGGGTGCGTGGCTCGCCGCCGACCTGGAGGGTGCCGCCGGCGCCGCCGCCGCGCAGGCGGCCGTGTCCCACCACCACCCCGAGGCCGCCGCCGGAGCCGTCGCCGTGGCGCTCGCGGCCCGCAGCCGTGGCGGCCCGGCCCCGGAGGACCTGCTGACGGCGGTGGCCGACCGGCTCCCCGACAGCGACGTGCGCTCCGGCCTGCGCACCGCGGGCCGCTTCCCCGAGGGCACCTCGGTGCGGCACGCGGCCGAGGTCCTGGGCTCCGGTTACGGGGTCTCGGCGCCCGACACCGTCCCCTTCGCGCTGTGTGGTGCGCCGCGCGGCACCTGGACGACCTGGAGGGCGGCCTGTGGCACACCGTCGCCGGGCTCGGCGACATGGACACCACCTGTGCCATCGCCGGCGGGGTCATCGCCGCCCGCACGGGTGTCGCCTCGCTGCCGCCCGACTGGCGTGCGGCGTTGGAGCCGCTGCCGGACTGGGTCCCGGCGCCGTCCGGCGGACCGGCGTAGCGCCGCCGACCTGCGCGTTCTTGACGGGCATCCGGACGCCGCCTAGGGTCGCGTTCTGGTGGACGTATGGAATTCACATATGCGAACGAGATGAACGCGAGGGGTGGCGTGCAGTGACACAGCACAGGGACCTGACGATCACGGGGGTGCGTCTCACCCCCGTCCTCATCTCCGACCCGCCGCTGCTCAACACCCAAGGCGTGCACCAGCCCTACACCCCACGCCTGATCGTCGAGGTGACCACCGCGAGCGGCGTGAGCGGCGTCGGGGAGACCTACGGCGACACCCGCTACCTCGAACCCGCCCGGCAGCTGGCGGATGCCCTGCCGGGCTGCCGCGTCGACGACCTCAACAACCTGCCGTCGCTCGCGGCGCTGGTGTGCGCGCCCCCCGAGGGGATCTCCGACGCGGTGGACGCGGGCGGACTGCGCGGTGTCCAGACCGCCGACAAATTGCTGCTCTCGGTGGTCTCGGCCTTCGAGGTGGCCTGCCTGGACGCCCTCGGCAAGGTGCTAGGGCTGCCCGTGCACGCCCTGCTCGGCGGGAAGGTCCGCGACACCGTCGACTACAGCGCCTACCTCTTCTACCGCTGGGCCGGACACCCCGGAGGCCAGGGCGAGAAGGACGACTGGGACGCCGCGCTGGACCCGGCCGGGGTGGTGGCTCAGGCCCGCAGGCTGGTGCGCGAGCACGGCTTCACCTCGTTCAAGCTGAAGGGCGGGGTGTTCGCGCCGGAGGAGGAGATCGCCGCCGTACGGGCCCTGGCGGAGGCGTTCCCCGAGCAGCCGCTGCGGCTGGACCCCAACGGCGCCTGGTCGGTGGAGACCTCGCTGCACGTGGCGCGGGAGCTCGGCGACGTCCTGGAGTACCTGGAGGACCCGGCCACGGGCACCGCCCTGATGGCCGAGGTCTCCGCCGGCACCGACGTGCCGCTCGCCACCAACATGTGCGTGACGACCTTCCCCGAGATCGCCGAGGCCTTCGCCAAGGACGCGGTCCAGATCGTGCTCTCCGACCACCACTACTGGGGCGGGCTGCGCAACACCCGCGAACTGGCCACCATCTGCCGCACCTTCGGGGTCGGCCTGTCGATGCACTCCAACACCCACCTGGGCATCAGCCTGGCCGCCATGACCCATGTCGCCGCCACCGTGCCCGGGCTGCACCACGCCTGCGACTCGCACTACCCCTGGCAGACCGAGGACGTCATCACCCGCCGCCACGAGTTCCGCGGCGGCCGGCTGCCCGTCTCCGACGCCCCCGGCCTGGGGGTGGAAGTGGACCGTACGGCCCTGGACGCCCTGCACCGGCGCTGGCTGGACGACGACGGCACCTTCCACGAGCGCGACGACGCCGCCGCCATGCGCAAGGCCGAGCCCGGCTGGGTCGCCCGCCGCTGGTGACCCGGGCGGGCCTCAGGCCAGGCACTCCGGGATCCGGCCGCCGTTCAGCACGGCCATGTCGGTGATCACGGGCATCAGGTCCAGCGGCGAGCCGAGCGGCAGGCCGTCCAGCTCCGCGTACGCGCGGTGCAGGTTGGCGACCAGCCGCTCCGGCTCGCGCAGCGTCGCGAACTCGCCGAGGTCGGCCGCCCGCGCGACCTCCATCGGCGTCCGTCCCGCCTTGTGGCCATCGGCCGCCAGTTCGGCCACGAAGCGCAGGTAGCCCTCGACGGTGGCGTAGACCGAGGGGTCGCAGATGCCGCCGTGCCCCGGCACGACGACCTCGGCGTCGAGCGAGCGCAGCACCTCCAGGGCACGCAGCGAGCCCTCCAGCGAGCCCATGGGGACGAACGGGGCGCCGCCGTTGAAGACCAGGTCGCCGGTGAAGACGACCTTGCGCCCCGGGAGCCAGACGATCGTGTCACCGAGGGTGTGGGCCACCCCGGGGTGCAGGAGCTGGACCTCCTCCTCGCCGACGTGGAGGGTCAGCCGGTCCTCGTAGGTGACCGTCGCCGGGAGCACCGGCACCTCGCCGTACTCCACGTCCGGCCAGATCGCGTGGAGCTGGTGCCCGGCCGCGACCTGCTCGGTGACGCACGCGGAGTGCCCGACGATCCGGGCCCCCTCCGCGAAGACGGCGTTGCCGTAGGTGTGGTCACCGTGGTGGTGGGTGTTGACCACGTGCGCGGGCATCGGCGCGCCGGAGGCGAGGAGGGCCTCGCGCAGCAGCAGGGCCCGGCGCTCGGTGGCCGCGGTGTCGACCAGCAGCGTCGTGTGCCCGTCGGTCACCCAGCCCGCGTTGTTGAGGCACCAGCCCCCGTCCGGCTGGACGTAGGCCTGGACCCCGGGAGCGACCTCCACGGTGAACGGGTGCTCGGTGTGCAGCTGTGACATATTGACGCCCTTCCCTGGTCAGACGCATGGAACGTATCAGGGAAGGGCGTCCGGACGGCGACGCGGGGGCGTCGCCTACAAGACGAGCGAGAGCAGCAGGACGAAGACGATGCCGACGACGGAGATGACGGTCTCCATGGCGGACCAGGACTTCAGGGTCTGCGGGACGTTCATCCCGAAGTACTCCTTCACCAGCCAGAAGCCCGCGTCGTTGACGTGCGAGAAGAACAGCGAGCCGGCGCCGACGGCGAGCACCAGCAGCGCGGCGTGCGTCGAGGTCATGCCCTCGGCCAGCGGCGCGACCAGACCCGCGGCGGAGATGGTGGCCACGGTGGCGGAGCCGGTGGCGACGCGGATCAGGACGGCGATCAGCCAGGCCAGCAGCAGCGGCGAGATGTTCCAGCCGTCCGACCAGTTCAGGATCATGTTGCCGATGCCGGCGTCGATGAGGGTCTGCTTGAAGCCGCCGCCCGCGCCGACGATCAGCAGGATGCCGGCGATCGGGCCGAGCGACTTCTCCACCGTCGTGGAGATCCGCTCCTTGGTGAAGCCGGCCGCCCGGCCCAGGGTGAACATGCCCAGGACCACGGCGGACAGCAGGGCGATCAGCGGCGAGCCGATGACGTCGAAGATCCGGAAGACCAGGCTGCCCTGGTCGTCGACGAGGACGTCCACCAGCGCCTTGCCGAGCATCAGCACCACCGGCAGCAGCATCGTGGCCACGGTGGCGGTGAAGCCCGGACGCTTCTCCAGGTCGTCCGAGGCCCGGGTGGGGGTGAGGTGCTCGGGCGGGGTGACCTTCACCCAGCGGTCGGCGAACCGCCCGAAGAGCGGGCCGGCTATCGCCACGGTGGGCAGCGCGACGAGCACGCCGAGCGCGAGGGTGGTGCCGAGGTCGGCGTGGATGGAGTCGATCGCGGCGAGCGGGCCGGGGTGCGGCGGCACCAGTCCGTGCATCACGGACAGACCCGCCAGTGCCGGGACGCCGATCCGGATCAGGGAGTGGTTGCCGCGCCGGGCCACCAGCAGCACGACCGGGATCAGCAGCACGATGCCGACCTCGAAGAAGAGCGGCAGCCCGATCAGGCCGGCGATCAGCGCCATCGCCCACGGCAGGCGCCGTTCGCTGGTCCTGGCGAGGATCGTGTCGACGATCTGGTCGGCGCCGCCGGAGTCGGCGAGCAGCTTGCCGAGGATCGCGCCGAGCGCGATGAGGACGCCCACGCCGGCGACGGTCGTGCCGAGGCCGGTGGTGAAGCTGGTGATGGTCTTGGCGAGGGGGGCGCCCGCGACGGCACCGAGGACACCGGTGCCGATGGTGAGGGCGAGGAAGGCGTGCATCTTCCAGCGGGTGATCAGCAGGACGATCACCGCGATGCCGGCGAGCGCGGCGAGGGCGAGCTGGGTGTCGCCCGCGCTGGTGATCGGCTCCGTCGCCGCCGGCGCCGCGGCCAGCAACTCGGCGCTGAGTGCAGACACGTTCTACTCCGTGGGGGGGAGGGGGTGGGGGGAAGGGGAGGACGGATGGTCGGGAGGGGGTTCAGCGGGGGAGGGCGGCCAGGGCGCGCTCGGTGATCTGCTGGGGACCGCCGTCGACCGGGACGACGGCACCGGCCTCACCGGGCTCCAGCGGTTCGAGCGTCGCGAACTGGGAGTGCAGCAGGCCCGCGGGCATGAAGTGCTCCATCCGCGCCGCCAGGCGCGCGGAGATGAGCTCCTCGGACCCGTCGAGGTGGAGGAAGAACAGCCCGGGGGTGTCCCGGCGCAGCCGGTCGCGGTAGCGGCGCCGCAGCGCCGAGCAGCTGACCACGCCGCCGCGGTCGCCGCGCTCGACGATCCACGCTGCGATGGCGTCCAGCCAGGGCGCCCGGTCCTCGTCGTCCAGCGGGTGCCCGGCCGACATCTTGGCGATGTTGGCGGGCGGGTGGAAGTCGTCCGCCTCGGCGTAGGGGACGCCCAGCCGCTCGGCGAGCAGCCCCCCGACGGTGGACTTGCCGGAACCGGACACGCCCATCACCACCACCAGGGGGCGGTGCGGGCCTTCCGGGCCTGCCTCGGTCATCACAGGTACCTCCTCGTCCGCATGACCGCCCCAGGAAACGCCATAGGTACTACTTATTCAAGTGCCTGAGATGAAATCGTCATACGAAGGAATCCCCGCATAGGCTGTCGCCCATGGATCGGCACGGAGAGCACGGCGGCCTGCACGCCCGTGTGCTGGCGGAACTCGGCCCCGCCATCGCCTCGGGCGCGTACCCGCCCGGCACCGTGCTGCGCATCGACGAGCTGGAGCGGCAGTACGGCGTCTCCCGCACCGTCGTCCGCGAGGCCGTACGCGTCCTGGAGGCCATGCACCTCGTCGAGTCGCGGCGCCGGGTCGGCATCACGGTGCGCCGCACCGAGGAGTGGAACGTCTTCGACCCGGCCGTCATCCGCTGGCGCCTCGCCGGCGCGGACCGGCCCCGGCAGTTGCGCTCGCTCACCATGCTGCGCACCGCCGTGGAGCCCGTCGCCGCCGCTCTGGCGGCGGCCGCCGCGAGCCCGGAGCAGTGCCGCGAACTGACCGTCCTCGCCGCCGAGATGGCCGCGGCCGGACGGGCCGCCGACCTCGCCGAGTACCTGGTGCACGACGTGGCCTTCCACCGCGTGATGCTCACCGCGTCCGGCAACGAGATGTTCGCCCGACTCGGCGACGTCGTCGCGGAGGTGCTCACCGGGCGCACCGAGCACCACGTCATGTTCAGCGCCCCCGATCCCGAGGCGGTCACCCTCCACGTCCGGGTGGCCGAGGCCGTCCGCGCCCGCGACGCGCGGTCCGCGGAGCGCCTGATGCGCGAGATCTGCGTCGGTGCGCTGCGCGAACTGGACGTCCTGGCCCCCTGACCGCGCGGGGTCAGCCGGTGGGGCCGGCGTGGCGGAGGATCGCGTCCACGGTCTCCTCCGGGGTCTGGCGGGAGGTGTCCAGCCAGAGGCCGATCCGCGGGGTGCCCGCGCGCAGGGCGCGGTCGAGGTCGGCGGGTGTCCATGCGCCGTAGGCCCGTTTGGCCCGGCCGGCCTCGCGGGCGGCGATCGCCTCCGGGGAGGGCACGAGGACCACGACGTGCAGCGGCCGGGTGCGCAACAGGGCTATCGTGCGCGGCAGTTCGTCGCCGAGGATGACGTCCTGCAGGACGGGGGTGAACCCTGACGCCGCGTACGCGTCCGCGCTCGCCGCCGCCAGGGAGTGACGCAGCCGCAGTTGCCGCAGCGCCTCCTCGGTCAGGCCCGCGACGTCCCCCGAGCCGTCGCCGGGCAGCGCCTCGGCCCGCCCGCCGACGATCATCCGCCGGAACGCGTCGCCCCGGACGTGCGCCGAGCGGGGCAGTCGCTCGGCCAGTGCCTGCGCCACGGTCGACTTCCCCGCCGCGGGGATCCCGGTGATCAGGAACATCGCTCGCACCTCACCGCTCTGCTCTTTCCGTCACCCCGCCGGACGCCGCGTGACGCCCAGGGCGACTCTATGTTCGAGACACGTCAAGCGGAACGTTTCGGCGGACCGAAAACCAGGTGACCGGCGGAGATGGGGGTGGTGCACTGGGGGCCATGACCACCGCGCCGGCCGCCCCGCCGCCCCAGCCGTACCGCTGGGTGCTGACGCGCGCCCGCGACGGTGCGCCGCCGGACCGGCTCGGCACCCTGACCGAGGGCGCCGCGCGCCCCCGCCTGTGGTACCTCCCCGAACTGGCCGCGTGCACGGGGAAGGTGCTCGCCCGCACGGGCGGCGCCGACCTGTGCTTCGTCGGCCGCTCCCTGGACAGCATGTACGACCTGCTGACCGGCGCCTTCGAAGGCTCGTCCCGGGAAGGGCGGTTGCTGCGCCTGCCACTGTCGTTGCGCCTGCGCCCGGTTCCGGCGCCCGCCCACACGGCCCGCCTGCGCGAGCACCTCGCCTGCGCCGGGCTCGCGCCGCACGCCCTGGCCCGCCGCACCCGGCCGGTGGCACTGGTCGACCTCGTCTCCGAGGGCGGCACCTACGACACGCTCTTCGCCGCCCTCGCCGACTGGGTGCGCGAGAGCCGCGAGCCGTGGCCGGTGATCCGCCGCAAGCTGCGCTTCGTCGGGGTGACGGCCCGCCGGCGGACCAGCCCCCACACCTGGCGCTGGCAGCAGCACACGGCGGGCGGCTGGGCCCGGGCCCTGCCGGCCGGGCACGTCGTCGGGGTGTCGCTTGACCCCTGGGTGTGGTCGTACCTCGGGAACGAGCAGGCCAAGCTGCAGCCCTCCTTCCCGCCGCCGCGCTGGTTCGACGCGTACGCCGCGGACCCCTGGCACGGACCGGACCTCCCGGCGGCGCTGGCCGAATCGCTGGCCCTGATCCAGGCGGGGCGCGGACGCCCGGTGCGCGAGGAACTGGTGCGGGTGATCGCGGGGGAACCCGGTTACGCGGACCGCGAGGTCCGCGCCCTCGTCGCCCCACTGCGCGGCCTGAAGCCGCCCCGCTCCCGTCCTCGGGCCGGTTCCCGCGCCCGGCCCGGCCGGCGCCGGGCCTGAGGCCTAGCGGTCCTTGCCGCGTGCCTCCATGACCGGGCGGAGCCGCTCCAGCAGTGCGTAGAGGGCCGCTTGCTCCGCCGCGTCCAGGGTGTCCAGCGCCCCGTGGGTGGCCTGCATCTCGTCGCGGACGCGGCGGATGGTCTCGCGCCCGAGATCGGTGGCCACGACGTTCTTGACCCGGCGGTCGCTGGCGCTCACCTCGCGGCGGACGAAGCCGTGCGCCTCGAGACGGTCGACGATGCCGGTGACGTTGGACGCGTCGCACACCAGCCGCTCGGCCAGGCCGCGCATGGGCACCGGGCCGCCCAGCTGGGCGAGCACCTTGGCCTGCATGGAGGTCAGCCCGTGCCGGGCGGCCGCGGCGGCGAAGTCCTGCCACTGGGCGGTGCCGATGGCGGCGAGCAGCTCCAGCAGCTCGATCTTGGTGGGCTGCGCGGTCGTCGCGGCGGTCGGGGCGCTCATGTCTGCGAGTGTACTCAAAAGCTTGAAATGGTAAATCATTAGCTTGACGTCTTCAAGCGTCGGCCCACGGGCGGGCCGCCCCCCGCCGGGACGTGCACGCCCTCAGCGGGGCGTGAGGAAGACCAGCAGCGCGCCCGCGACGGCCAGGACCAGGACGCTCAGCACGGCCCGGGCCGCCGTCCCCGGCGTCATCGCGGCGGGCCGCGCGGAGCCCAGGGCGGCGATCCGCCGCTGGGCGGTGACGGTGAACGCCAGCCACACCAGTGCGCACAGCGAGAGCCCCAGCAGTCCGGCCGGCGGCGCCCCGTGCAGCACCGCCTCGCGTCCGGCCAGCAGCGCCGCCACCGCGAAGGCCAGCGTGGTGCGCCGCCAGGCCAGCCGGGTCCGCTCGGGCTGCAGGCCCGGGTCCCGCGGGGTGTCGCCGCCGGGGGCCGTCATCAGCCCGCCCACCCCAGCGTCACCGTGAGCAGCATCGCCACGGCCACCAGGGCCACCAGCACCGCCAGCAGGGCGGGGAAGCGCGAGACGGGCAGGTCCTCCCCGCGCCGCATCGCCCGCTCGCAGCGCACCCAGTGGTTCACCGCGCGGACCGCGCACATCGCACCGCCGACCACCAGCACCACCGCGAGCGTCACCCGGACCGGCCGGCGCAGGTCCCGCAGGAACTGGTCGACCGCGAAGCCGCCGCCCACCAGCGCGAGCGCGGTGCGCAGCCAGGCGAGGAAGGTCCGCTCGTTGGCCAGCGAGAAGCGGTAGTCCGGCGTCGTCCCCTCGGTCCCTACCCGTGCCGGGGCGAACCAGAGGGCGACCGCCCCGGCCGCGGCCCGCACATGCTTGATCACGGCCCCACAGTACCGAGCGCCATCGCGGTGGGCGCGTCCTGGGACGGGCCGCCGGCCGGCGTAGTGTATCAACTGATCCAGAAATGGTAGGCTCGCGCCATGGCGCGCACCAGGGAGTTCGACATCGACCAGGCCCTCGACCGTGCCATGGACCTGTTCTGGCGCCGCGGCTACGCGGCGACGTCGCTCCAGGACCTGCTGGCCGAGCTCTCCATCGGCAGCGGCAGCCTCTACGCCGCCTTCGGCTCCAAGGACAAGCTCTACGCCCGCGCCCTGGAGCGCTACTGCTCCCGGTACGCCGGCGGGCTCGTCGAACTGCTCGAGAACGCGGACGAGGTCCGCCCCGCCGTCCGCACCGCGCTGGAGCAGATGGTCGAGGCCGACCTGGAGGACCCCGAACGGGGCTGTCTGCTGGTCAACGCCGCCACCGAGCGCGGCGACGACCCCGACACCGTCGACCGCGTCACCGTCACCATGCGCCTGCTGGAGTCCGCCCTCGCGGCGGCGCTGGAGAAGGCGAAGGCCCGGGGGGAGCTGTCCGCCGACAAGGAGCCGGTGGAACTGGCCCGTTTCCTCACCACCTTCGTCCAGGGCCTGCGCGTCGTGGGCCGGGCCCGCCTCGGCCGGGCCTTCGTCGAGGACGCCGTCGGGACCGCCCTGCGCTCCCTGGACTGAACGCGCCGGACCCGCCCGGAACCGGGGCGGCGCCCGGCGGTGTCCCCCTCACCATGGGACCGATCGTCACCGGCGTCCGCCGGCTCGTGCTCTTCGGCTGGACGGAGGCACGCTGCTGCGCCTTCGCCGTCGCGCTGATGGCGGGCGTGGCCGGCTCGCGGCTGCTGCCGCCGCTGCCCGTCGCCCGCTACGACCTGCTGCTCTGCTACGGGGTGGCGCTCAGCGCGCTGTTCTGGGCCTGCGGCTGGGAGCGCGGCCGTGACGTCGCCGTCATCGCGGTGTGCCACGCCGTCGGGCTGCTCTTCGAACTCGTCAAGGTGCACCTGGGCTCCTGGAGCTACCCCGAACCCGCGCTCACCAAGTTCGGCGGCGTCCCGCTGTACGGGGGCTTCCTCTACGCCGCCGTCGGCAGCTACGTGTGCGCGGCCTGGCGGCTGTTCGAGCTGGGCCTGACCGGCTACCGCCGCCGCGCCATGACGATCCTGGCCGCGGCCGTCTACCTCAACTTCTTCACCCACCACTGGCTGCCCGACGCGCGGTGGCTGCTGGCCGTCCTGCTGCTCTGGACGACGGCGGGCACCTGGGTGCACTTCACCGTCGACGGGGTGCGCCTGCGGATGCCGCTGGCGCTCTCCTTCGTCCTCATCGGCTTCTTCCTCTGGGTCGCGGAGAACGCCGCCACCTACGTCGGCGCCTGGCGCTACCCCGACCAGGAGCACGGCTGGGTGCCGGTGTCCCTCGCCAAGTTCGGCGCCTGGGCGCTGCTGATCAGCGTCACCTTCGTCGTCGCCAGTCGCGCAGTCGGTGCCAGGCCTCCAGGCCGTCGGGCACCCATTCCCGCTCCGGCAGGAGGCGTTCCAGTTCCTCCTCCGTCACGAAGTCGTACCAGGCGACCTCCTCGGCCTGCGGTACGACCGGCGGACCGCAGCGCACCTCGTACACCCGGGACCACCAGGTGTGACCCGCCGCCGCCCCCGTCCCCTCGTACAGGAAGCTGAACAGCGGCGTCGGACGCGGCAGACCGCAGACCCCCAGCTCCTCCTCCGCCTCGCGCAGCGCCGCGTCGTCGTACTCCTCGCCCGCGCCCACCACACCGCCGACGAACATGTCGTGGAGGGAGGGGAAGACCAGCTTCTCCGCGGTGCGGCGGTGCACGAACACGCGCCCCTCGCCGTCCCTGGCCAGGACGAAGACGCAGCGGTGCCGCAGGCCGCGCGCGGTGGCCTCGCCGCGCGTCGCCCGGCCGACCACCCGGTCCTGCTCGTCCACGATGTCCAGCAGCTCGTCCGCCGAGCGCGGAGCGTCCTCCATGGTGCCTCCCGTCCTTCGCCGTGCCCGTGGGCCGGGTACGCGCCCCATGATCGGCCCCGGGGCGGGTTCCGGCCAAGCTCCCCGGCCCGGGCCCCGGCGCCGTCGTACGCGCGCAGAATCGGGGTCATGACGACCGCTCACACGAAGGTGCCGGGCCCGGCGGGGGTGCCGCTGCTCGGGTCGATGTTCGACCTGCTGCGCGAGCCCCTCGACACCTACGAGCGCGCGCGGCGCGACCACGGGGACCTCGTCCGCTTCAGCGCCGGCCCACCGGGGCTGCGCGCCGAGGTGCACGCGGTGTTCTCACCCGAGGGCGCCCAGCAGGTGCTGGCGACCGAAGCGGCCGGCTTCCGCAAGGACAGCCCCTTCTACGAGGAGGTCCGGCAGTCCTTCGGCAACGGGCTCCTCACCAGCCAGGACGCCGACTACCAGCGGCAGCGCAGGCTGCTGCAGCCGCTGTTCACCCCGCGCCGCGTCGACGGCTACGCGAGCGCCGTCACCGCCGAGGCCGCCGCCCTCGTCGCCGACTGGCACCACGCGCCCGACGGCACCGTCGACGTCCTGGAGGAGATGCACGGCCTCACCCTCCGCACGATCGCCCGCGTCCTGTTCGGCGGCGCGATCGAGCCGGCCGTCGACACCGTCCGCCGCCGCATGCCGGTCGTCAACGACTACGTCCGGCGGCGCGGCTTCGCCCCGGTGCGGACCCCCCGCCACTGGCCGACCCCCGGCAACCGGAGGGCGGCGGCCGCCACCGCCGAGCTGTACGCGGTCTGCGACGCGATCATCGAGCGCCGCCGCGCGGAGGGCGGTGACGGCCAGGACCTGCTCTCCCTGCTCGCCTCGGCCCGGGACGAGGACGGACGTCCCCTCGACCCCGCCGAGATCCGCGACCAGGTGCTGATCTTCCTCCTCGCCGGCCACGAGACGACCGCCACCTCGCTCGCCTTCGCCCTGCACCTGCTCGCCCGTCACCCCGAGGCACAGGGCCGGGCCCGGGAGGAGATCGACCGCGTCCTCGGTGGACGCGTCCCGGCGGCCGCGGACCTCGACGCCCTGCCGTACGTCACGGCGGTCCTCAAGGAGGCCATGCGCCTGTACCCGGCCGCGCCCGTCATCGGCCGCCGCTCGGCCGCCGCCACCCGCGTCGGCGGCCACCTCGTCCCGGCCGGCGCGGACGTCATCGTCGTCCCCTGGGTGATCCACCGCCACCCCGGCCACTGGCCGGAGCCCGGGCGCTTCGACCCCGGCCGCTTCACCCCGCAGGCGGAGGCCGCCCGCCACCGCTACGCCTGGCTCCCCTTCGGCGGCGGCCCCCGCGCCTGCATCGGCAGGCACTTCTCCCTGCTGGAGTCCGTGCTCGCCCTCGCCGTGCTGCTGCGCGGACACGAACTCACCGCCGTCGACCACGACGTCCCCCTCGGCGCCGGCATCACCCTCCAGGCCCGCGGACCGGCCCGCTGCCGCCTCACGCCCCGCGCGGGGGTGTGACCGGCGGGCCGCCGGACCGCGCCCCGGACCCCGGGGCCGGTCCGCCGGAACCCTTCATCCGCGCACGCCGGGGCCGGTAGCGTGCCGCACGCGGGCGCCGCCGCTCCGTTCGCGCCGCGACGAGGCGTGTGCGAGCGTGGCCGGAGGCGTATCCGCACACGCCGCGGGTAGGGAAACGGGCCCCGAACGGTCCTACGGAGGCGAGTGATGAAGCGACCCAGGATCCTGGTCGTCGGCGGCGGCTTCGCGGGCATGGAGTGCGTGCACCGGCTGGAGCGGCGGCTGACTCAGGACGAGGCCGAGATCACCCTGGTCACGCCCTGGAGCCACCAGCTCTACCTGCCCCTGCTCCCGCATGTCGCCGCCGGCGTGCTCACCCCCCAGGCGGTCGCCGTCCCGCTGCGCCGCATGGTGCACCGCAGCGAGGTCATACCCGGGCGGGCGATCGGGGTCGACCCGGCCGCCAAGGCCGTCGTCATCAAGAAGATCACCGACGAGGAGCTCGTCAGGGAGTACGACTACCTCGTGCTGGCCCCCGGAAGCGTGACCCGCACCTTCGACATCCCCGGCCTCAGCGAGTACGGCCGCGGCATGAAGACCCTGGCCGAGGCGGCGTACATCCGCGACCACGTCATCGCCCAGCTGGACCTGGCGTCCGCCACCACGGACCAGGCCGAGCGTGAGTCGCGGCTGCAGTTCGTCGTCGTCGGCGGCGGCTACGCGGGCACCGAGACGGCGGCGGTTTTGCAGCGGCTGACCACGGCGGCGGCCAAGCGCTACCCGCGCCTCGATCCGGCCCTCATCAAGTGGCACCTGATCGACATCGCGCCCCGCCTGATGCCCGAACTCGGCGAGAAGCTCGGCCTGAAGGCGCTGCAGATCGTCAGCGAGCGCGGGGTCGAGGTCTCGCTCGGCGTGTCCGTCGCCGCGGTCACCCCCGACACCGTGACCTTCACCGACGGACGCAAGCTGCCCTGCCGCACCCTCATCTGGACCGCCGGCGTCGTCTCCAGCCCCCTGGTGGCCACGCTGGGCACCGAGACCGTCAAGGGCCGGCTCGTCACCGACCCCGAGATGTGCATCCCCGGCGCCGACGGGGTCTTCGCCCTCGGTGACTCGGCCGCCGTCCCCGACCTCGACGTGGGCGGTGGCGCGGTCTGCCCGCCCACCGCCCAGCACGCCATGCGGCAGGGCAAGGCCGTCGCCGAGAACGTCGTCGCGGCACTGCGTGGCCGCCCCCTTCAGCCGTACCGGCACAAGGACCTCGGGCTCGTCGTCGACCTCGGCGGGGTCGAGGCGGTCTCCAAGCCGCTCGGCATCCCGCTCAGCGGTCTCCCCGCCCAGGTCGTCGCCCGCGGCTACCACCTCGGTGCGCTGCGCACCTTCCCCGCGCGCTTCCGTGCCGCCGCGGGCTGGTTCCTCAACGCCGTCGCCGGGGACGACTTCGTCCGCACCGGCTTCCAGGCCCGCAGGCCGGCCGCGCTGAAGGACTTCGAGGTCACCGACATCTACCTCTCGCCGGAGGAGATCCGCCGCCACGTCGAGTCGCTGCGCGCGACGGCCGCTTGACCGTCCCACACGTGCACCACCCCCACCCACATCTCGAACGCCCACATCTGAACACCGACACCGCTGACGGCGAGGGACATGACCCAGCGACGTGAGACCCTGCGCATCGCCAACTGCTCCGGCTTCTACGGCGACCGCGTGTCGGCCGCCCGCGAGATGGTCGAGGGCGGCCCGATCGACGTACTGACCGGCGACTACCTCGCCGAGCTGACGATGCTGCTGCTCTGGAAGGCCCGGCAGCGCGACCCCGAGGCCGGCTACGCCCTGTCCTTCCTCGCCCAGATGGGCGACGTCCTCGCCACCTGCCTGGACCGCGGCATCAAGATCGTCGTCAACGCGGGCGGGCTCAACCCCGCAGGTCTCGCCGGAAAGCTCCGCGAACTGGCCGCCCTGGCAGGGCTGAGCCCCTCCGTCGCCCACCTGGAGGGCGACGACCTGCTCGACCGGCTGCCCGGACTCCAGCACGAGGGCCACCCGTTCGCCCACCTGGCCACCGGGCTCCCGCTCGCCGACGCGGACGTGCGCCCGCTCACCGCCAACGCCTACCTCGGCGCCTGGGGCATCACCGAGGCGCTGCGCGCCGGGGCGGACGTCGTCATCTGCGGCCGCGTCACCGACGCCTCCCTGGTGGTCGGTCCCGCCGCCTGGGCCTTCGACTGGGCCACCGACGACTGGGACCGGCTCGCCGGCGCGGTCACCGCCGGGCACATCATCGAGTGCGGGGCCCAGGCCACCGGCGGCAACTACTCCTTCTTCACCGAGGTCGAACGGCCCGTGCGCCCCGGTTTCCCCATCGCCGAGCTGCGGCCCGACGGCTCCAGCGTCATCACCAAGCACGCGGGCACCGGGGGCGCGGTCACCGTCGACACGGTCACCGCCCAGCTGCTGTACGAGATCGACCGCCCCGCCTACCTCAACCCCGACGTCGTCACCCGCTTCGACACCGTGACCCTGGAACAGGAGGGTCCCGACCGGGTCCTGGTCTCCGGCGCCCGCGGCGAACCCGCCCCCGACACCCTCAAGGTGTGCCTCAACCACCATGGCGGCTACCGCAACACGGCCACCTTCGTGCTCACCGGCCCCGACATCGAGGCCAAGGTCCGGTTCGCCGAGGCGTCCCTGCTCGACGCGACCGGCGGCCCGTCCGGCTTCGAGACGTACGACGTCCGCACCGAACCCACCGCCACCGGCGCCCGGCTCACCCTCACCGTCAAGGACCCCGACAAGGACAAGGTCGGCCGCTCCCTGTTCGGCGCCATCGTCGGCACGGGCCTGTCCACCGCGCCCGGGCTGCACATGGAGCACTTCTCGCCCAGGCCCACCGAGTACGGCGTCCACTGGCCGGCCCTCGTCCCCGCCGCCCTCGT
Organism: Streptomyces sp. PA03-5A; assembly: GCF_033792725.1. NCBI lineage: Bacteria > Bacillati > Actinomycetota > Actinomycetes > Kitasatosporales > Streptomycetaceae > Streptomyces > Streptomyces sp. PA03-5A. The sequence goes on along the minus strand of NZ_JARAVL010000024.1, from coordinate 18,969 downwards.
CCACCCCGAGGTCGTGCTGCAGGACGGCACCCGCGTCCCCGTGCCGCGCCCGCCCGTCACGTCGGTACGCGTCCCCGCGCAGCCCCCGGCCCCGCCCGCCCGGCCGGCCGAGGGCCCCACCGTGCGCGCCCCGCTGGGCCTGCTCGTCGGCGCCCGCTCCGGCGACAAGGGCGGCGACGCCAACGTCGGCCTGTGGGCCCGCGACGACGCCGCCTACGGCTGGCTGCGCGACTGGCTGGACGTCGAACGGCTGCGCGCCCTGCTCCCGGAGACCGCCAAACTCGCCGTCAGCCGCTACGAGCTGCCCAACCTGCGCGCCCTGAACTTCGTCGTCCACGGCCTGCTCGGCGACGGCGTCGCCGCCTCCACCCGCCCCGACCCGCAGGCCAAGGGGCTCGGCGAGTACCTGCGCGGGCTGGAGGCCGACATCCCCGCGGTGCTCGTACCCGGGCAGCGCCGCGAGGCATGATCGCGCCATGAGCAACCTCGACCTCCATCCCGCGCCCGCCACGTGCGGCGGGCGTGAGGACGTGTCCGCGAAGCCCGTCCACGACCTGCTCACCGGACGCCTCGTGCCGCTCGGCGAGAGCAGCGTCGTACGCCGTCTGCTGCCCAACCTCGGCCGCCGCATGGTCGGCGCCTGGTGCTTCGTCGACCACTACGGTCCCGACGACGTCGCCGACCAGCCCGGCATGCAGGTGCCCCCGCACCCGCACGTCGGGCTGCAGACCGTCAGCTGGCTCCACGAGGGCGAGGTGCTGCACCGCGACACCCTCGGCAGCCTGCAGACCGTACGGCCGAGGGAACTGGGCCTGATGACCTCGGGCCGGGGCATCGCCCATTCGGAGGAGTCCCCGCGCGAGCACGCCCGCCTCCTGCACGGCGCCCAGTTGTGGGTCGCCCTCCCGGACGCGGCCCGGCACCGCGAGCCCGCCTTCGAGCACCACGCCGGCCTGCCGGTGCTGAACGGCGGCCAAGGGCTCACCGCCACGGTGATCCTCGGCGAGGTGGACGGCGCGGCCTCGCCCGGCACCGTGCACACGCCCCTCGTCGGCGCCGACCTCGCCCTCGCCGCGGGCACCGACGTGACGCTGCCGCTGGAGCGGGACTTCGAGTACGCGGTGCTGTCGATGTCCGGCCGGGCCGACGTCGACGGTGTGCCCGTCGAGGCCGGTTCGATGCTCTACCTGGGCTGCGGCCGCACCGGACTGCCGCTGCGCGCGGACACCGACGCGGGCCTGATGCTGCTCGGGGGCGAGCCGTTCGAGGAGAAGCTCGTCATGTGGTGGAACTTCGTCGCCCGCGACGGCGAGGAGATCGCCCGTGCCCGCGAGGAGTGGAACTCCGGCAGTGCCTTCGGCACCGTGCACGGCTACGACGGCGACCGCCTCCTCGCCCCGGAGCTCCCCGCGACCCCGCTCAAACCCCGCGGACGCGAACGCTGACCGCCGCGCGGCGGTGGCCGCCTCGACCGCCTTGGAGGGACCGGCGACGGGTCAGCGCTGGGCCGACCGCATGCACTGCGTCCATTGGGGTCTCCCTGGCCGGTTGCATGGGCCGCGCCGAGGCGTGCGGTCGCGTGAACTCGCCAGCCAGGGCAGGCCTCCTGGGCGGCGTTCGGATTCTCGAGGTCCGCGCGCGGGGGCGGCGGACGCCCGCTGGGCGCTGACCGGCCGTGAGGGCCCGCGGCCGCCGACGTGTGTGCGCTTCGCGAACTCGCTCACCGTCTCGGCGTCCTGGAGTGCCCTGCTCGCCGATGCCCCGCTCGCTGCGGCGGGCGTACTCCGGGTACTGACCGGCCGCGAGGGGCCCGCGGTCCTCCGCGGCGCCGTCGCGGCCTGCGCGGAGGCGCTGCGCCGCGCCGTCGCCGTGTGCGGTTCCAAGGGTCCCCCCGAGGCATGCGCGAACTCGCCCACCGGGCCGGTCTCCTGGGCGCGCCCGGTTCGCGGTGGCGTCGCCGGGCCGACAGGGACCCGCGCCGACCTTGCGGACTGCGCGGCTGTGGCCGGCTCGACCCTCGTGGAGGGCCGGTGCTCCCGCGCGGGGTGCGGGCGCGTCGTGCTGCTCCGTCGCGGAGACCTGAGGCCCCTGGCGTCCCCCTCGCGATCGGTGCGGCCGTGGTACTGCGCCGCACGGCCGGCCCGGCGGGCTCCGTGGGTCCCGCCGAGGCGTGCGTGTCACGCGAACGCGCCTGCCGCGCGGCCTTCCGGGACGGCTCCCCGCCGCGGCGCGGGGCGGCGCTGCTTCCTGGCTTCCCCGGCCACGGGGCCCGAGACGCCGGGCGGCGGTTCCCGGCCGACTCGGAGGACCCTGCGGACGCGTACACGCCGCGCGAATTCCCACCGCCGGCCTTCCCAGGCGCCCTCCGGGTCGTCACGTCCGCGAGGCGCCGGGGGTCCCGTGCCGCCCGGCGGCCCGGGCCGTCCGGCGGACCGGGCCGTCCGCCGGCAAGCGCCCGCGCTGTCAGACGCGGAAGACCGCCCCGACGAACTCCGTCAGCAACCGTTCCTTGAGCGGTACGGGCAGTCCGTCGAGCAGCGCCAGTACCGGGGCCATGCGGTGTGGCAGCCCGGTGCCGCCGCCCATGCCGGCGAAGGCCAGTACCGCCTCCACCTCCTCCGGTCCGAGGGTGGCCGGGTCGAGTTCCGCAGCGAACTGCGCGACCGCCGGGTCCACCGTCACCGGGTCCAGGGCGCGGGCCGCCTTCAACGCCGCGTCCAGGTCGGTGAGGAGCGCGTCCACCAGACCGGCCGCCGCGGGGGTCAGGGTCAGGTGCAGATTGGGCGGCAGCCCGTCGAAGGACAGCTGCGGCTGCAGGTACCAGCCGCGTTCGCGCATCTCGTCGGCGAGGTGGAGCAGCAGGCTCAGGTCCGGTGTGCCGTCGGCACCGAGCAGCGTGAACGCGAGGAGCCCGGCCTGGGGATCGCCCAGCACCCGCACGCCCTCGACGGCGCGCAGCCCCGGCAGCAGCCGGTCGGCGGCCGCGGCGGTGCGCTCGGCAAGCGCGCGGTAGCCGTCCTCGCCGATGTGCCGCTGCACGGCCCACGCCTGGGCCAGCAGCCCGGCCGACTTGGTGCCCTGCACGGTGGGGTTGACCACGGGGTAGCCCGGCCAGCCCGCGTGCGCGAAGTACTGGTGGCGGCGCAGTTCGGCGTCCCGGTAGAGCACCACGGAGGCGCCCTTGTCGGCGTAGCCGTACTTGTGCAGGTCCACCGAGAGCGAGGTCACCCCGGGCACCGACAGGTCGAAGGCCGGCACGTCCCGCCCGGCGCGCCGCAGGTAGGGCAGCAGCCAGCCGCCGATGCACGCGTCGACGTGGCAGAGCACGCCGCGGCCGGCCGCCGCGGCGGCGATCTCCGCGACCGGGTCGACCACCCCGTGGGCGTACGAGGGCGCCGAGGCCACCACCAGCGCCGTGCGGTCGGTGATCGCGGCCGCCACGGCCGCCGCGTCGGCCCGCAGCGTGTCCCGGTCCACCGGCACCACCACGGTCTCCAGACCGAGGTAGGCGGCGGCCTTGTGGAAGGCGGCGTGCGCGGTGGAGGGCAGGACCAGCTGCGGCGCGGTCACCGCGCGCACCGCGCGGGCGTGGTCCCGGGCGGTCTTCACGGCCAGCAGGATCGACTCGGTGCCGCCGCTGGTGAAGGTGCCCTGGGCGCCGGGCGTGCCCAGCAGGGCCACGGCGGCGGCGATCAGGTCGTTCTCCAGTCGGGCGACGCTGGGGAAGACCGTCATGTCCAGCCCGTTGACGGTGGCGAACGCCGCGTACGCCGAGGCGGCCAGCTCGTCCACGCCGGACAGCCCGGAGTCGTAGACGTAGGCGAAGGTGCGGCCGCCGCGGGTGGGGGCGTCGTCCGCGCGCAGCTCACGCAGCTGCGCCAGCACCTCGCCGGCGGGGCGGCCCTGGGGGAGGGCGGGGGAGGGAACGGGCTCAGTGGGCATGGTCGTCGGTGTCCTCGGGCGGGTCGGTGCGGTCGGGGGTCTGCGGGGCCGGGCCGGAGTCCACGGGGTCCTCCCGGTAGCGGTGGAGCAGCCACAGGCTCGCGGCGGCGAGCACCGCGGGCAGCACGCTCATGCCGGCGGTGATGCCGGTCAGGGCCGAGTCCGGCTGGTCGACGTGGTGCGCGGCGTCCGAGGAACGGAACCCGCTCACCGCCAGCACCAGCGCGAAGGCCCCGGCGCCCAGCGCGAACGCCAGCGTCTCGGCGGCCGTCCACAGCCCGGTGAAGGTGGCCGCCCTGCGCCGCCCGGTGCGGACCGCGTCCGCGGCCAGGGTGTCGGCGAGCATCGTCAGCGGGAGCAACTGCAGCCCCGCGTAGGCGATCCCGACGGCGGCGACCGCCGGGTAGCCGAGCGCCGGCCCCGCGTACGGGGTCAGGGCCAGCAGGGCGGCACCGGCCACGAAGAGCAGCGAGGCGCACCACTGCGCGTACGTCACGCCGCGCGCCCGGGCCAGCCGGTTCCACAGCGGCATCACCAGCACCAGCGGGCCGATCATGCAGACGAACAGCGGGGTGACGGCCCCCGCCGAGCCCAGGGTGTACGTGGCGAAGTACTGGACCCCGGCCAGCATGATCCCCACGGCGAGCGCCTGCAGCGTCCACATGCCCACCAGGAACAGGAACGGCCGGTTGTCGCGGGCCGCCGCCAACTGTGCCCGCAGCGAAGCCTCCGACTCGCTGCGGGCGACCGACGGCGCGTGCCGGGTGAAGCGCCAGGCGCCGAGCATCCCCACCAGCAGAAGGACCGCCACGACCGCCCCCATCAGCCGGTAGCCCGCGGGCGTGTCGCCGTATCCGTGGGCGACCGCGGGGGCCAGCGCGCCCGACAACAGGATCGCCACCCCGAGGAACGCCACGCGCCAGCCCAGCACCCGGGCGCGCTCGCCGGGGTCGTCCGTCATCTCGGCGGGCATGGTCACGTACGGCACCTGGAAGACGGCGTAGGCGGTGGCGGCCAGCAGGAAGAGCACCGCCACGTAGCCCGCGGCGGCGGCCCCGCGCAGCGGCGGCGCCGCGAAGACCAGCGCGAACAGTGGCGGCAGCGTGAGCGCCCCGGCCAGCAGGAACGGCCGCCGGGAGCCGCCCTGCAGCCGGCTGCGGTCGGCGGCCGCGCCCACCAGGGGGTTGACCAGCACGTCCCACGCCTTGGGGAGGAAGACGGCCGCGCCCGCCACGGCCGCCGGGACGGCCAGCACATTGGTGAGGTAGTAGAGCAGGATCAGGCCCGGCACCGTGCCGAAGGTGCCGGTGCCCAGCGATCCCAGGCCGTAGCCGATCCGCACCTGCCGGGGCAGCGGCGGGGCGGACGCTCGGCCGGCGTCCTCGGCGGGTGCGGAGGGCAGCGTCTCGGACATGGCTCCCCTGCGGGTCCGGATCGACTCGGGGCGGCGTACGCGACGGCGTGGCGTACGCGACGGCGCGGCGTGCCGTGGCCGGACGCCGCGCCGTCACGCGTAGGAGATCACGCCGACCCGGGACTCGGACAGACCCCTGAACAGGTCAGTTCACGAAAAGGGCCGGTCCCGCCACCACCCGGCCCGCGACCTCGCCGAAGCCGATCCGGGTGCCGTCCGGCCCCGGGGCGGTCGCCGAGATGACGAGCTCGTCGCCGTCCTCCAGGAACGTCCGCTTCGTGCCGTCCGTCAGCACCAGCGGCTCCTCGCCGTTCCACGTCAGCTCGATCAGCGCGCCCCGCTGCTCGCGCCGCGGGCCGCTGATGGTCCCCGAGGCGAAGAGGTCGCCCGCCCGCAACGAGGCGCCGTTCACGGTCATGTGGGTGAGCATCTGGGCGTACGTCCAGTACATGGTGGAGAACGGCGGACGGGAGACGACCTCGCCCCGCAGCCGGACCTCCACGGCGATGTCGAGCCCGCGCGGCGGCGTCCCCGCGCCCCGGTCGTCCAGGTACGGCAGCGTCCCCACGTCGTGCGGCGGCGGGGCGACGCGCGCCGCCGACAGCGCGTCGAGGGGGACGACCCACGGGGAGACGGAGGTCGCGAACGACTTCCCGAGGAACGGGCCGAGCGGCACGGTCTCCCAGGCCTGGATGTCGCGGGCGGACCAGTCGTTGAGCAGGCAGACCCCGAAGACGTGCTCCTCGGCCGCCGCCAGCGGCACCGGCTCGCCCTGCACGGTCGGGCCGCCGACGACGAAGCCGAGCTCGGCCTCGAAGTCCAGCCGTTCGCACGGCCCGAAGGACGGGGCGGACAGGGCGGCGCCCCTGCGCTGCCCGTTCGGCCGGACCACCGGCGTCCCCGACACGACGATCGTGCCGCTGCGGCCGTGGTAACCGATGGGCAGGTGCTTCCAGTTGGGGGGCAGCGGCTCCCCGTCCGGGCGGAAGATCCGGCCGACGTTCGTGGCGTGGTGCTCCGAGGCGTAGAAGTCGACGTAGTCCGCGACGTCGAACGCGAGGCGGAGCGTGACGGAGCCGCGCGGCAGCAGGTGCGGCTCGACGGCCGCCCGGTGGGCCTCGTCGGTCAGCCAGGCGGTGACCAGCGACCGCACCGCCGTCCAGGCCGAACGCCCGGCCGCCAGCAACGGGTTGAGCGTCGGCGCCGTCAGCAGCCCGGCCTCGGGCCCGGCCGTTCCCGCTCCGGCGGCCCGTGCGGCGGCGCCCGCGTCGAGCACGTGGTCTCCGATGGCGACGCCGATCCGGCGTTCGTGCGGACGGTCCGCGGTGGTGAACACCCCGTACGGCAGATTGTGGACGCCGAAGGGGGAGTCGTCCGGCACGGCGACCCAGGTGGGGGCGGCCATGGCACCTCCAGATACGTCGGGGCCGCGCTTCCTCGCGCGGTCGGCTCACCCTAACGTCCAGCGTGGCCTTCGCCGCCGTGCGGCCCCGCGTCGGTAGTCTCGCCGGACATCACCCGTTCCGCCCCATTCGCGAACGAGGAGGACGACGATCAGCCCTCCCGTGAACCAGCCCCAGGAAGCCGACCAGCTGCGCGACCTGCTGCGCCGGCCGGCGTACCGCATGACGCTCGTGTTCTCCGCGGTGATCGGCATCCCGGTGTCCTTCCTGGCCTTCTGGTTCCTCGTCGCCCTCCACGAACTCGAGCGGCTGCTGTGGGAGGTGCTGCCCGGGCACCTCGGCCTGCAGACGCCCCCGTGGTGGTGGCCGCTGCCGCTGCTCACCCTGGCCGGTGCGGTCGTGGGCCTGGTCGTCACCCGTATGCTGGGCCGCGGCGGCCACGTCCCGGCCGGCGGCCTGCACACCGGCGGGATGGCCACCTCCGCCCTGCCCGGCGTGGTCCTCGCCGCCCTGGCGGGCCTGCCGCTGGGCGCGGTGCTCGGGCCCGAGGCCCCGCTCATCGCCTTCGGCGGCGCACTGGCGCTGCTCTTCCGCGACCTGGTCCGCTCGCCGGCGACCCCGCAGACCAACGCGCTGGTCGGCGCGGCCGGTTCCGCGGCGGCGATCGCCACGATCTTCGGCAACCCGGTGGTGGCCGCGGTGCTCCTGATGGAGGTGGCCGGGGTCGGCGGGTCCCAGCTGTTCGCCGTGATGCTGCCGGCCCTGCTCGCCAGCGGCGTGGGCGACATCGTGTTCACCGGCTTCGGCCGCTGGACGGGACTGAAGACCACCCACCTCGACATCGGCCTGCCCCGCCCGCCCACCCTCGACGCGGGCGACGTGGCGTGGGGCGTGCTGCTCGCCCTGGCGGTCGGAGTGGCCGTGCACCTGATCCTCACCGGCGGCAAGGCCGCCGCGGTGTTCGTCTCCCGCCGGCCGCTGCCGCACACCGTGCTCTGCGCACTCGCCGCCGGCGTGTGCGCCGCCGTGTACGCGCTGGCCACGGGCCGCACACCGGAGGAGGTCGCCTCCTCCGGGCAGGCGGCGCTGGCGCAGATGGCCGCCGACCCGCACGCCTGGCCGGCCGGCGCCCTGGTCGCGGTGCTGCTGTGCAAGGGCGTCGGCTACGGGCTGTGCCTGGGCAGCCTGCGCGGCGGCCCGATCTTCCCCTCGCTCTTCCTCGGCGGCGCCGCCGGGCTGCTGGCCGCCCCGCTGCCGGGTTTCGGGGTCGTCCCGGCGATGGCGGCGGGCATGGCGGCCGCGGGTGCCGCCGCGATGCGCCTGCCGGTGAGCAGCGTGGTGCTCGTGGTGCTCCTGCTCGGCAACACCGCATCGGTGCCGGTCGTGGTGCTGGCGGTGGTCGTCGCCTTCGTGGCGGCCGAACTGCTGCCGCAGGGCCCGGACATCCCGCCCCTGCCGCCGCTCGGCGGCGGGCGGCCGCCCGCGTCCGGCGCGGCGTCACGGCCCGCGTCGCCGCGCCCCTGAGGAGCGCCGGGTACGCGAACCCCCGGCGGGCGTCGCCATGGTGCCGGTTCAGGCGGCCTCCGCCCGGACGCGTCCGGTGCGGACGGCGTCCACGAGTGCCCGGTGGTCCCGTTCGTTCTGGTCCGCGTACGCCTCGGCGAACCCGGCGACGGCCCGGTCGAAGACGTCGGACCCCCCCAGGTACGCGGCGATCGCGATCCGGTCCCCGGACCGCGCGTGCGCCCGGGCCAGCGTGGCGCCGCACACCTCCCCGAACAGCGTCATCGTCCTGGGCACCAGGCTCTCGGCCACCACGATGCCCTTCCAGTCGCGCAACTGCCGTACGTAGAAGTCGCGCTGCCGCCCGTCGATGCCGTGGAGGCGTTCCCAGCCGAGGAAGATGTCGCTGGTCGCCTGCATCAGGCGCTGCCCGGCGACCACCCGCTCGCCCTGCGTACGGTGCGGGCCGGCCCCCGCGTACGGGGCCAGGACCGACTCCTCGGCCTCCTTCGCCTGCAGGAACAGCGGATCCTCGTCGTCCTTGCCCAGCAGGAGCAGGATCCAGCAGCGGGTCCCCACACTGCCCACCCCGACGACCTTGCGCGCGCAGTCGGCGAGCCGGTACTGCTCCAGCAGGAAGCGGCGGTCGGGCTGCAGGGAGTGGCCGTAGCGCTCGACCAGCCGGGAGATCTCCTTCTCCAGGGCGGCGCGGGCGTCGCCGTCGAGCAGGTCGCGCAGCGGCATCAGCAGCGGGGGATCGGGGGCGATCAGGCGCCTGCCGTCGATCACCCGGGTCAGCTTGTCGAAGACCTGCAGCGTGTCGTGGGCCCGCGCCCGGGCCCGGGCACGCTCCCAGCGCAGCACGTCCTCGCCGCCCATCATCGGGGCGAACTGCTGCTGCAACCGGTCCGCCTCGAAACGGGTGTACCAGACCTGCAGGTTGCCCATCCCGGCGAAGCCGCGCATCCGCCGCCGGTACGCTCCCACCGCCGCCCGCACCACCCCCGCGCGCTCGGCCGCCGAGAAGCCGTTGGCACGGCCCGCGATGACCAGACTGGCGGCCAGGCGCTTGACGTCCCACTCCCAGGGGCCCGGCAGGGTCTCGTCGAAGTCGTTGATGTCGAACATCAGCCGCCGCTCCGGCGAGGCCAGCAGCCGGAAGTTGAGCAGGTGCGCGTCCCCGCACAACTGGGCCCGCAGGCCCGAGCGGGGCGTGTGCGCGAGGTCCCCGGCCATGACCGCGGCCGCCCCGCGGTAGAAACGGAACGGCGATTCGGCCATGCGGCCGTAGCGGATCGGCACGAGCTCCGGCACACGCCGCGCCGACTGCCCCTCCACGACGTCCACCGGATCGGCCCGGTCCGCCGCGGGCGCGTACTCCGCGTGGGCGGAGCGGGGGGTCCTCTTGCGGGCCGCCTTGCCGCGCGCGGCCCGCTCCCCGGGCGAACTCCACCGGGCGTCCACGGTCATCGCGGTCACCGTCCTCCGGGCCGCACGGACCTCGCCGGGAATGCGTGGGTGCGCCGGCCCCCTCAAACGTAAGCCCGGCACATGGGTCCGGCGAGCCCGACCCGGGGCCGCGGAGTTGTGCCCCTGGGCGGTCCCGGTGACCATGACCCCATGGACGCGGCCGGCCACCTTCCGGGGCCCCCGGCCCCCGGCGGGGGCGGCGATGGTCCTTGACCTCGTCCTGATCGGGCTGGCCGTCACCCTGTTCCCGTTCCCGCTGATGGCGTTCGTGCTGGTGCTGAGCACCCGCGGCGGGGCGTGGAAGGGACTGGCCTTCATCGTTGCCTGGCTGGCCTGCCTGGTCGCGGTCGTCGCGGCGGTGCTGCTGCTGACCCAGGGCAAGCCCCCGGAGCCGAAGTCCTCGCCCTCGACGGCCGCCCTTGCCGGCAAACTCGCCGTCGGCGTCGGCCTGGTGGGCTACGCCGAGCACCGCAGGCGCCGCGCGGCGCGCCCCCACCGGCCGTCCCGGATGACGAGCCGCCTGGAGCGCGTCTCCGCCTGGTCGTCCGCGGGCCTCGCGGTGCTGCTCCAGCCGTGGGGACTGGTCGCGGCGGGCGCCGCGACCGTCGTCGAGGCCGACCTGTCCCACCTCGAGTCCTACCTGGCGCTCATGGCGTACTGCCTGATCGCCAGCTCCACCCTGCTGACGATGGAGGTCTACACCCTCGTCGCCCCGGACTCCGCCCGCGTCCGGCTGCGCGTCCTGCGCACCTGGCTCGACGGCCACCAGGACCAGGCGATCATCGGGCTGTGCCTGGTCATCGGGCTGGTCCTGGTCGCCAAGAGCCTCTACCAGCTCACCGCCTGAGCCTGCCCCCGCTGCGCCGCGCCGAGTTGCCGCCCCCGCCGGTCGCGGGCGTAATGCAGGGGTGGACATGATCCATGTCCGTGCGGTGAGCCCGCCGGACCTCACGGACCGGGCGCTGACCGCGCTCGGTGCCGATCCCTGCGTGCTCAACCTCGTCCTGCTGCGCGGCGGCGCCCGCCACCCGGACGGCGACGCCATCGAGTGCGACGTGCTGACCGGTGCAGCCAACACCGTCCTGCGCGGGCTGCGCGAACTCGGGATCGACCGCCGCGGATCGCTCGTCCTCGACCCCGTCGACGTCGTCCTCTCCGACACCGCCGAGCGGGCCGGAGCGGCCTCCCCCGGCGCACGGCTGCGCACCCCGGTGTGGGACCAGGTCGAGGCCCGCATCCGGGCCGAGGGCCGCTACCCGCCCAGCTTCCACCTGCTGCTGGTCATCGCCGGGATCATCGGCGCGGTCGGCATCATCAGCAACTCGCAGATCCTCATCGTGGCCGCGATGGTCGTCGGACCCGAGTACGGGGCCATCACCAGCGTCGCCCTCGGCATCGACCGCCACGACCGCGCCCGGGTCCGGGAGGGGCTCCGGGCCCTGCTCGTGGGCTTCGCGCTGGCCATCGCCGCCACGCTGCTCTTCGCCCTGCTCGTACGGGCCTTCGACCTGCAGCCGGAGGCCTTCCGGCTGGGGGTGCGGCCGGTCGCCCACCTGATCAACACCCCCAACTTCTTCTCCCTCGTGGTGGCCGTGCTCGCCGGGATCGTCGGCATCGTCTCCCTCACCGAGGCCCGCACCAGCGCCCTGCTCGGCGTCTTCATCTCCGTGACGACCATCCCGGCCGGCGCCGACCTCGGCGTCTCGCTCGCCTTCGCCTCCTGGGACGAGGCGCGGGGCTCCCTGTTCCAGCTGCTGCTCAACGTCGTCGTGCTGATCCTCGTCGGCACCGGGACCCTCAGGTGCCAGCGCGCCATCTGGCGCCGCATCAGCGCCGGGGCGGCGGCCCGGGCCGAGGTGCGATGACCCCCTCCCGGTGGTCCAATGGCACGGGGGATGGCGCGGGGGAAGGGAGCAGTGCCGTGAGCGACGCGATCGACGAGATGGGCCCCATCGACTACGTGGTGATCGAATTCCCCGGCAACCGCATGACCGGGGAGGCCTTCCCGCTCCTGCTCGACCTCGTGGACCGCGGGCTCGTCCGCATCCTCGACCTGACCTTCGTCCGCAAGGACCTGGACGGGAGCGTCGCCGGCCTGGAGATCGCCGACCTCACCGCCGCGGGACTCGGCGAGCTCGAGGTCTTCCAGGGCGCCTCCTCCGGCCTGCTCGGCGCGGACGACCTCGCGGACGCCGCCGCCGTCCTCGAACCGGGCAGCTCCGCCGCCGTCCTGGTCTACGAGAACCTGTGGGCCGCGCCCCTCGCCGTCGCGATCCGCCGGGGCGGGGGCAGGCTCGTGGCCGGCGGCCGGATCCCCGTCCAGGCCGTGCTCGCCTCCCTGGACGCCGCGGAGTCCGGCCCCTGATGACCCCTGGTCAGGCGTTCCCGCCGACCACGGTGAAACTCATCCACGGCTCCGCGTCGGGGATGCCCGGGTTGCTGGTCTTCGTCGCCAGGTAGGTGCTCTGCGTGCCTTCGAGGTTCTTGCAGCCGGGACCGGTGTGCAGGACCACGTCGTTGAGGGTGTTGTTCACGATCGACCTGGCACCCGTGGGCGGCAACTGGTGGCAGCCGTCCACCGACGGATTGTCCAGCTGCACCACCTTGTTGTCCGGCGTGGTGTACACCACCGTGCCCACCGCTTGGGAGTCCAGTCCGGAGCAGCCCGCGGCGCCGAGCAGAAGGAACAGGGCGCCGGCGCGGATGCCGTGCCGCCGGAGATCTGCCATGGTGAGCGTCCTCGTCTGTGCGGAGAGCGGTGCCAAGGCCACGCTGCCCCGAAAGCGGCCACGCTGTCATGCCGGGCACGCCCAGTCGGCCGAATCGTCCTCCCCCTGGTGGTGACGGCGGACCAGGTGCCGGCGTGCGGCCCGCCCGGCGCGGTGGTCGAATGGAGGTCAAGGAGCCACCGGAAGGGACGGCACCATGCCCGGTCTACTGCGTGGAGCGGTACGTACGGCCGTCGTCGCGGGCACGGCCACCGCGGTGTCGCAGCGGGTGGCGCGACGGCAGCAGGGCCGGTGGGCGGAGCAGGGCTACGGACAGGCGGCGGTCCAGGAGCCCACGGTCCCCGCCCCGCCGCCCGCGGCCGCCCCGCCTCCGCCACCCCCGCCCGCCCCGGGGGGCGACATGGCGGGGAAGCTGGAGCAGCTCAAGCAGCTCGGCGAACTGAAGGAGCAGGGAATCCTCACCGAGGAGGAGTTCCGGACGCAGAAACGCGCCGTCCTCGGCGGCTGACGGCGCGGCTCGCCGGAAGCGCCACAGACGCCTGTGGGCGGCTCCACCGGTCTCCCGGTGGAGCCGCCCACAGGCGTCTACGTGGTGTCCGAGGGGGGACTTGAACCCCCACGCCCGATAAAGGGCACTAGCACCTCAAGCTAGCGCGTCTGCCATTCCGCCACCCGGACAAGGTGTTCGCCGCCCGGCACTCGGCCCGGCGACGTGGAAAACAATAGCAAACATCCGGAGGTCCCCGATCACGCGCTTCCCGTGACGGGAGCGTGACGGCCGACCCGGGGCCCTCGCGGGCCCCGGAGGGCGCGGGGGAGGATGGCCGTGACCGACGAACGAAGGAGACAGCGTGAGTGAGTCGAACTCGGCCGCCCGTACGACCACCGGAGAGGACGAGGTCGTCGACCTCTGCCGGGACCTCATCCGGATCGACACCAGCAACTACGGCGACCACTCCGGGCCGGGTGAGCGGGCCGCCGCCGAGTACGTGGCGGAGAAGCTCGCCGAGGTCGGCCTGGAACCGCAGATCTTCGAGTCGCACAAGGGGCGGGCCTCCACCGTCGCCCGCATCGCCGGCGAGGACCCCTCCCGCCCGGCCCTGCTGATCCACGGCCACACCGACGTCGTGCCCGCGAACGCGGACGACTGGACCCACCACCCCTTCTCCGGCGAGATCGCCGACGGGTGCGTGTGGGGACGCGGTGCGGTCGACATGAAGGACATGGACGCGATGACCCTGGCCGTCGTGCGCGACATGCTGCGCAGCGGTCGCCGTCCGCCCCGGGACATCGTGCTGGCCTTCCTCGCCGACGAGGAGGCGGGCGGCGTCTACGGGGCGCGGCACCTGGTCGACCGCCACGCCGGGCTCTTCGAGGGCGTGACCGAGGCCATCGGCGAGGTGGGCGGCTTCTCCTTCACCGTCAACGAGGACGTGCGCCTGTACCTGATCGAGACCGCCCAGAAGGGCATGCACTGGATGCGGCTGACCGTGGACGGCACCGCCGGCCATGGGTCCATGACCAACACCGACAACGCCATCACCGAGCTCTGCGAGGCGGTCGGCCGGCTTGGCCGGCACGAGTTCCCGGTGCGGGTGACCAAGTCCGTGCGCGGATTCCTGGACGAGCTGGGCGACGCCCTCGGTACCGAGCTCGACCCGGAGGACATGGAGACCACGCTCGCCAAGCTCGGCGGCATCGCCAAGATCATCGGGGCCACGCTGCGCAACACCGCGGCCCCCACGATGCTGGGCGCCGGCTACAAGGTGAACGTCATCCCCGGCCAGGCCACCGCGCACGTCGACGGGCGCTTCCTGCCCGGGTACGAGGAGGAGTTCCTGGCCGACGTCGACCGGATCCTCGGCCCCCGGGTCAAGCGCGAGGACGTCCACTCCGACAAGGCGCTGGAGACCAGCTTCGACGGCGCCCTGGTCGACGCCATGCAGGCGGCGCTGAAGGCCGAGGACCCGATCGCCCGCGCGGTGCCGTACTGCCTGTCCGGCGGGACCGACGCCAAGTCCTTCGACGACCTGGGGATCCGCTGCTTCGGATTCGCCCCGCTGCAGCTGCCGCCGGAGCTCGATTTCGCCGGAATGTTCCACGGCGTGGACGAGCGGGTACCGGTCGACGGACTGAAGTTCGGCGTCCGTGTTCTCGACCGGTTCCTTGCGAACTGCTGAAACGACGCTCGCATTATCGACATTTCTTGCCGCTTAGCCGAAAAGAGTGAATGAATCCCGGCGGCAGTAGCGCGCCTTCTTCCGAGTCGTTGGTTCGTGTGCGGTCCGAGGTCGGGGCCGTTTTGCCAACAAGGAGGAAAAATGATCAAGAAGGTCGTCGCTGCTGCCGCTGTCACCGGAGGGCTCGTGGCTGCGGGTGCCGGCGTGGCCGTCGCCGACTCCGGCGCTCAGGCCGCCGCTGTCGGTTCCCCGGGGGTCCTCTCCGGCAATGTGATCCAGGTGCCCGTCAACATCCCGGTCAACCTGTGCGGCAACACGATCAACATCGTGGGGCTGCTGAACCCGGCCCTGGGCAACGCCTGCTTCAACAACTGACGTCGCGGCGGGCCGCATCGTTGCAGGCCTGATCCCGGCGGCCCCGGATGCGCCATCTCCGCGTTCCGGGGCCGCCGCACCGGCTAGGGGTGGGACACCGGTTTTCCGGCCCCGGGGGGTCATTCATTCCCCCGGCGGGCGATTGTCCGCCGGTTTCCGTATCGGAAAAGCAAGAGGCAGGGACATTCAATGCGACAAGTCGCGAAAAAGGGGCTGCTCACCGCAGTCGCGACAGGCGGCGTGCTCGCCGTCACCGGCGGTATGGCCTACGCGGACTCCCACGCGTCCGGGGTCGCCGCCGGCTCTCCGGGCGTTCTGTCCGGCAACACCATCCAGGCGCCGGTGAACATTCCGATCAACGCCTGTGGCAACACCGTCAACGTCGTCGGGCTCCTCAACTCGGCGGCGGGCAACACCTGCGTCAACGGCTCCATCGACCAGGGCAAGGGCCATGGCTACGGCCAGGGCAAGGGCTACGGGAAGAAGGAGAGCGGGGGCTACGGCAAGAAGGACAGCGGCAGCTACCGCGACAAGGACGGCGGCAAGGGCCACGGCGGCGGCAAGGGCTACGGCCAGGGCGGCAGCAAGGGTTACGGCGGCGGCAAGGGCTACGGCAAGGGCCACAGCGGTGACGACGGCTACGGCTACGGTCACGGTGGCGGCGCCTCGGCGCGCGCCGCAGCGGTCGGCTCCCCGGGCGTCCTGTCCGGCAACGTGATCCAGGCGCCGATCAACATCCCGGTCAACGTCTGCGGCAACACGATCGACGCCATCGGGATCCTGAACCCGGCGGCGGGCAACGCCTGCGTCAACAACGGTGGCTACCACCACGGCGGCAAGGGCAAGGGTCACCACCACAAGCCCGGGCACCACGGCAACCGCCACAAGCCGGGCAAGGAGAACAACGGTGGTGGCAACGGCGGCGGTGGCGGCGGCGGCGGTGGCGGCGGCGGTGGCAACCAGCCGCAGTCCATGGGCCACGGCGGCGGTCCGTCCCTGGCCCGCACCGGTGCCGGCGACATCGCCACGGGCCTGCTGACCAGCGCCGGTCTCCTGCTGGGCGGCGCGGTGCTCTTCCGCCGCGCCCGCGCGGTCAGGAACTGAGCCTTCCGGTCTCACCCCTTCGAGCGGGGCCCCGCGGTTCGCGGGGCCCCGTTCGGCGTGCCGGCGACCTCACCAGGTGGCGCGTATCTGCCGGATGATCCGGCGGCGCAGCCGCACCCTGCGGCTGCCGTCCGGGTAGAGGCGGAGCCGGTCGAGCTCCCAGTGACCGTACTCGGCGTGGTCGGTCAGCAGGCGATGAGCCTCCTTGCGGGAGACTCCCCGTGGCACGTACACATCTCTGAATTCGTATTCAGGCATCGCATCTATTGTGCGGGGAGCGCCTCGGTACGGATAGCGTCTTCTGCATGTCTGATGCCGCGCAGCCCACCGTTGCCGAGGTACGAGCCGCCGTCGAGGCGGTGAAAGCCGCGCTGGACCGCCACCTGGACGCGATCGAGAACCGCACCGGGGAGGACGATCCCGCGGTCTACCAGGCCTTCGAGGGCCTCGCCTCGGCCGCCGAGGCCTACGACGAGCTGCTCTACGACACCTACGACGAGGTCACCCCCTTCGAGGTGCCGCTCGGGGACACCCTCCCCGACTACTCCGGCCCCGGTGAACCGGGCGCGATCAGCGTCCTGATCCGCCGGGACTACACCGTGGCCGACCCGCAGCGGCTGCGCAGGCAGGCGGAAGGGGTCTCCGCAACCGCCGCGGCCGAGGGCGGGGACATCGGCGCGGCGGTGGGTGCCCTCTTCGGGGAGTACGAGCCCGACGAGATCGCCGAGCGCCACAAGGAGTTCGGCCTGGAGGAGGGCGACTCCACGCTGTGGGTCACCGCGGCGGAGCCCGCCGAGCCGGGCGAGTGGCTTGCCGCGCCCTTCGACCAGGCGGACCCGCGGCATCTGCTCTTCCGCCTCGACGTCAGCGCGGTCTACGACGACGCCGACGCGGACGAGCTCGACCGGCTGGCCTGACCGGGCGCGGGCGCGGTTCCCGCGGGCCCGGGGGAGCCGCCCGGGCCCGTGCGGCGGATCACTCCGCCGCGGCGGCGGCCGCCTGCTCGCGCAGGATGTCCCGCAGGCGAGTCGTCCGGTCCCGGGCGGGAACCTCCGCCACCGCGTGGGGGAGTGCCTGGTCGACGCCCTGCACCACGGACAGATGGCGCTCCCCGCGGCTGAAGGCGGTGTAGATCCAGGCCCGGGTCAGGGCCGGGGTGGCGTCCCCCGGCAGGACGACGACGGCAGCTTGCCAGCGGCGGCCCGCCGCCTGGTGCGCCGTGACCGCCCAGCCGTGCCGCACCTGGGCGGTCACCGCGTCGGGCGCGACCACCACGGGCGTCCCCCCGCAGTCGAGCCGCAGCCCCTCCGTGTCGGCGGAGACGACGGTGCCCGGAACGGCCGTCCCGGGGGCCGGGGCGTGCACGATCCGGTCGCCCGGGTCGAAGCCGCCGAAGCGGCCGGGCCCGGGGTTGAGACGCTCCTTGAGTGCGGCGTTGAGCGCCCGGGTGCCGGCGGCACCGCCGTGGCCCGGGGTGATCACCTGGGTCTGCTCAGGGGGCACGCCGATGGCCCGGGGCACGGAGTCCGCGACGAGCTGGACCGTGCGGTGCACGGCCTCGCCGGCGTCCCGCACCGGGACGATCACGACCTCCTTCCCGGGGGCGTCGACGGTGGCCAGCTCGCCGAAGCCGATCCCGGAGACCAGCTCGCCGATGGGGCCGGGGTCGGGCGTGCGCGAGGCGACCTGAGGGCACACCTTCGCCGCGAGCAGGTCGGAGAAGACCCGGCCGGGGCCCACGGACCACAGCACCGCCGGGTCCCCGGAGAGCACCAGGCGCGCCCCGTCGGGCACGGATTCCACCAGGGTCGCGGCCGTCTCCACGTCGAGCTGGGGCGCGTCCAGCACCGCCAGCAGGTCCAGCGCCAGCGCGCCGTCCTCGTCCCGGCCGGGGCCCTCGTGGCCCGCCAGCAGCCCGGCGAGGGTGGCGGTCGCCTCCGCGTCCACGGACCCGGCCAGCCGCCGCCTGCCGTCCTCGGTGGCCGCGACGGCCCAGGCCCGCAGCCCCAGCGACCGGGCGGCCGCGACCAGCGCCGCCGGTTCCGCGCGGGCCGCCTCCGCGCCGGTGTGGGCGACCAGCCCGCTCCCGGCGACCGCCCGGACCAGCGCCGCGGCGGACGGGGACGGGGCCGCCGCGGCCGCGCCCTCCCAGTCCTGCGACTCGTCCGCGTCGAAGGTGTTGAGGAGCCTGCTCAGGCCGTCCGCGAGGCTCTCCTCGGCGAGCGCGTAGCGGTCCAGGCCGAGGAGCAGCCGCACCGGCGCCTCCGCGTCCTCCTCGTCGGCCGCCGGACGGGCGCCGGCGCTCTCGTCCGGCACGTGGAAGACCAGCACCAGGCCGTCCGCGACGGCGGCCTTCAGGGTCTCCTCGGCGTCGGTGACCCCGTTCTGCCCGAGCGCCGCACCGAGCGTGGCCCACTCGAGCGCGGTGTGACCCCGCTCGGCGGCCCGTTCCAGCAGCCAGACGACCAGCGCGCGCACCCGCCGCCCGTCGTCGGGGCCGCCCTCGCCGCCGAGCAGCGCCTTGGCGAAGCCGTCGGCCTGGTCCACCCGGACCCCGGCGAGCGCCAGCACCTGCCACGGGTCCTCGCGCAACGTCTCCCCGGCCCGCTCGCCCAGCGCCGCCACGGCGGCCTCGGCGAGGCTCTCCGGTGCCCCGCCCGCCGCGAGCACCGTCCGTGCGGCCGCCACGGCGTCCCCGCTGAGCTGCGCGGGCAGCACGGGCCGTACCACCGGGGCCGGCGCCGGGGCGGGGGAGGGCGCGGCCGCGGGCCGCGACCGCGGTGGGCGCGAGGGCCGCGCTCGCGGTGGGCATCAGTTCCCCCGCGTTCAGCCACCGGCCGAAGTAGCCG
>NZ_JARAVL010000023.1:0-151870 GCF_033792725.1 Streptomyces sp. PA03-5A | reverse complement strand
ACGAACGCCGCGCCGACCTCCACCAGGGCCTCCTGGAACTCGCCTGCAGCATCATCTGCCTCCGACGACTCCGACCTTCATTCTGAAACGATCAGTTAGGGGCCCGCAACACCTGCTCGGCGGGCGCGCCGACCGGCACGCGCAGCGCAGGCGCGGGCTGTTCGATCGTGCCGGCCACCGCGGCGGCCACGTCCTCGGGGGTGATGAGCTCACCCCGGAGGGCGGGCAGGGCCGCGTAGAGCGGGGCGTAGGGATCGTCCTCCTTCAGGAACACCTTGGCGCGCTCCCCGCCACCGGAGGAGACGGCGCCGGGCTGCACGATGCTCACCTTGATGCCGAAGTGACCCGCCGGCGTCCTGGACGGCCTGGTCGACGCTCTCCTGATCGGTGACGTCGAGCCGCAGGCGCCGGTCGACGGGGAAGCAGGCCAGTGTCTCCGGGCGGCGTGCGGTGGCGATCACGCGATGGCCCCGAGCCGCCAGCTCGACGGCGATGGCGCGCCCGATGCCTCTGGACGCGCCGGTGATGAGTACGGACGACATGATCGACCTCCTGGTTGCGGTGGGCGATGCGCCACGGCCGGGCGGCCCGCGCGGCACGGGTGGGTCAGGAGTGTCCGACGCGGACGAGGAGCTTGCCCGTGTTCGTGCCGTCGAAGAGCCTGTGGAGGGCTGCCGGGGCCGCGGTCAGCCCCTCGATCACGTGCCCGCGGCTGCGCAGCTCGCCCCGGCGCACCCGGGGCAGGAGGCCGGCCTCGATCTCGTCGAAGCGAGCCTGGTGGTCCATGGAGATGAAGGGCTCAGACCCCACGGCGCCGCCCGCGGCGGTGACGACGACGGTCTCGCCCTTCTTCGGCCGCCCGATGTCGTGCACTCCCAGCTACTCCCCGAACGGAACCAAGCGCCTCATCCGCCATGACCTCGACGGGGGCCTCCTCGACCCCGACGGACGCTGCCAGGAATGCGGTGCGGGCGTCCCGGTCCCGGAAATCCGCATGGAGCCCGGACCGGGCTTCCAGCCTCAGGGGACCGACGACGATCCCGTCTCCAGTGCGATCAACACCCCGCGGCGGCTGCTCGAGCCCATCGTGACGGCGCGCACCACGGCCCGGGGGCGGGGGCGCGACCAGAGCGTGTGACGGCTGGGCCCCGGGCGCCGTCGAATGGCCCGTGGCGGAGAACCCTCCGCCACGGGCCGCGGCACGTCCGACGATCAACTCACCTGTGGGCAGTACCCGTTGCCGCTCCGCGCGGCCCCGCAGCGTCGCGGGTCACTTGCCGCGCTCGCGCGCGGCGCGGCGCACGCTGTGGCGTTCGGCGGGGGGCTGCTCGGCGCGGATGTCGGCGAGGAGCGCGGTGATGGCGGTCATGATGTCCTCCGTGGCGTCCTTCAGAACGCCCGGCGTGAGCTCCTTGCCGTGGTGGCGGCTGAGGTCGACCGGGGGTCCCGCCACGACGTGCACGGTCTGGCGGGGCACCAGCCACACCCGGCGGTTGCCGCGTCCCCCGCGCGCGTAAGGCGGTGCGATCCGGTGCGCGCCCCACTGGGCGACCGGGATGACGGGCGCGCCGGTCGTCAGCGCGATGCGTGCCGCACCGGTCTTGGCGGCCATCGGCCACAGCTGCGGGTCGCGGGTGACGGTGCCCTCCGGGTAGACCGCGACGCACTCTCCCTTGTTGACGGCGGCGATCGCGTCCCGGAGCGCCAGCGCGGCGTCGGCCGTTCCGCGGTGGACGGGGATCTGGCCGGTCTTGCGCAGCACCGTGCCGACGAAGGGGATGGTGAAGAGGGACGCCTTGGCCAGAAGCCGGGGCGGCCGACCGCTGTTGTACTGGAAGTGCCCGTAGGTGAGCGGGTCGAAGTACGAGATGTGGTTGACGGCGGTGATGAAACCGCCCTCGGCGGGTATGTGTTCGTGCCCGCGCCACCGGTGCCTGACGAGGACGAACAGCACGGGTTTCGCGATGGCCGCGGCCAGCCGGTACCAGAAGCCGTAGGGGTTGTGTGATCTGCCGGACACCCCGGTTCCTCCCTCACATGCGCGGCGCTGACCGGCCGCTCGTTCCTGTTTTCCCCGGTGCGTGGCAGACCGGTGGCGTGTCAGGCGTCCTCGTCGGCTCACCGTTCGCCGGGAGCGCCTGCACGTCCGACAATTTACTTGATCAGGCAAGAGCCTAATGGGTGTGTGGTGCAACGATCAACTTGCCTCCCGGCTGCCGCTCCCGGCCGTGGCCTGCCGCCTGTCGCCTGGATCGCGGCGTCAGCCGCCCGGAAGGCCGACGGCGTCCGGTGTGCGGCCGGCGAGCCAGGCGGCGATCCGCCCCTTGAACTCGCGGATGACGTAGGGGCTGTCGTCGAGCGCTTCATGGCGAAGCCGGGGTGGCCCGCGTGGACGCCGAGGAACGCCGATGCCGCGCCCCGTCCCATGACGTCCCAGCGTTCCAGGAGCCGGACCCGGGCCCAGACCGCCGGCGCGACGTGGCTGCCGCTGTGCTGGTTCCGCAGGGCGGCCTGGTGCGTTCGGGCGCCCCGCGGAAGCTGGACGAGGAATTCGCGGCGATGGTCGAAGAGTCCCGAGGCGACGGCGAGGTCGTACCCGTCCTCGTTGAGCCGCTCGACGAGCCGTGGGTGTCGTACGGGTGGCAGAAGCTGCCGTCCACGTCCTCGGTCGCGTATCCGTGGACGAACGGCATCGTGCCGTCCGGCACGGCGTTCGGGATCACCTCGAGGCCGGCCCGCCGCAGCGGCCGGTACACCTTGCGGTCGCGCTCCCGGATGCCCATCGGCGCCTGTTCTACCAGGCCCGCGGCGCTCCGTCACCCGACTTACCGGAGCTGACGGGCGGAGGCGGCCGGCCGGGCGGCCGGTCCACGCGCGCCGGCAACGGCCGCCTGGTCTTCTGCCGTGACGAGGGCAGCATGAACCGCTGGAACGATTGAATGCGGGGCCGGCGGCGAATGATGCGCGTCCGCCCACAGCAGGACCGCGTTCTCGGTGTCACGGCCCACCCGTGTGGTGACATGCAGGTATGGCCTTCCTCGGTGTCGACGTCGGCACATCCAGCAGCAAGGGCGTCCTGGTCGACGCATCGGGCACGGTGATCGCGACCGCCGTGCGCACGCACACCGTCTCCCGCCCGAGACCAGGACACGTCGAGATGGACCCCGATGTGTGGTGGCGGGAGTTCTGCGACATCACCCGCGACCTCCTGTCCGGCGGTACGCGCGTGGATGCGGTCGGCGTCAGCGGCATGGGCCCGTGCGTCGCTCTGGCCGACGCCGCGAACCGGCCGCTGCGTCCGGCCGTCCTGTACGGCGTGGACACGCGGGCCGTCGCGCAGATCGCCCGGCTCGACGCCGAACTCGGCCGCGGGGCCGTCCTCGACCGGTGCGGCAGCGTGCTGTCCACACAGGCGGTGGGGCCGAAGGTGGCCTGGGTGGCCGAGCACGAGCCCGAGGTGTTCCGCGCGGCACGGCGGCTGTTCATGCCGGCCTCCTTCCTCGCCCACCGGCTCACCGGCGCCTACGTGCTCGACCACCACTCGGCAAGCCAGTCGGTCCCCTTCTACGACACCCGGGCGCAGGAGTGGTACTGCCCCTGGGTGGACGCGGTGTGGCCGCACGCGGAACTGCCCGAGCTGCGCTGGCCCGGTGACCAGGCCGGCACGGTGACGGCCGGGGCGGCAGCGGCAACCGGGCTCCCGCCGGGGACACCCGTCCTGACCGGGACGATCGACGCCTGGGCCGAGGCCGTCAGCGTCGACGCGACCGGACCGGGCGACCTGATGCTCATGTACGGCACGACGATGTTCCTCATCGCCACCGTCACCGCGCAGCTGCGCGTGCCCGAACTGTGGAGCACCGTCGGCGCCTTCCCGGGCACGCGCTCCCTCGCCGCCGGGATGGCCACCTCCGGTGCGGTCACCGAGTGGCTGCGCGGCCTGTTCGGCTCACCCGGCCGCGCGGACCTGCTGGCGGAGGCCGCGGCCAGCGGCGTCGGCGCGCGCGGGCTCGCGATGCTCCCGTACTTCGCCGGTGAGCGGACGCCGATCGCCGACCCCGACGCTCGCGGGGTGATCGCCGGTCTGACCGTCGAGCACACCCGCGGCGACCTGTACCGGGCCGCGCTGGAGGCCACCGCTCACGGCGTGCGCCACAACGTCGAGGCCATGCGCCGGGCGGGCGCCGACATCGAGCGGGTCGTCGCGGTCGGCGGGGGCACGCAGGGCAGGCTCTGGACGCAGATCGTCTCCGACGTCACCGGGCTGCCCCAGGACATTCCCACCGTCACCGTCGGAGCCGCCTACGGGGCCGCCCGGCTCGCCGCCCAATGGGACGGTGGAACGGCCACCGCGACGTGGAACCCCGTCCAGGAGCAGTGCGTACCGGACCCGGCCACGGAGACTGCGTACGACAGGCTGCACAGCCTCTACCGGGGCCTGTACCCGGCGACCCGCGACACGGTCCACGCCCTCGCCCGCCTCCAGCGTGACGCCGCGGGAATCGCGGGCGCCGGGCCCGACCCCTCGGCTTCCTGATGAGCCGTCACACCCCGCTGCGGTCAGTCACGGGCGTAGGGGTCGCCGCCGAGCCAGGTCGTGCCGTCGATCAGTTCGCGGGCGGCGTCCAAGTGGCCGCTGTGACAGGCGACCTCGGTGAGCACGTGGATCAGGATGTGGCGCACGTCGGGCAGCCGCCAGTCGGGCCAGATCTCCTCGGGCCAGGCGGCAGGCGGCTGTTCGAGTGCCGTGGAAGCCAGGACGGCGTCCGCGCGCTCGACGGCCGTCCGGTAGTCGGCGAAGACCTCCTCGGCACTCATCGTCTCGGGCACGGACCAGTGTGCCTGCGCCCCCGCCGTGAGCTGCCGGGCCACAGCCGGCTCGCCCGCGATGACGCCGGGGAACCAGAAGCGTTCGACGTCCAGGGTCAGATGCCGCACCAGGGCCAGGCAGCTCCAGCCGCTGGGCAGCACGGGCCGGCGCAGATCGTCCTCCGAGAGGCCGGCGAGGATCCCGAGGACATGCTGCCGCTGCCGGTCCAGGCCGCCCTTGAGGGCGTCGAATTCGGCGGTCACCGGACGGCGCACAGTTCGGCGAGGCGTTCCAGGGTGCTTGCCATCTGGCTCTGCCACCAGGCGCGCCCGTTGACCACTTCCGTGCGCTTGTCCTCCGGCATGCGCGAACCATCGAAGATCTCGGTCACGATCGTCGCCCCGGCGCCGTCCGGGCGTAGATCGAAGATCCATCGGTGCCCCCACACCGCACCAGGCGCGGCGACATCCGGATGCCCGCGGCCGGGTCGCGGCTCCCAGCCGATGCGGCGGTCCGGCTCGTACTCGACGACGTGGTTGTTCATTTCGTAGTCACCGTGACGCTCGTGGTGCATCCGCATCACGAAGACGTCTCCGACGCCCGAAACGGGGGCGTCGGTGGCGGCACCGCGCAGCATCCCCGAGCCGTCGAACGCAGAGTGTTGTCCCGGGTCCGCCAGGATCCGGAAGATGTCCCCCGCCGGGGTCCCGAAGAGCCGGGACACCGTCACGGTCTCGCCTGTTGTGCTCGTCATCCACGCGCCTCCGTCAGCCGCACACCGCAATCCCGACTCCGGGCGGATGCTACGCCGGGGGTACGACAACGCTGGGAGTTCCACCTTCCGGCCCGACCGGCCAGGGGAGTGATCGTGTACGCACGTTTCGCAGAGAAGGTCATCCTGATCACCGGGGCCACCTCGGGCATGGGCTGGGCGACGGCGGAGCGCGTCGCGGGCGACGGCGCGAAGCTCGTCCTCGCGGCACGCGGCCGGGAGGTCGGTGAGGCGCTGGCGGCCGACATCAAGGCCGCCGGAGGCGAGGCGACCTTCGTACCCACCGACGTGACCGTGGAGGCCGACGTGGAGGAGGCGGTCGGGCAGGCGCTGGGCCTGTACGGCAGGCTCGACGGCGCGTTCAACAACGCGGGCGCCCCCACCGCCGACGGCAGGGTCACCGAGGTCGACAGCGGGGCCTGGCACGCGGACCTGGAGCTGAACCTCACCAGCGTCTTCTACGCCCTGAAGTACGAGATACCCGCGCTCCAGGCGAGCGGCGGGGGCGCGATCCTGAACAACGCCTCCGTCTGCGGCGTCGCCGCGTGCCCGCACGGCCAAGCACGGCGTCATCGGGCTCACCCAGTCGGCGGCGCCGGACGCGGCCGCGGCCGGCGTCCGGGTCAACGCCCTGGTCACCGGCGGTGTCGACACGCCCTTGTCGCGCGCTCTCGCGCAGGCCGACCCGGACCTGACGCCGGAGGACTCCTGGCGCTCGGCCGAAGCGATGCATCCGCTCGGGCGGATGGCCCGGGCGGAGGAGATCGCCGCGTTCGCGGCGTTCCTGCTGAGCGACGAGACCGGGTTCATCACCGGAGCCGCGCTCGCGATAGACGGCGGGATGACCGCCCGCCTGTAGACGGTCAGTCTCCGGCCGCCGGACGCCGCCGCCGGGGCGTCGTGGCCTCGTCGAAGCGTTCGGTCTGGAGTGCGGTGATCCGCCGGAACGCGTCCTTGAAGCGTGCGTACTCCTGCTTGCCGATCTCCTCGGCGTGGCGCTCCTCGATGGCGGCCATGATGGCGTCGGACTTGCGCATCTGGTCGCGTCCCAGGGCGGTGGGCACGATCAGTTTCGCGCGCCTGTCGCTGGGGTCCGGGCGGCGCTCCACGTAGTCCAGGGCTTCGAGTTCGTCGATCAGATTGCCGATGACCTGTTTGTGGGCCCCGGACAGCCGGGACAGTTCCGTCGCCCGGCTGCCCTCTTCGTCGATGTACCCCAGCACCGCGCCGTGCTGGGGGCGCAGCTCGGGATGGCCCTGTTCGGCGAGCTTCTCGAAGAGTTCCTTCTGGACCGAGAAGAGCAGGCGTGCGGACATGATCCCGATGTCGGGATCCGTCACCTTCCGTTCACTGCGCCGCACGGCCGGCCACCCCTTTGCGTCTGGAGTCCCTCACTACGGTCGATCGTAGTGTGGCGGCCTCGCCGGGTGCCCGCTGTGCATCCGGGGCGCACCGCCCGTGTGTTCACCGCGGTGGATGACCACGCGCATGACGCCCGGCCCTCCGTCCGGCCTCCGCTCTCGCTTGCCGCCGTCCCCGGGGACACCTAAGGTTGAATAGTCAAGATCAGTGACTATCAAGTTTGCTCACTAATCGTGTTCCGTGCATCACCCGTCAGGAGCTGAGGATGTCTGTGATCGAGCTGACGACGTTCGTCGTCGCACCGGACAGGACGTCGGACATGCTGTCGGCGCGCTCCGGCATGCTGTCGGCGTTCCGCAAGGACCGCAGGGGCTTCATCGGCGCACGCCTGGTGCGCGTCGCCGACGACACCTGGCTGGACGTCGTCGAATGGGCGGACGCCCTGGCCTTCGACGAGTCGCGCGCGAAGGGGGGCAACCTCCCCGAGATCGCCGCGTTCTTCGCCACGATCGACCGGCTCGTCAGCGCCGACAGCGGGGTGCGCTACGACGACGCGGCCGATGGCTCCCGAGCGGTACGGACCGTCGCCTACGGACCCGAGCCGTCCCAGGTCGGAGAGCTCTACCTCCCCGAGGGCGAGGGGCCCTTCCCCGTCGTGGTCCTGGTGCACGGCGGATGGTGGACGGCCATGTTCGACCGCCGGCAGGTCGTACCGCTGGCCGAGGACCTCGTGGCACGCGGCTACGCCGTCTGGAACGTGGAGTACCGCAGGATCGGCGAACCCGGCGGCGGGTGGCCGGGGACGTTCGACGACATGGCGGCGGCCGTGGACGCCGTCGCCCACCTCGACCCGGCGGTCGACGCGGGCCGCGTTCTGGTGGTCGGACACTCGGCGGGCGGGCACCTGGCCACATGGGTCGCGCACCGCTCCGCCCTGCCGGACGGCGTTCCCGGCGCGCATCCCCGGGTCAAGCCCGTCGCAGTGGTGTCGCTGGCCGGCGTGCTGGACCTGGTCCACGCCGACTCGGTGGCACTCGGCAACGGCATGACGGACTCCGATGCCGACGTCCCGCCCAACGCGCCGCCGCCGTCCCGCGCCGACGTGTGGCCTGCGGTGGCCGCTCAGGCCGGGGACGGCATCGCCCGGCTGCTGCTCGGAGGGAGCGTCGCGGAACACGCCGACCGGTACGCGGTCGCTTCCCCCGTCGAACTCGCCGACGGCGGGGTCCCGGTCCTGGTCGTCCACGGCTCGGCCGACGAGGTGATCCCGCCGGCCTACGCGCAGACCTACGCGCAAGCCGCCACGGCCAAGGGAGCGGACGTCACACTCGCGATCTCACCCGGAGCGGACCACTTCGACGTGATCGACCCGGACGGGCACGCCTGGGGCGTGGCCCGTACCTGGCTGGACGAGCGGCTGCGGCAGCAGACCGGCGAGTAGCCGAGGCGGCACGCGTCATCCCGGTGCCGGGGCCGATGGCGGTCCCGGCGCCGGGACAAGGCACGCGGCGCTACGCGCCGTACGCGGCGGAGATCTGCCCGACGAGCACGGCGAACGGCATGTCGAGGGCCGCGTACACCTGGGCGGCCTTGGCCGAGGCGTTGTCGCCGAGGATCTCGACCATCAGCGTGGCGTAGTCGCTGACGATGACACCCGCCTGCTGGAGCCGGATGAGGCCGGCCTCCCGCTTGGCGCCGGAGAACGTCCCGGACGCGTCGAGCGCGACGTAGGTGTCGTAGCCCTCCGCGGCGGCCGCGATGGCGGGCAGCGTCGCGCACACCTCCAATGAGATGCCCGAGAAGATGAGCTTGCCGCGTCCGGTGGACGTGATGCGCTCGCGTACCCGGTCGTCGTGCCAGGCGTTGACCGTGCTGCGGTCGATGACCTTGGCCCCGTCGGGCAGCACTTCGGCCAGTTCGCCGATCAGCGGACCCCACAGGCTGTCCGCGGACGAGGTGACGAGGAGCGATGTGTCGCGTCGTCGTGTGTCGTGTCGTGGGCCTGCGGCCGCCGGGAACCTGGGCCGCTACCGGGGCGGGCGTTCGTCCAGGAGCCGGGCGACGGACTCGGCGTCCTCGGCTTCGACCTTGGCCGCCTCCTGGAACACCCGCTCCAGGCTGGCCTGAGGGATGACCACGGCTCCCGCCGCGTCGGCGAAGACGTAATCACCGGGAGTGATGCACACCCCCGCGACTTCGACGGCGACGCCGGCCGCGTACGGCATGACGACGTCGCCGCCCCAGCGTGTCGCCTCGCCCCGGCACCATGACGCGAAGCCGTGGTCGCGCAGTTGGGCGAAGTCCCGCAGCCTGCCGTCCGCCAGCACACCGGCGAGCTGGTGACGCTTGACCCGGGACAGTTTAGTGCCGCCACCGTGCGAGACGTCCGGGTACCCGCCGCTGGACAGCACGAGGACCTTCCCGGCCGGGTCGTCGCCGACCGCCTGGTCGAAGAGTTCACCGAAGCCGGTCCCGGCCTGTGGCAGATCGTCGCGGTAGGGCAGGTACGCGATGGTGACGGCCGGACCGAACAGCGTCCTGGAGGCAACGGGGCTCGACAGGGCGAGGATGTGCGCGCGATGGCTGTGGACGCGGCCCATCGCGTCCACCAGCGTGGCGCAGCCCAGCCGTGCCGCCCTGGCCGCGTAATCCGCGTCGTCATGGCTGCTCATGCTTCTCCTCCGAGCGTGCCGCGGCGGTGCCGACCGCAACCGACGTCCTAGCTCGACGGATCGTCGACCTTGATCGCATCCCCCGTGTTGCCGATGAAGACGACCAGCAACTGCGCGGGCTCCGTTCGGCTGGCGTTCTCCGACAGCACGTGGTGGGCGCCCGGCGGCTCGACCCAGTACTCACCCTTGCGGTAGGTGTGAACCGGCTCTCCGGCGAGCTGGCTGCGCACCGTGCCCTTGAGGACGTAGGCGTAGACGAAGGCATCCCCGTGCCGATGCGGGGGCGTGCTCCCATCGGGCGGGTAGTCGACGACCGCCGAGGTGAACGTCTTGCCCTTGACGTTCGGGAGAGCCTGCTCGAGCAGGACGGACAGCTTGTCGGTCGGCCGCATGGACGTTGCCGGAGCGACGACGGCGGCCGGCGCCTCGCCGGCGCCGTCCTTCGCCGCGGGGGCGCATGCGGCGACAGCCGCCATGGTGAGGCCGAAAGCGAGAATGCCACGACGGAACGCCATCGGGGTCATGGCGGCTCTCCTATTCCTGTTCGAATTCTGCGATGTGCGGCGCGCAATACGAAGGGCTCCGGAATGCGAATCCGCTGCGGCAGCCGGCCCATCGAGGATCCTAAAGCGGAATCGGCTCCTCCGCCTGGTCTGCTGTCGAATGCCGATCGGGTGGAATCCGGCCCGCGCGAAATGGCTCAAGCCCCCGGGAGCGGCCCCGGGGGCTTGAGCGCGGCCATCCTCGCTGTCCGGCGTCAGACGGTGCTGACCACCTCGTCGTAGGCCAGTCGCGGGCTGCGCGCGAACCACGCGTCCGTGCCCGGGTTGCCGATGTTGACGACGGCGAGGACGGAGTGGTCGCCGTCGGGGAAGAACTCCTTGTTGATCGCGTCGGCGTCGAAGCCGGTCATCGGGCCGGCGGCGAGCCCGGCGGCGCGGACGCCGACGATGAAGTAGCCCACCTGCAGGGCGGCGTTCAGGGCGGCCGACCGCTCGCGGACCGCGCGCTCGGCGAAGAACACGTCCTTGGCCTGCGGGAAGTGCGGGAAGACGGCGGGCAGTTCCTGGTGGAACTCGTTGTCGGCGGCGAGCAGGGCGACCAGCGGCGCGGTCGCGGTCTTCTTCTTGTTGCCCTCGGCCAGGTGCTGCACAAGGCGTGCGCGGGCGTCCTCGGAGCGGACCAGGATCACCCTCAGCGGCTGCTGGTTCATGGAGGTCGGGCCGTACTTGACCAGGTCGTAGATGTCCTGGACCTGCTCGTCGGTGACCGGGGCGTCGGTGAAGGTATTGGCGGTGCGGGCCTCACGGAAGAGCAGGTCCTGTGCGGCGGGGTCGAGTACGAGCGTCATGGCGGTTCCTCGGGTCGGTACGGTCGGTACGGTCGGTCCGGGTGACGGGGGTGAGGGGCGCCGTACGGTCCTGGCCCACCAGAACTGGGCGCCCGCGCCGAGCAGGTACACGCCGGTGGCGGTGGCCCCCACCAGGCCCCACAGCAGGGGGCCGGACAGGACGTGCGCCAGCAGTGCGCTGAGCACGGCGCCGAGGGCGACCGTGGCCAGGTGCAGTGCGGCCCAGACGGGGCCGGCCGGTGGTGCCGTGCGCGCCAGGGGACGCCCGAGGCCGCCGTGGGCGGCGGCCCCCACCGCGACGTAGGTGAGCGTGGCGCCGGTGAGCAGCGCCAGCACCTCCGCGGCGGACGGTGCGTCCCGTGCGGACGCGGTCACGGCGGTGGCCGTCCACAGGGCCAGGGTGTAGCCGTGGGGTGCCGCGCCGGCCGCCACGATGCCCTGGAGAGAGCCGCGGTATCCGCGCGCGGTCGTCATGGTCCCTCACTCCCGGAACTGAGTGGGGCGGCCACCGGACCGGAGGCCTGCCCCGCCACCAGCATCGGGAGGAGGGCCATGGGCGGGCATCGCCCATTCAAGGGATCTTGGCGGCCCGCGCGGTGAGGCCGCGATCAGGCCGCGGTCAGGCGGCGGTCAGGCGGCGGTCAGGTCCGGTCGGCGCCCGCGCCGGTCCGTTCCACCGCCAACCGGGTCAGTTCCACGCGGGTGTTGATGCCGAGCTTGGTGAAGACGTGCTTCAGGTGGGTGTTGACCGTGTGGACGGACAGGTAGAGGCGGTCGGCGATGGCCCGGTTCGTGAGTCCCTCCGCGACGAGGGGCACCACCTTCAGCTCGGACTCGGTCAGGCTGTCCCAGCCGGAGGTGGCGGCCGCGCGGCGGGTCATACCGGAGGCGCGTACGCCGAGGTCCCGCAGGAGGCGGCGGACGCGCTCGCTGTCGTGGAGGGCCCCGGTCGCGGCGGCGAGCCGCGCGGCCTCCTCCAGCGACGCGACCGCCGCATCGGTACGGCCGTTCGCGGCCAGGAGGGTGCCCAGGTCCTCGTGGGCCGCGGCCAACGCCGGGAGGCGGCCCCCGAGACGCTGATCTGCGACGGCTGCCTGCAGTGCCGCGGCGTCGTCGAGAAGGAGCCCGTCGATGTGGTCCCGTACGGCCAGGACGACGTCCTGACCGCCGTTCTCCTCGGCCACGGCGCGCACGACCGTGGCCACCGCCTCGGCCGTCGCCCGGTCGCCACCGCGCAGTGCCGTACGCGCCAGGGCCGGCCAATGGCCGGGGGGCAGACAGAGCAGCCAGGCCGTACGGTCACCCGTGTGGAAGAAGGCGCCGAGTGCCTCGGCCGCCGCCGCGCCATGGCCCTGGGCCTGCAGGAGGCGGGCGTGGGCGAGCGCCGTCCACGGGCCGTACGGGGTGCCGTCGGGTGCGGCCGCGGTCGCGGCCCGCAGATGCGCACCGGCCTGGGCGAGGTCACCGCGCGCGGTGTCGACCAGGGCCAGGACGGCGCGGACCAGGGGCACCGCGCGGGCCGTCTCCAGCTCCGCGGCTACGGTGAGGCAGGCTTCGGCCTCCACGGCCGCGTCGTCCAGGGCACCGCCTTCCAGCAGGGCGATGGCCCGGCAGGCGTGCCAGTGGGGCAGTGACCAGCCCAGGCCGAGGGATTCGGCGGAGCGCTGGCCCTCGCGCAGTACCCGCGGGGCGTCCTCCAGCCGGTCGGTGGACAGCATGACGATGGCCAGCCACAGGGCCGGGATGCGGGGCGGCCGCAACCGCAGGCCGTCGGCGGTCGTGGCGGCCCGTCCGGAGGCGTTCTCGGCGAGTTCGAGGGCGCGGTCCAGGTGGCCGCGGTAGAAGGCGGTCTGCGACTGGAAGACCATGGCGCTGACGACGACGGCCGGGTCGGCGCTGCGGTACGCCGCCTCGACCAGCCCGGTGTCCGTCTCCTCCGCGGCCGCGATCTCGCGGCGGTGGATGTGGGCGGTCGCCTTGGCCTTGAGCAGCCGGACGCGCAGGTCCTGCGGGAGGTCGGGCAGCTCCAGGGCCCGCCGCAGATGGCTCATCGCGGCCGCGTCGTCGCCCGCCGCCTGGTGGATCTCGCCGCCGACCAGCCGGAGTGCGGCCTCCTGGGCGGGTTGCAGCCCGTCGGAGATGGTGGCGTCGACCAGTTCGAGGGCCTCGTTGACCCGCCGGGTCCAGCCGAGCAGTTCGGCCGCGTGGGTGAGCAGTTCGACGCGCCGCGGGTCGTGGGCCGGCAGCAGGTCCGCCGCCTGGCGTGCGAGGTCGGCGGCGGATCCGGGGACGGTCCGCGACAGCTCCCGGACGGCGGTGGTCAGGGTGTGCACGGACGCGTCGTCGATGGTGCCGCCGGCGAGGACGAGGTGCCAGGCGATCTCCGCCCGGTCGCCGCCGCCGTCGCGCAGGGCGTCGGCGGCCTCCCGGTGCAGGGCCACGCGCACGGGCAGCGGGAGGTCGTCGTGGACGGCCTGCCGGATCAGGTCGTGCCGGAAGGCGAACCGGCGGCCCGCGCTGACCAGCAGTTGTGCGCCCAGGACGCTGTCCACGGCGGACAGCAGCCCGCCGACGGGCCTGCCGAGCATCCGGGCGACGACGCCGAGGTCGAACGCGCGGCCCAGCACCGAGCCGATCTGCAGCAGATGCCGTGCGTCCTCGGGCAGCCGGTCCAGCCGCTCCCGGACGCTGCGCCGGAATCCGGCGGGCATCTCCTGGGTCAGGGGGGTCGCGGTGCCGCCGTGGATGCCGACGGCGTCGGCGTCGCGCAGCGAGCGCAGGAGTTCGATCGCCAGGAAGGGGTTGCCCGCGCTGCCGTCCAGCAGCCGGGACAGGGCGGGGGTGGGCGCCGCCCCGAGGACGTCCGCCGCCAGCTGCCGCAGCGCCGCGGGCGGGAGCGGCCCGAGGGTCAGCCCGCGCGCCCCCCGGTCGCGCAGCGTACGGCTCATCCGGGTGACGTCGGACCGCTCGGTGCCGGAACGTACGGCGATCACCCACAGGACCCGGGAGGCCGCCAGCCGCCCGGGCAGCGTCCGCAGGGCGAACAAGGTGGCCGGGTCCGCCCATTGCGCGTCGTCGACGAGGACCGCCACCGGGGCGCGCTGGGCGCGGTCCTCCAGGGCGTCGGTGGTGCCGTCCAGCAGCCACAGCCGCTGGTCGCCGGTGGCCTCGGGGGCCCGGCGGGCGCCGGCGGCGGGGCCGTGCACCGCGGCGTGCAGCGCGGCCAGCGGGGCGTACTGGTCGAGCTCGTCGGCCCGTACCCACAGGACGTCGAACCCGGCCGCGCCCGCCAGCTCTCCCAGGCGGGTCAGCAGTCCGCTCTTGCCGGTGCCGGACGCGCCCTCCACGAGGACGCACGCGCCCTCCCCGCGGAGCACCCCGTCAAGGGCCGCGCGCAGGGCGGCGATCTCGTCGTCGCGGCCCCTCAGGCGGGGGGAGTGCGTCGTCCGGGAGACCGCATCGTGCATGCCGCAATCGTGCCGCACGGGACCGGGCCTCCTCAATGCCGGAGGGCCTGTGACCGGCGGTTTCACCCGGGGTGATGTGCCGCGGCGGGGCGCGCTCTCACCCCGTCGGGGCGCAGGCTGCGTTCCGTCCAGATCCCGTGTCCCGGAAAGGAGCACGACGTGCGTACAGGCAAGGAATACCTGGCGGCACTCGACGACGGCCGGAAGGTGTGGGTGGGTGACGAGCTCGTCGACAACGTCGCCACGCACCCGAAGACCAGGGCGTACGCCCGGCGGATCGCCGAGTTCTACGACCTGCACCACCGCCCGGACCTCCAGGACGTCATGACGTTCGTGGACGAGGACGGGGTCCGCCGGTCCATGACGTGGTTCCAGCACCGCAGCAAGGACGACCTGAAGCGCAAGCGGCGCTACATCGAGACCGTGCTGCACGAGCTGGGCGGCGGCGCCACCCCGCGCACCCCCGACGTCAACAACTACGTCCTGCTGACCTACGTCGACGACCCCGAGCCCTGGAGCAGCCAGGCGGTGGGGACCGACGGCCGGGACCTCACCGCGGGGATCCTCGACTTCTGGCGGCAGGCGCGGGACGGCGACCTCAACACGACGCCGGCGTTCGTGGACCCGCAGACCGACCGTTCCCGGGAGTCCGCGCAGGCGGAATCGCCCGCGCTGAAGGTCGTGGCCACCTCCGACGAGGGCATCACCGTGCGGGGCGTCAAGGCCATCGGCACGGGCGCGGCCTTCGGCGACTGGATCCACATCGGCGTGTTCTACCGCCCGGGCATCCAGCCGGAGCAGGTCATCTTCGGCGCGGTCCCGCCCAACGCGCCCGGCGTCACCATCATCTGCCGGGAGAGCAACGTCCGCGACGGCGAGGACGTCGAGCACCCGCTCGCCTCGCAGGGCGACGAGCTCGACAGCGTCATCCTCTTCGAGGACGTGCTGATCCCCTGGGACCGGGTGTTCCACATCGGCAACCCCCAGCACGCCGCGCTGTACCCGCAGCGCGTCTTCGACTGGCTGCACTACCAGGCGCTCGTGCGGCAGATGGTGCGCGCCGAGCTGATGCTCGGACTGACCCTGCTGATCACCGAGCACATCGGCACCTACCAACTGCCCCCGGTGCAGGCGCGCATCTCGCAGTTCGCCGGGTTCCACCAGACGCTGAAGGCCCATGTGCTCGCCTGCGAGGACGAGGGCTTCACCACCCCGGGCGGCCTGTACAAGCCGAACGTCCTGATGTTCGACTACGGCAGGGCGTACTACCTGGAGAACATCGCCCGCATGGTCAACGAGGTGATCGACCTGGCCGGGCGCGCCTCGCTGATCTTCCCCACCGAGGGGCAGTGGCAGCGCCCGGAGCTGCGGCCCTGGCTGGAGGCACTGCAGACCGGCCCGGTCGGCAGGCCGCACGACCGGCTGAAGATCAGCCGGGTGATCCGCGACCTGTTCCTGTCCGACTGGGGCGACCGCATCAGCACCTTCGAGAACTTCAACGGCACGCCGCTGCTGGCGATCCGCACGCTCACCATGAAGCGCGCCGAGCTGTCCCCGAGCGGGCCCATCGCCGACCTCGCCCGGAAGGTGTGCGGCATCGACGGTCCCGCGGAGGAGAAGGACACCGCGTACACGGCCCAGGCGGACTACGCCCGCCGGCAGGACGCCTCGTAGGAGGTGCCGGGCCCGGGATGCAGCACGCCGCACTCCCGGGCCCGGGCCACCGCGCCGCTGCGGCTGTGCGCGTCGAGCTTCCGGAACAGGGAACTGACCTGGGTCTTCACGGTGTTGCGGGACACGTGCAGCTCGGCGGCGATCTCCCGCAGCGTCAGCGGACCGCACAAGGCGCGCAGGATCCGGCGTTCCCCGGGGGACAGGTCCTGCGCTCGCGGTACTGCACCTGCACCTGCTGCTGCGGGCCCGGGCCGTGCCGTGCCAAGGCGCGCGAGCAGACCGCCCAGCACCTCAGGAACGGCACCGCCCTCGTCGGGCACGGACACGGGGACGGCGCCGCGAACGCCGCGCGGCAGTCCCGAGGCGACGACACCGGCCAGCGCCCACAAGTGCGGCTCGCCGCCGTGGACGGTCGCCGTCATCGCCCGCGCCGCGCCGGACAGGGCCTCGGCGGCGTCGGTACGGGCGAGGTCCTCCAACAGCAGTCCCGCATGGCACAGATGGGCGGGCGCCGCGGCGAAGTGGCCGGTCAGACCCTCGGCACGGGCCGTGTCCAGCGCCTGCTCCACCAAGGTGCGCGCCCGTTCCCGGTTCCCGTCCAGATACGCGCACAGGGCCCGCGAGCCCAGGGCGCGGACGAGGACCAGCGAGTGCCGGGCGCCGTGCGCGTCGCGGACCGCCTCGGCCAGGTGGGCGTCCGCCTCCTGCGTACGCCCCTGCCACAGCAGCGCGGTGCCCTGGGCGACGCAGGCCAGCGCCCGCCAGGCGGTCAGCGCGGCGGGACGGCGGACATCCGCCCCGTCGAGCCGGACCTGGGCGGCGCTCTCCCCCCGCAGACAGCGGACGAGAGCCTGGGCAACGGCCGCCGCCTGCGCCACCGTTCCCCCTTCCCCCACGGTGCCCGGCCCGCACGGCCGGGCCTTCGCCACGTCGAGCCACCGCTCCGCCGCCTCGGGATCGCCCTCGCACAGCGCCGTCATCGCCGCCACGACACACAGCCGGGCGTCGGCGCGGACCGCGCGGGCCGGCAGCATGCGCAGCCACCGTGCGACGTCCGCGGTCCGGCCCGCGGCCAGGGTCTCCTCCCAGGCCTGAAGGACGGCCGTCAGCGCGCCCGGGATGTCGCCGGCCTCCACGAAGTGCCGTACGGCGGGCGTCGTCCGACGCCGCTCGCCGTACCAGTGCCCGGCCGCGTGGTGCAGCGCCGCGGCCCCACCTGGCTGCTCGGTGGCCAGGACCCCGGCCAGCAGTGCGCGCAACGCCGGGTGGTGCCGGTAGGCCCCCGGAGCCGTACCCGAGGGCACGAGCAGTTGCACGGTCCGCGCGAGGTCGCGCAGCAGCACTCCGGCGCGGTCGCTGCCCGTGACGGCACGACAGGACTCCGGGCTCAGTTCGTCCAGGACGCTGGTGCGCAGCAGGAAGGCGCGCTGCTCGGTGGTGAGCCGGTCCAGGACCTCGGTGCCGAGGTAGTCGGCGACCGCGCGGGCGCCGTCGACGGCAGGCCCGCCGGGACGGGCACCGGCCGCGTCCCCGGCGCGCGTGCGCCCCAGCATGCACAGGCCCGCCGCCCATCCCTCGGTCAGGTGGTACAGCTCGCGCACCCTCCGCTCGTCCACCGGGCCGGCGGAGCGGCACGCCAGCAGGGCGGCCGCCTCGTCAGGGGCGAAACGCAGCTCGTCCGCCGCGAGGTCGGCGGCGAGCCCCCGGGCGCGCAGCGCCGGCACCGGCGCCCCGGGGAGGTGGCGGGTGGCCAGCACGGCCCGCATGCCCGCGGGAAGCGCGGTCAGGAAGTCCCCCAGGCAGCGCAGGGCCGCCTGGTCGGTGAGCCACTCCACCCCGTCCAGCACCAGGGTGAGCGGCGATCCGCCCGCCGGCGCAGCCAGGATGCGGGGCAGCAGGTCCTCGACCCAGGCCTCCAGCGTCCATGCCCCGGCGGGCGGGGGAGTGGGCAGCCCCGGCCGGAACGGGCGCAGCGCAGCGAGGACCCCGGCCCACAGCCGCGCCGGGGTGTTGTCGTACGCGTCCAGCTCCAGCCACGCCACCTGGCCGTCACGGGCCTGGAGGGCACGGGCCCAGTCGGCGAGCAGCACGCTCTTCCCGGCGCCCGGCGGCGCCGAGACGACGACCACGGGCTCCACCGCGGCGTCCAGACGACGCAGCAGCCGCGGCCGCGGCACGAACTGCCGTGGCCGCGCGGGCGGGTGGAGCTTGTACTCGGCAATGGTGTTCACCAGGTTCCTCCGAGGATGCCCCGTCCTGCGGACCGGCGAGGCATCGGTCCCCTGCGGAGCAGGGCAGGAAACGAGGTATCGCGCCCAGGGCGAAAGGCCGGCGGGTAGTGCGTGTGTCGTGCTGAGCGAGAACCAGGCCAGCGCGACGGCGCGTTGCGAGAACCAAGCACGAGCCACCTCAGCTTTGGCATACACAACCGGGCGGGTTCCGTCCCGGCTGGTGTTGAGGGAGTAAGACCTTGCGGGTCGCTGACCCGCGGGGCTTCCTGAGCCAGGAATCCCCTTGCGTCAGCACGGGGAGGGTTCAAGGAGCCTCCCACCGGGCCGTAGGGGCCCCGGTGCCCGGCGGGCACGACACGGCACCGGGCACCGGGGGGACTGTCACGACAGGGCCTAGCTCAGGACGCCGAAGCCGCCCGCGAAGTACAGCAGCGGACGGGCCTGCGCCTTGTGCTCGAAGTGCCGGACGTCGCCGACGAAGATGGTGTGGTCGCCGCCGGGCAGCGCCTGGGAGACGTCGCAGACCATCGTGGCGATCGCGTCCTTGAGCACCGGCACGCCGTGGTCCTCGTCGACGCTCACGCCCGCGAAGCGGTCCTTCACCGGAGCGGAGAAGGTGCGGGCCAGGTGCTCGCAGTCCTCGCCCAGGACGTTGACGGCGAAACGGCCGTGCTCGGAGATCGCGGTGCGGGTGAACAGGTGGTTGCCGATGCACACGATCAGCTGCAGCGGGTCCAGCGACAGTGCGGAGACCGCACTGGCCGTCATGCCCACGGGGGCGCTTGCGGTCCGGGTGGTGATGACGCTGACCCCGGTGGCCAGGCGTCCCATCGTGGCGCGGAAGGCGACGGTCATGTCGAGGGTTTCAGTCATGGGAGACCTCCGGGAAGGAGTGTGCCGAGCCCTGGTGGACGTGGTGAACTGTGCGCCGCCGCCTGTTAATAGGAGGGAAACCGCACTGTGGCCGGGGGTTCACGGCTCATCGGCGCAGCCGCTCGACCAGGCGTCTCATCTCTTCCGACGGGCGCACGCCGAGATCGGCCATGGCCCGCAGGTAACCCCGGTACAGCTCGATGAGTTCGTCGTCGTCCCCGGCCGCCTCGGCGCCGGCCAGCGCCAGCCGCCAGGCCTGCTCGCGGTACGGATCACGTTCCAGCGCCGCTCCCGCCAGCTCCCGTGTCTCACGGATCCGGCCCAGGCGCAGGGCGACGGCGCCGGCGTCGACCTGCGCCTGGATGAGCGCGGCCGCCAGTTCCTCGCGCCGGGCGTCCAGCCACGGCGTGGACACGCCCTCGAAGTACGGGCCGCGCCCCGCGGTCCGCAGTGCCTGCAGGAGGGTGTGGAGCCGGTGCTCGCCGTCCTGCCTGCCGGCCTCGGCCAGCAGCCGCCGGAAGGCTCCCGAGGAGCCCGTCGCGGACGCCTCGGGCGTCAGCCGGTAGACGTCGCCGTCCTGCAGGAGCGCCAGCCCTTCCGGCAGCACCTCCCGCAGCCGGTACACCGCCTGCCGCAAGTAACTGCGCCCCGCGGCGTCGCTCCGGCCGGGGAACAGGGCGCTCAGCAAGATAGGGCGCCGCGCGGTCGCGGCGGGCCTGGCCAGCAGGAACGCCAGCAGTTCGGTGCTCTTGGCCAGACGCGGCTGTACCTCCCGCCCGTCCGCGGACAGCCGGACCGCCCCAAACTCCTCGAGGACCAGACGCGGTGCGACGGGAGCACTGAGCGCCGGGCCGGAGGACCGCGCCGCCACCAACTCGTGCCAGGGTGAGGAGTGCGAGGGCTCGGCGTCGGCCCTGCGCACGGCGACCGCCGGCATGTCGTCCAGCGCCTGCAGCAGCAGATGACGGCCGCCCTGGGCGGCGGACACCCCCAGGGCCAGGTCGGCCGCGGCGTCCGCGGCCTCCACGTCACCGGCCCGCCACATCGCCTCGCTCAAGTAGACGGCCGCGGTCGGCAGTTCCAGCAGCCGGTCGCCCGCGGTCATGGCGGCGACCGCGTCGGCCAGCGGGCGGACCGCCTCCTGGTCCCGGCCCGCCAGGAGCAGTTGCAGGCCGCGCCACGTGCCGGACAGTTCCCCGGTGAAGGCGTAGCGGGCGCTGCCCCGAAGTCCGGCCGCGGTCAGCGCCCGGGCGGCCCGCGCCAGGTCGCGGTCGAGCCGCAGCGCCAGTTTGGCCTCCAGCAGCAGGCTGAGGATCTCGTACACGCGTGAGCCGGTCGCGGCGATGGCCGGGCGTCCGGCCGCCAGCGCGGCCCAGGCCTCCTCGCGCCGGCCGAGGTCGGCCATCAGCTCCACGTCGTCGATGGCGGTCAGCCACACCGGCCGGGGTCCGTCCCCGAGGGACGCGTACATCTCGCCGGCCTGGGAGATGCGGCCGGTCGCGCGGAGCGCGGCGACGGTCCACGGGGCGCCGGTCGCCCGGCGCCAGGCACCGGGCGGGGCGGGATCGTCCTGGAGCTCGGCGAGCCGTCCGCCCATGTAGGCGATCCGCATCAGCATGACCTCGACCGGGCCCGCGGCGTCGGCCCGCAGGTCCGGGAGCGGGGTGAGGGGGCCGCCGTCCGCCAGCGACATCAGCGCGGCGGCGATGTCGCGGTGGCGGCCGGGGGGCATCACCTGCAGCATCCGCCGGGCCTCTTCGAGCCTGCCCGCGTGCCAGAAGCACCACACCAGCAGCGTCAGGTCCTCGCTGCCGCCGGGCTGGTCGGGCAGCCGGCCCCACCAGGACCGTCCGTGGTGGTCGGCCAGCCGCAGCCCGCGCCAGCACTGCTCACGGCCGAACGCGACGCGCAGCGCGGCGGACGCGATCCCCGGGGCGGGCGGCCCGGGCACCGGCCGCATCCGGTCGAGCCAGCTCTCCGCCGTGGCCAGGTCCAGCCGCTCCAGGATGCCGGGCAGGACCTGTTCTGCGGCGCGCCGGGCCGCCGCCGACTCCCCGGCCATCAGCAGCTCGGTGACGGCGTCCTCGTGACGGCCCGCCGTCTCCAGCAACGCGGCGTGCCGGCGTCTCAGCTCGCGCCGGGCGCCCTCCTCCATGGCGTCGGCGCGTTTGCGCAGGTACTGACGGAACCGTGGCAGCGCCCGCATGGTGCCGTCGCGGGACCAGGTCAGCGGCAGCCGGCGGTGGCGCAGGGAGGCCATGACCCGGTCCGTCCCGTACAGCCCCAGCGCGTTGGCGGACTCGGCGGTCACCTCGTCCAGCACGCTGGTCGCCACGAGCAGTGCCGTCTCGTCCTCGGTGAGTTGCCGCAGCAGGTCGGCGGAGAGCAGGTCGAGCCTGCCCGCCGCGGCCGCGGGGTCCGTGGCCCACCAGTCGTGCAGGACCCCGGTGACCCAGCCCCCGGTGGCCCGCACCCGCAACTGCGCCTGGCCGTCCTGCCCGGTGGGTCGCAGGGCGCGGGCCGCCTCGGAGACGTCGAAGGCGAGGTCGGTGTCGTCGAGGAACGCCACGCGATGGACGTCTGCGAGCCCTCCGATGCCCTGGGGCGGCTCCGTGCGCGTGACGAGCACCAGCCGGAGCCCCCGCGGCGGTTCCACGACGAGTGCGGTGAGCGCCTCCTCGGCCATGGCCCG
Source organism: Streptomyces sp. PA03-5A (assembly GCF_033792725.1). Taxonomy (NCBI): domain Bacteria; kingdom Bacillati; phylum Actinomycetota; class Actinomycetes; order Kitasatosporales; family Streptomycetaceae; genus Streptomyces; species Streptomyces sp. PA03-5A. Next base: position 129,966 of record NZ_JARAVL010000023.1, on the reverse strand, counting down.
CCCTGCGACGTGCTCCAGCCCGTCGACCACGAGCAAGGGCGGCCCCGCGCCGCCGGCGGACACGGCCTCCGTCAGACGGCCGCGGAGGACCTCACCGGCGCCGTCCCCGGTGGGGAGGCCGCCCAGGGGTATCCAGGCGGCCGGGCCCGGCAGGGCCCGTGCCGCCTGGAGCACCGCGGTGGTCTTGCCCGACCCGGCGGAGGCCGCGACGACCAGCACCGGATGTCCCGCCAGCGCCTGAAGGACACGGCGGGTCACCCGCGGCCGGGGCACGACGTGCGCCGGCAGGTCCGGCAGGGCCGGGCGCCGCCCGTCAGGAAGGCCGGGGGTCATGAGCCGACCGTCCCGGCTCGAGCACGAAGGTGTGACGGAGCAGGGTGTACGGCTGGTCGGTCCGCGTGCCGTACGGACCGGTGCCGGCCGGGTGGTTCGCGTACTGCGTCACCAGCGACTGCTTGACGCCGAAGACCGGGTCCTGGTCGAGGTACAGGTCGTCGGAGGGGAACAGCATCGTGGTCACGCGCTGGAACCCCTCGGCGGCGATCATGACGTGCAGATGCGCCGGCCGCATCACGGACCGGCCGGTGGCCCGCATCATCTCGCCCACCGGACCGTCGTCGGGGATGGGGTAGCTCGACGGGCGGATCGAGCGGAAGCGGAAGCGCCCCTCGCCGTCGGTGCGCAGCAGGGCCCGCATGGCCGGGTCGGACAGGCCGGGGACGTCCACGTCGTAGTGGCCGTCCGCGTCGCTGTGCCAGACGTCGATCCCGGCGTTCGCGACCGGCGCGCCGTGGTCGTCGGTCACCACCCCCTCGAAGAACAAGGGCGTGCCCGGCAGCCCCTCGGAGATGTCGGCGCCGTCGGCCGCCTGCGGGCGGTCGTCACGGAAGAAGGGACCGAGGACGCTGTTCTGCGTCGATCCCTCCGCCCGCCGGTTGCCGAGCGCGTCGACCAGCATCGTGATCCCCAGCACGTCGGACAGCAGGATGAACTCCTGCCGCGTGGGGGTGCACTTCTGCCCCGTACGCGTGAGGAAGTCCACGCCGCGCGCCCACTCCTGCTCGGTCAGACCGGTCTCACGGACGAAGTCGTGCGCATGCCTGACCAGGCACTCGAGGATCTCGGCGAGGCGGTCGTCCTTCGCGTCGCGGACCGTGGCGACGACGGCCTCGGTGATGGTGGAATCGGTGAGGTCACGCATGACGGGCTCCCGTCGGGTCGGAGGAATGGTCGTCGGCGGCCCGGTGGGGCGGTTCGCCCGCCCAGGCCCGTTGCAGGAGGTCGCGTACGGCGTCCCGCCGTACCGGGCGCGGGTTCCAGTAGCCGTCCCGGACGATCAGGTCGGCGGCCTCGCCGATGCCCGACTCGGGCATGCCGAGGTCACGCAGCGCCCGGGGCGCGCCGATGTCGCCCGCGAAGTCGAAGACCGCCGTCGCGGGATCGAGGTCGGCGCCGGGCAGCGCCCGGCCGATCCGGGCCATGGCCGCCTCGGCCGCCGGGGCGTTGTACGCGATGACGTGGGGCAGCACGACGGCGTGGGTCTCCGCGTGCGGCAGACCGAAGGAGCCGCCCAGGACATGGCACACCTTGTGGTGCAGGGCCATGCCGACGGTGCCCAGACAGGTCCCTGCCAGCCACGCCCCGTACAGCGCGGCGGCGCGCGCCTCGGTGTCCGCGGGATCCCGAAGGATCGCCGGCAGGGCCGTGGCCAGGGCGTCCAGGGCCTCACCGGCGGTGAGGAAGGCGAGCGGGTCGCCGTCCTGGGCGTACAGCGCCTCCACGGCGTGCGCCATGGCGTTGAGCCCGCTGACCGCGGCGACGTGCGGGGGCAGGGTCAAGGTGAGGTCGACGTCGTACACGACCGTGTCGAGCAGGATCTCCGGCAGCCGCCGGGTGGTCTTCACACCACCCTGGGTCTCGCCCAGGATCGGGGTCATCTCCGAACCCGCGTAGGTGGTGGGAAGGGCGAGCTGCGGCAGCCCGGTGCGCAGCGCGACGGCCTTGCCGAGGCCGATGGTCGAGCCGCCGCCCACGGCGAGCAGGCAGTCCGCGCCGGCCGCGCGGGCCGCGTCGACCGCCTTCTCGGTGACGGGCACGGGCGTGTGCGCGGCCGCCTGGCCGAACACCCCGGCGGCGAGCGGGCCGAGGAGCTCGCTCACCTCCCGGGCCTGGTCGGTCTGCCCGGGGGTGCACAGCACGAGGGCCCGGCCGCGCCCCAGCGCCCTGACCTCGTCGGCGAGCCCCTTGCGCGTTCCGCTGCCGAAGACCACTTTCGTGATCTGTCCTCTATGCACGAACGACTTCATAGTTGCCCCTTGCACATTCTTTACCGGAAATGGAGTCTCATCGGCCGCGCGGTGATGCGTCAATGAATGTTTCGCGCGATCGCGCGCGCACGGCGCCGATTACCCCATTCACGCGACGAACGGCCGGCTCCCTGGATCCGGGGACAGGAACGGATATCACCCATACTGGTGATGCGCGCGGCGTGCGGGCCGCCCACGGAGGAGTAGAGCGGAAACGTCACTGTGGGCACGGGCGACGGAAAGGCCCCGGCTCCGATAGCGGTCGTACCGAGCAAGGCCGGGCCGCCGATGGCGCACCGCCCACCGGCGGCCCCAACAGGCCCTCGTCCCCGCTCCCTTGCGCGCCTACGGGGTCTGCGCGGTGTTCCGCATGCGGGCGGGGCGTCCCGGCTCGGGGGAGCGCCGAACTGGCGGTGGTACTCGCGGCTGAACTGCGAGAGGTTGTCGTACCCGACGCGTTGGCCGACTCCGGTGACGTCGCCCGGGTGGTTGGCGAGCAGCAGCCGTGCCTCCTGCAGCCGGATCTGCTTCTGGAACTGGATCAGGCTCATCTCTGGCCGTCGCCAGTACTCCGGCGGGCCCGGCGTCTGGACCCGGGAGTTGACTTCCTCCCCCGTCTAAAGGCGGGGGATTCAAGCGGTTGCCCGCTGGGGTTCCTGCTTCACCGACGACCGCCCGGTCCGGGAAGACTCCCGTAGAGGTCTTACACCGTCTCCACAGGCAGACACCGCCAGCCCGGCGGCCAGGATGTTGCGCGCCGCGTTCACGTCGCGGTCATGCACGGCACCGCAGTCGCACGTCCACTCCCGGACGTTCAGCGGCAGCTTCTCGCGGACCGCGCCGCATTCCCCGCACAGCTTCGAGCTGGGGAACCAGCGGTCGATCACGACGAGGTCGCGCCTGTACCAGGCGCTTTTGTACTCCAGCATGGAGCGCAGTTCCGTCCACGAGGCGTCGGAGATGGCGCGCGCGAGCTTGCCGTTCTTCAGCAGGTTGCGGACGGCGAGGTCCTCGATCACGACCGTTTGGTTCTCACGGACGAGGCGAGTCGACAGCTTGTGCAGGAAGTCGCGGCGCCGGTCGGCGATCCGCGCGTGGACGCGAGCGACCCTCCGGCGAGCCTTCTCCCGGTTCGCCGAACCCTTGGCCTTCCGCGACAGCTCCCGCTGCGCGCGAGCAAGGCGTGCGCGGTCGCGGCGCTCGTGCTTCGGGTTGGCGATCTTCTCGCCGGTGGACAGGGTCACCAGGGACGTGATCCCGGCGTCCAGGCCGACCGCCGTCCTGGTGGCGGGCGCGGGGGCGATGGCGTCCTCGCACAGCAGGGAAACGAACCAGCGTCCTGCCCCGTCGCGGGACACCGTCACAGTGGTCGGCTCCGCGCCCTCAGGCAGCGGACGCGACCAGCGAATGTCCAGAGGCTCGGCCATCTTGGCCAGAGTCAGATGCCCCTCGCGCCACGTGAATGCGCTGCGCGTGTACTCGGCCGACGCGCGCGACTTCTTCCGCGACTTGTAGCGCGGGTACTTCGCACGCTTGGCGAAGAAGTTCCCGAACGCTGTCTGAAGATGGCGAAGCGCCTGTTGGAGCGGGACGGAGGACACCTCCGTCAGGAAAGCCAGTTCCTCGGTCTTCTTCCACTGTGTCAGCGCGGAGGAGGACTGCAGGTAGGAGATGCGTCGCTGCTCGCCGTGCCAAGCCCGTGTTCGCTCCTCCAGCGCCTTGTTGTACACGAGGCGGACGCAGCCGAACGTGCGCGACAGCTCAGCCGCCTGCTCGTCCGTGGGGTAAAGGCGGTACTTGAACGCCCGTGTGACCTTCTGCGTCACGCCCACAATCTACCTGCTTCCGTGTGAGTGTTGGGTTTCGGCCGGGTCGCCGGTGGACGCTAGTCCTCCCCGACGGCAAACTGACTCCTTCTGCCCTGCTCCACAGGAGCCTCGTTTCCTTCCTGGCCTGAAGCCCGGGGTATCCACGAGGGGACAGAACCGACGAACGCGTTCGGATGGCGTGCGGTCCTCGGTGTCCGCACCGACGCCGAGGTGTCCCCGTACGTCTCGCCCGCGCTGGCCGACGACCTCTGGGGCCTGCCGACCACCTACGTCGACACCGGCTCCGCCGAAGTCTTCCGCGACGAGGACACCGACTACGCCACCCGCATCTGGGCGGCCGGCGGCCAAGCCGAACTCCACGTCTGGGCAGGCGGTTTCCACGGCTTCGACGCCCTGTACCCGCAGGCGCGCATCTCGGCCACGGCCCGCCGGACCCGCACCGACTGGCTCGCCCGGCTCCTGACCCCGCACGGCGCCGCGTGACGCCGAGATGCGTGAGGGGGTGCGCCGGAATCCCGGCGCACCCCCTCTCCGTTACGGCAGGATCTCGACGTACCCGTCGGTTCCGTGCACGCGGATCCGCTGCCCGTCCCGGATCAGCCGGGTGGCCTGCTCCACGCCCACGACGGCCGGCAAGCCGTACTCCCGGGCGATCACCGCGCCGTGGGTCATCAGACCGCCCACCTCCGTCACCAGGCCTGCGATGCCGACGAACAACGGCGACCAGCTGGGGTCGGTGAAGGTCGTGACCAGGATGTCGCCCGCCTCGAGTTCGGCCTCCGCGATGTCGAGGATGACGCGGGCCCTCCCCTCGATGGTCCCGGCGGAGACCGGTACGCCGACCAGGGCGCCCGGCGGCACGTCGTCGCGCCGGTACGCCCCGGTGAGGGCCTCGCCGTCCGACGTGAGGACCCGGGGCGGTGTGAGCGCGTGGTACGACCGGAACGCGTCCTTGCGCTGCCGGATGAGCCGGGCGTCCACCTGGTGCGAGCGCACGACGTCGTGGAGTTCCTGGAAGGTGAGGAAGAAGACGTCCTCCTTCTCGGGAAGCACCTCGGCCTGCACGAGGCGTTCGGCCTCCTCCAGCAGGGCCCGCTTGTAGACGAAGTAGCGGCTGACGATGCCGTACTTCGGGTACTCCCGGTACCCGATGAAGGTCCGGACCCGATCGATCATCCGCTTGGTCTCGTCGGCCTTCCGGTCCCCGTCCGGCAGGGCCCGCAGGCGCGACAGCACGTCCCGTTCCTTCTCCTGCGCCTTCTTCCGGCCTTCCTCGAAGCGCCGCTGGGCGGCGCCAGGCTCGAAGTTCCTGACGTTGTCGAGGATCACGGGCACGAGCGTGGTGGGGCGCTCGCGCCAACGCGGCCTCGTGATGTCGATCTCGGCGACGCAGCGCATGCCGTACCGGTCGAGGTAGCCCTCGATGGCGTCGCGTGCCTCGGTGCCCCCGGCGAGCTTCGGCAGCTCGTCCAGGAAGCCCTCGTCCTGGACGTCCTGGAGGAACGCCACCACCTCGGCGTGCGGGCGGATCACGTCCGCGACGTCGAGCAGCGCCAGTCCCATCTCCGACGTGATGTTGTCGGGGGCGGACAGCGTGAGCGTGTCAGCCGCGTTCTTCTCGCCCAGCCACTCCTGCAGCTTGTCGTTGAGCCACCAGGTGGCCTCCATCCCCGCCATGATCGCCTGCATGTTCAACGGATCACCGAGGACCCGCTTGTGCTCCTCGAAGGCCTCCAGCAGGAAGGCGAACAGCGCCGGGCCGGTCTTCGCCTGGATGTCGCGCTCCAGGGCGGCGATGGACACCTGGCTGCGCTCGATCAGCTCGGTGACGATGGCCGGATCGGTCTCGATCGTGGCGGGCGCAGCGCCGAACGGGGGCTTGCCGGGAGGTGCGTCCGGGAGCGACGGGACGAAGTCGTCGCGGTCGAGGACGGTCTCCAGGGCGTCCCTGACCAGCGGATCGCCCTTCCCCATGACGTCCAGGAGGGCGGCGCGGCTCGCGGGCGAGGCCAGGCGCCGGGTGGCGTCGACGAACAGCCTCCCGCCGGCCGCGTGCATCGGCGCCATGGCCGTCAGCTGCCACATGGACAGCCCCAGGGGCTTCATGGGGTCGGTCATCATCTGCTGATGGCCGACGGAGACGTAGACGTGGTTCTCCTCGTCCCCGGCCTCGGGGATGGGGAACAGCGTCGTGATCGGCCGGCTCTGGACGATCTGGAAGGCGTCGTCGACCAGGCACCATTCGATGTCCTGCGGGCGGCCGAAGTGCGCTTCGATCCGCCGCCCGAGCTGCACGAGCCGCACGACCTGCGCATCCGTCAGCGCCGGCTCCTCCTGCCGCTGCGCGTCGATCGCCACCTCCTGCGTGCCGCCGGCCGGCAGGGCGTGAACGGCACGCTGTTTGGCGGCGATCGCCTTGGTGACGACTTCGCCGTCCCGCACCGTGTAGACGTCCGGGTTCACCAGGCCGGAGACCAGGGCCTCGCCGAGGCCGAAGCCGGCGTCCACGGTGGCGACCTTCCGGTTGCCCGTGACGGGGTCGGCCGTGAACAGGATGCCGGCCGCTTGCGGGAAGACCATCTGCTGCACGACCACGGCCATGTGGACCGTACGGTGGTCGATGCCGTTGCGCAGGCGGTAGGTCACGGCCCGCTCGGTGAACAGCGAGGCCCAGCACCGGCTGACGTGCCGGAGGATCGCCGTCGGCCCCACGACGTTCAGGTAGGTGTCCTGCTGACCGGCGAAGGAGGCCGTCGGCAGGTCCTCCGCCGTCGCGCTGGACCGGACGGCGTAGGCGGCCTGCTCGCCGAGCCGGGTGAGCGGGCGGGTGATCGCCGCCGCGAGATCGCCAGGGATGACGATCCCTTCGATGGTCCGGCGGATCTGTGCGCTGAGCCTGCGGATCGCCTCGCGGTCGTCCTGGTCCAGGCGCGACAGCTCATCGAGCCGCTCGCCGATCGACGGCGCCTGCGCCTGCGCCATGATCCGCCGGAAGGCGTCCGTCGTCACGCAGAAGCCGGCCGGCACGCGGATGCCTTCGATCCGCGACAGCCCGCCCAGGTGCGCGCCCTTGCCGCCGACAACCGTGACCTGCGTTTCGTCGACCTCTGGCAGATCGATCACGTACTGCACGTCGTGCCCTCATTTCCGCAGGTTGTGGCCTCGGCCGACGATTGTGCGCCACCCCCGGGGCCTTGCCGCAAGCCCCCCGGTGCGCTATACCTTGAGAATGGCAAGGAGAGACATCTCCTTGCCTTTGCCATTTCACCGTCCGCGGGAACCGGCGAGTGGACGTCCCACAGGCCTGCGGATGCGGCCGCGGAACCAGGAATGCGCAACGGCCCGCCGGAGGAACCGGCGGGCCGTCACGAAGACCGTGGCTAGGGGATGCGTATCGTCACGGACTTGCCGGGCTTGAGGGTGAGCTGCTTGCGGAAGTCGCCGGCGCGCAGCTCGGTGGCGGTCCCGCCGGTGCTGCGGACGGTCGCCTCGGTCACCTTGCCGTTGCGCCAGGACAGGTCCACCTCGAAGCCGCCGCGGGCGCCCACTCCGGTCACGGAACCCTTGGCCGCCCAGGCCTGGGGGAGTGCGGGCAGCAGCTCGATGACGCCCGGCCGTGAGTAGAGGATCATCTCCAGCGCGGCGGTGGCACCGCCCAGGTTCGCGTCGATCTGGAAGATCGTGTAGCTGCCCTGGCTGTACATGTCGAACCAGTTGGCCGAGGTGCCGTTGCCGTTGGTGATGGACGGCCGCAGCACCGTCAGGTACAGCTGGTAGGCCTTCTCCGCGTCCTTCAGCCGGGACCAGCACAACGACCGCCACGCGCACCCCCAGCCGAAACTGTCCATGCCGCGGGCGGTGAGCAGCGCACGGACCCCTTCGAGCAGCTCCGCCGGGCTGGTGTCGGCGGCGATCCGGTCGCCCGGGTAGAAGCCGATCAGCGGCGACAGGTGCCGGTGCGTGACCTCGCCGAGGTTGTCGGGGGTCATCCATTCCTCCAGCCAGCCGGTCTTCGGGCTGACCCGGGGCAGGTAGAGCTTGGCCTGCATCGCGCTGAGCTCGGCGGCCAGTTCGGTGTCCCGGTGGAGCACGCGGGAGGCGGTCTTGAACTCCTCGAAGAGCTCCCACGCCAGTTCCTGCCCGTAGGTGTTGCCCTTCCCGTCCGGACCGTGCTCCGGCGACCAGGAGGTGTCGTCGATCAGGACTTGTTGGGACGTGCCGTCCGTCCCGGTGACCGTGGTGCTGATCAGGCGCGCCTGCCAGAACTCCGCCGCCCCCTTCAGGACGGGGTAGATCAGCTCCAGGTAGGCGCGGTCCTGGCTGTACTCGTAGTGCCGCCACAGGGAGTTGCACAGCCAGGCGTTGCCGGAGGGGTGCCAGGCCCAGCCGCTGCCGCCGTGGATGTTGGTGGAGAACGCGACCGCCCACCCGGCGATCTTCCCCGTGCTGTTGCGGAACCGGTTGCGTCCGTCGTTGAACAGCCGCTTGGTGACGTCGGTCCAGACCGGCAGCTGGGACACGCAGTACCGGGCGAGGGCGTACGCGTTTTCGCCCAGACCGGCCGGGTCGGCCAGCCAGTAGTTCATCTGGACGTTGATGTCGGTGTGGTAATCGGCGTACCAGTCCGGGTTGTTGTTGTGCACCCAGATGCCCTGCAGGTTCATCGGCAGCCAGTCGCGGGAGCCGGTGATGGTGAGGTAGCGGCCGTACTGGACGTAGGCGGCCTCCAGTTCCGGGTCCGGCGTGGTCGCGTCGGTGTACCTCACGGCGATGCGGGACCAGGAGTCCAGGGACCGCTGCAGCGCCGAGGACTCGCCCAGGTCGATGCTGAACCGGTTGTAGAGCCGGTGGTAGTCGGACACATGGGTCTTGAGCAGCTCGTTGCCGGACACCTTCGCCGCGGCGGCGATCTTGGCGCGGGCCACCGCGAGGGGGTCGGTGCCCGGCTCGCGGAACTTCTTCGCGGCGTCGGGGGAGTAGTCGGTGCCGCCGCACACCACGATCAGCAGCTCCCGGCACCCGGCGAAGGACAGCTTGTCGCCCTCCACGCTGACCCGGCCCGACGCACTGACCGCGGTCACCGCCGCCGCGTAGCGCAGACCGTTCTTCAGCGTCCCGGCGAACGACACGTGCCCGCTGCCGCCCGCGGTGGTCTCGCCGTGCGTGCCGGCCAGCGAGACCGTACCGGTGTGCGGCCCGCCGCTGAGCCGGACGACGACCACGTCGTCCGGATGGCTGGCGTACACCTCGCGGCGGTGGAGGTTGCCCTCGTGCAGGTACTCCGCGCAGACCACGCCGTTGCTCAGGTCGAGCCGGCGACGGTACTTGCTCACCGCCTTGCCGGAGTGGCCGGGCAGTGCGATCCGGAGCTTGGCCAGGAGGCCGAAGCTGCCGAAGTCGTCCGGACCGTACGGCAACTGGCCGTCGTCGGTCAGGGTGTCGTTGGTGCCGCCGGTCCAGAACGCGCCGTCGGTCAGGTAGAGAAAGTCGTCCGCCGGATCACCACCGACCAGCGCGCCCAGCCGGCCGTTGCCGACCGGCAGTGCCTCCTGGATGATGCGCGCCTCGTTGGCGGGCGTGCGGTACCAAAGCGACGTGGCCTTCTCCTCCGGGACGATGTCCACGCTGGTCGGACGGGCGGGAGCGGCATGTGCGGCGAACGGGTAGAGGCCGCTCGACAGGGCGAGGGCACCACTGGTGGCGCCGGCCAGGCGGAGGAAGTCACGTCGGGAAGAAGCGGACACGGCAAGGGTTCCCTTCCAGGGTCACAGCAGCCCACGAAAAGTATTCATAAATAATCAACTTGTTTCGCCCATGTCAACGGCCGATGCCAAATTAACCCGACCTTTTTCCTTGCCGCTGTTGATCTTATGGAGTTTTAGTCCGTGATTTCCCCATCTTCGGCTCGAACTCCACGGTCCATGTTGAGAGGAGGTCGGATGTCTGTGAGGCGGCGACGAAGGTGTTCTGACGGATCGTCGGGTGTCAGTGCACGCACGAGCATCGATGGCGGCGCGTGATGTGGTGTCGAACGGCCGTCAGGGGGCAGGCGCGGCCGCACCGTGGGTAGGGACAGCACTGTGGACCCTGTCGAAGTGACGAACGCCGACGCCTGGACCGCCTACGGAGCCCACCACGTGGCCAGGGGCACCGACGTTCCCGACGCGGACGACATCTCCTGGGGCTTCTGGCCGGACGAACACGGCGTGGAGGCCCTGGGCGACGTGCGAGGGCGGCGGGTCGCGGACCTCGGATCGGGCCTGGGCAGGCATGCCGCCCACCTGGTCCGTGCGCACGGTGCCGACGTCGACGCCGTCGAAGCCTCGCCCACCCAGTACGAGCGCGCCGCCGCGCGTTACTCGGCCGTGCCGGGGCTGCGCCTGATCCTGGCCGACGCGGTCGAGCATCTGCGGCGGGCGGATCCGTACGAGGTGATCTACTCCGTCCACGGTTTCGCGTACGTCGACCCGCGACGGCTGCTGCCCGCCGTCGCGGACGCGCTGGCACCGGGCGGCAGGCTGGTGTTCTCGGTCCTGCACACCGACTCCGACGGCCAGGGCCCCTCGGACACCGTCACGGCCCGCCCGCAGATCCTGCCCCTGGCGGGCGGCGGGCAGCTGACCGTGCAGATGTGGGTCCTGGCACCGGAGTTGTGGCGGGACCTGCTGGAGGAACACGGCTTCGTCATCGAGGGGATCGAGGTCCTGGACGCGCCGGAAGAGGGTGTCCCGACGTCCTGCCGGCTGTTCCGCGTACGTCGGCGCACCCGGGTCACCAGCCGCCCCCGTACCACCGGCCCGCCGCCGCCGAACACCGCCCTCGGCGTCGGGGCGATCCTGCACGGCCCCCGCGGTCTTCTGCTGGGCCGGCATCGCCGGGGTACGTGGGAGCTGCCTGGGGGTTCGGTGGAAAGAGGGGAGTCGCTGGCCGGTACCGCCGCCCGTGAGGTGAAGGAGGAAACCGGCTGCACCGTACGCGAGGAGGACGTCGAGCTGCTCGGCCTGCTCCTGGACGAGGCCCAGGGCATGCTGCGGGCGACCGTGGCCGCGGTGATCACCGCATGGGACGGCGAACCGGCCGACCAACCCGGCGAGCGCGTGGGCGACTGGCGGTGGTGGCCGCTCGACCGGCTCCCGAACGGCCTGTTCGTCCCCAGCGCTCAGTGCCTGACCACCTGGCGCCCCGACCTGCCGATCGAGCACCCGCCCGCCCGGCTCCATCCCCTGCAGGCCCGCAGCGAACATGCGTGAGTCCAGGGAGCTCCTGGTCGTGTGAGGCGGCGAGCGGGGAGTGGACGCGGGTGCCCGTCGGGGTGTCAGGTCGGCTGCGGGCGGAGTCAGAAGGGAGGTGTGTCGTCCGCCGCGAGGGTCCATGACGGTCCGGCCGGGCGCGGGATCACCCGGTCCGCGTCCGCGTACGGTGGTCAAGATCAGCCGCGTCCATGGAGGCGCACCCTAACGCGTGCCGCCGACAGCCGTGCCCATCAAGCGCCCGGTGGCTCCCTCGTCAGGCCGCGTCGGCTGCCCCGGCCAGGATCCGGGCCAGTTCGGCGGGCTGGGTGATCATGGGCCAGTGGCCCGAGTCGATGTCGGCGAAGTCGACGTGCTTGGCCTGGGCGAGCTCCGGGACGTCGCCGGCGTTGATCCACTCCTGCGCCTGCGTGGGCGTGAACTCGGGGCATACGACCACGACCGGGACGTCGAACCTCCGTTCGTCCGTCAGTCGCACCACTGCCTTGGACACGCCTGCGGGTACCGGGATCGCGGCGGCCGCCAGCTCCCGCCTGGCGCCGTCATCGAGGTCGGCGGCGTCCGGTCCCTCGAAGGGGCCCCAGCCGGGGAAGGGCATGACGCCGCCCGTCACCTCGAAGAAGTCGGCGTACGGCTGGCCGCCGGCGGTCGGGAAACCGCCGATGAGGGCGACCTTGGCGACCCGCCCCGGCCGCCGGTCGGCAGCCAGCCAGGCCAGCGTGGAGGCGGCGGAATGCCCCACCACCAGGGGCTTGCCGGGCGTGGCGTCCACCGCGGCGAGCACCGTCGCCAACTGGTCGTCGAGCGTGGCGGACACGGAGCCGTCCCCCTGGCCCGGCAGGGTGAGCGGTACGGGGCGGTGGCCGAGCGATTCGAGCGCGGACGCGACGCGGCCCCACACGGGTCCGTTCAGCCACAGGCCGCCGATGAGCAGGATGTCCATGGTCGGTTTCCCTTCTCCAACTTCGTGGACGCCACCGTAGGAGGAGATCCGGACGATCCACTGCCGGTTCATCCGGATTAACCTGCTCCCGTGCCGAACGACCTCAGCCCCACCGCGCGGGCGCTGCGCGCCCTGGAGATCCTCCAGACCCGCCCCGGTACGACGGCCGGCGAACTCGCCGTGCGGCTGGGCGTCACCGAGCGCGCCGCGCGCCGGTACGTCGGGATCCTCCGGGAGGCCGGCATCCCCGTGGAGTCGGCCCGGGGGCCGTATGGCGGGTACCGGCTGGGGCGCGGGACGAGGCTGCCCCCGGTGCACTTCACGCAGTCCGAGGCCCTCGGCCTGGTGATGGCGGTGCTCAGCGCCCAGCCGGCAGCGGCCGGCACCGACGACCTGGTCGGCGCAGCCTTGGGCAAGGTCGTCAAGGCGCTTCCGGAGAGCGTCGGCCAACAGGCCGCGCTGCTGCGGGAGTACGCGTCGGCCGCGGCGGACCCGTACGCGGCGCGCCCCGATCCGGCCATCACCAGCGAAATCGTCGACGCCGTCGCGGCCCGGCGGCGCGTGTCGGTCACGTACCGCAGCGAGGCCGGCAACGAGTGGGAGGCGGAGGTGGACCCCTGGTCCATCGTCGTCCGCTACGGGCGCTGGTACGTGCTGTGCCACTCCCATCGTGCGGACGCGATCCGCACCTACCGGCTCGACCGGATCCGTGCGGTCCGGCCGACCGGGCACGGGTTCGAGCCGCCCGAGGGCCTCGACCCGGTGGCGGCGCTCGAGGAGAACCTGGGCCTGGGGTGGGAGTTCTCCACCCGCGTGGTGTTCGACGCGCCCCTGGCCGAGGTGGCCCCGTGGATCCGGCCGCCCATGGGGCGGCTGGAGCCCTCGGGGGAGGGATGCGTGCTGGTCGGCAGCACCCGCAACCCGGACATGTACGTGCAGGAATGGCTGGCGAGGGTGCCGTTCGCCTTCCGCGTCGAGGGCGGGGAGGAGCTGCGTGCCGCGGTTGCGGCGCTCGTGGCGCGTTTCACCGCCGCCGTGGCGGACCGGTCCTGACCACGGCCTCGACGCGGAAGGCGTGCGGGGTCGGCGTCGCTGCTTGAGCCGGTCATCGGCAAGGATGTCCCGTCAATGCGGTGATCTCCCGTGGGGCCGGGAAAGGGGATGGCGCATTTGGGGCATGTGTGCGGTCATGGGAACTTTCGTGGGTCCTGGCGGAGTGTCACGGCGCAGGCTGCTCGGTGCCGTGGCCGCCCTGACGCCCGTCGCTGCCGTTCCGGCCGTGCCCTCGGCCGGTGCGGCCGCCGTGGCGCCCGAGCCGTATGCGGACCTGGGGGAGGAGGCCGTCGCCTCGTTCCGTAGGTCGTGGGACGCCTACCGGCGGCTGGCCTGGGGCCGTGACGAGCTGCGGCCGCTGCGTGGCTGCGGTGCGGACTTCTTCGTCCGGGGTCACACGTTCGGCCTGACGATCGTCGAGGCGCTCGACACGCTGTACCTGATGGAGCTGGACGAGGACCTGGCCGCGGCCGTCCATTGGGTGCGCGACGAACTCGTCCTCGACCAGGACGTGTCGGTCCAGGTCTTCGAGTCGATCATCCGGCTGGTCGGCGGGCTGCTGTCGGGGTACCTGGCGACCAGGGAACCCGTGCTGCTGGATCTGGCCCGCGACCTCGCGGACCGGCTGATGCCTGCCTTCGTCAAGTCACCCACGGGCGCCCCCTACCGCTACGTCAACCTCTCCACGGGCGCGGTGGGCGGCCAGGTCAACTACGTCGCCGAGATCGGCAGCTGCATCACCGAGTTCGGGGAGCTGTCCCGGCTCACCGGCGACCGCTCCTACTACGGTGCGGCCAAGCGGGCGCTGCGCGCGGTCTACGAACGCCGCTCGCGGCTGGACCTGGTGGGCACCAGCATGAACGTCGAGACCGGGGCTTGGACCGGCACCACCGCCACCCTCGATCCGCCCGTCGACTCCTTCTACGAGAGTCTGTGGCACGGCTGGGCGCTGTACGGCGACGAGGAAGTGCACACCTGGTACACCACGCTGACCGCCGGGATCTTCCGGTATCTCGCCGACCGGGACACCGGGCGGCTGTGGTTCCGGCAGGCGCAGATGACCACGGGCCGCGCAGCCGGCCACGTCGAGTCCGGGCTGACCGCCTTCTACGCCGGCCTGCTCGCCCAGAGCGGCCACCTCGCCGGCGGCGAGAGCTACCTCGACAGCTGGACGGCCGTGCTCGACACCTTCCGACTGCCGCCGGACCTCTTCGACTACCGGACCCTGCGGGCGATCGACCCGTCCTACCCGCTGCGCCCGGAGTACGCCAACTCCTGCCTGCTCCTGTGGCTCACCACCGGGAAGGAGCTGTACCGCGCACGCGCCCGCGAGATGTTCGGCCGTCAGGAGCGCTACTGCAAGGTCCCCAACGGCTACACGGTCGTCCGGGACGTGACGGTGTCCCCGATGGAACTGGGGGACCTGACCCCGGCGTACTGGTTCAGCGAGAACGCCAAGTACTACTTCCTGCTGTTCGCCCGGGCGCGCCGCTTCGACTACCGCTCCAGCTATCTGACGACGGAGGGCAACGTCCTGCGCGGGCTGCTGGAGCCTGGTGCCGCGTCCGGCACCGTCGGCCCTGCCGGGAAGTGACGCGGGGCCGCCCGGCCGCCCCGGTGGTCACCCTTCATCGCCCGCGTGGGCGAGCAGTTCCTCGGGCGACCAGGCCAGGCGCCCGTCCGCGAAATCGGCCAGCACGCCCCGTACCCACGCCAGCTCCGCCGCCGTCATCGTGCGCACGTACCCCAGCTCCAGCGTCGCGATCCGCGGCAGCCCGCTGTCCGCTTCCCGGGCGAGGTCCGCTTCGTGCTTCGCGAGGGCCGTCTCCAGGGCCTCGGCGCGGCGGCCGAGCGCATCCCGCAGTGCCTCCGGCGTCAGCATCATGATGAGCGACAGCGCGGCGGGAAACTCGGGGAACTCCTGCTTCGGCGTGGCGAGCATCTCGTCGAGCCAGCGGTGCGCCGCCTCGCTGCCCGCCTCGGTGACCTCGTACACGGTGCGCTCCGGGTACTGCGCGTCCCGGCCCGTCTCGCGGACGGCGATCAGCCCGGCGGCGAGCAGGCGCTCCATGGTCCGGTACAGGCCGGCCCGCTGACCGACGTTGACGACCTGGTCCTTGCCCCATTCCTTGAGCAGCCGCTGGATGCCGTAGGGATGCAGCGGCTTGTAGTGCAGCAGGGCCAGGACGGTCAGGGCGAGGGGGGAACTCCGGGGCGCAGTGCTCATGGCCCGATGCTACCGACGGTCGAACTAGTTGACCAGAGACTAGTTGCAGTGCAACTATTACGTCATGACGAACTCGACTGGCACCACGAACGGCAAGGTCCGCTCCGCACTGGTCATCGGCGGCGGCATCGCCGGTCCCGTCACCGCGATGGCGCTCCGGCAAGCGGGCATCGAGGCGACGGTCTTCGAGGCGTACGACGGCCCGGCCGACGAGGCCGGCGGCGGGATGGGACTGGCGCCGAACGGATTCCAGGCGTTCGACGCGATCGGCGTGGGCGACGCGGTCCGCGCGGTCAGCACCGAGATGAACGGCATGGTGCTGCAGAGCTGGAACGGCAAGAAGCTGGCCGAGTTCGGCACGCTGCCCGGTATCGATCCGACGCGCTTCGTGTTCCGCGCGGAGCTGTTCCGGACCTTGCGCGAGGCCGCCGAGGAGCGGGGCGTGGCCACCGTCTACGGCAGACGCATCGTCGACGCGGGCGCGGACGCCGAGGGTGTCACCGCGCGCTTCGAGAACGGCAGCACGGCGACGGCGGACGTGCTCATCGGCGCGGACGGACTGCGCTCCACGGTCCGCGGCCTGATCGATCCGACCGCCTCCGCACCGCAGTTCGCGGGCACGGCCGGGTTCGGCGCCATGGTCGCCGACGCCGGCGTCGCGCCCACCGACGGCATGATGCACATGACCTTCGGCAAGCGCTGCTTCTTCGCCTGGCAGGTCTTCGCGGACGGCACGGGCCTGTGGTTCATCAACCTGCCCGTGGCGCAGCCGCTCTCGGTCAACGAGCAGCGCGAGCGCGGCGGCGCCTATTGGCTGGAACACCTGGCGGAGGTCTGCGAAGGCGACGCCACCCCGGCCGGGCGGATGCTGGCGGCCACCGACCCGAAGACCATGCTCTTCGCCGGCAGCACCGAGAACATGCCGCAGCCGGTGCGCTGGAGCCGCGGTCGGATGGTCCTCACCGGGGACGCCGCCCATGCGCCCTCCTCCAGCTCCGGCCAGGGCGCCTCGCTCGCTGCGGAGAGCTCCGTCGAACTCGCCCGCTGCCTGCGCGACCTGCCCCTGCCTCAGGCGCTGGCCCGCTACGAGGAACTGCGCCGGCCCCGGGTGGAGCGGATCATCAAGGAGACCGCCCGCACCAACGCCCGCAAGGCCGCGGGCCCGGTCGCGCGGGTGATCCGCGACGCGCTGCTGCCGACGATGTTCAAGCTGATGAAGCCCGAGAAGAACGCCTGGCAGTTCCGGTACCCGATCGACTTCGACGCCCCGGTGGCGTGATGACCGGAACCGGCTGAGCTGCGAGGAGTCACTCGGTCGGCTACTGAATGTGCACGTCATGCAACGCAGGGTGATCCTTGCTGTGGGCTCGCTGCTGTCCATGCCAGCTTCCTCTCCGGGCGGTGTCTGCCGCGCGCTGTGAGCCCCTTCCTGGAGGTGACGTGTTGTCCCGAATAGCCCTGCCTCAGGCGTCCGTAAGGCGACGCCGAGGTGGTCTGCGGATGTGGACGATGGCCGCGAGCGTGGCCCTGGCGTCCAGTGCTCTGACAGGTGCCGCGCACGCGGAGAGCGCCGGCGGCGGTCGGGCTGACGCCGTGAAACCCAGCGCCACGACCGCTCTCGCCGACCCGTGCTTCCTCTTCCCCTACTTCCCCGGGTACTGCCCGAGCCGCCCCGGCTACCACGGCTACCCCGGATACCCGGGCCGTCCGTGGCATCCCGGCCGACCGGGCATCCCCGGGCCTCCTGGCCCCCAGGGCCCGCCCGGACCGCCTGGAACTCCCGGAGCGCAGGGTCCGGCTGGTCCGGCCGGGCCTGCCGGCCCGCAGGGTGACCCCGGGACCCAGGGCCCGCCCGGAACGCAGGGACCGGCCGGGCCTGCCGGCCCGCAGGGCGACCCCGGAACGCAGGGTCCGCAGGGCCCGGCTGGACCGCCCGGACCTGCCGCCGCCCCCCACGACCTCGTGGACTTCAGAGTCGGCGACGGAACGTTCACCCCGCCAGCCGGGGTCACCAGGGTCTTCGTCCAGGTGTGGGGTGCGGGCGGGGGCGGCGGTGGAATCGGACTCATCCCCGTCCCCCTCGGCGGAGGCGGCGGTGCCGGCGGCTTCGCCTGGTGCCCCGTGGACGTGACACCCGGGACGGTCTACAACGTGACCGTCGGTCTAGGAGGGGCCGGTGCCAACGCCGTCGGCGTGAACGGTACCAACGGGGCGAACACCGTCCTGTCCGGCCCGAGCGGTATCCTCGCGAGGGGTGACGGCGGCACCGGAGGACGCGCCGGCCTCCTCCCCCTGACTCCCAGTCCCGGCGGCAACGGCTTCTGCTCGGTCGGCGGTACGACCCGTCAGGGCGCCGAGGGCCAGCCTCCCGTCGTGGCCCAAGGGCTGGCCGGCCCTGGCGGCCAGCCGGCGGTGAGCGGCATCGTCGAGCCTGCCCCACAGGGTGCGGGCACGGGCGGCGACGGTACCGTGGCCGCGCTGATACCCGCCGACAACGGTGGTGACGGATACGCCGTCATCTGGTGGTAGCCGAGGACACGCATCAGGCCCGGCGCACCCTTCGGTGCGCCGGGACCTGAGGTCTTCGCGCCATGACAGGCTCGGTTCGGTATGACGCAGCAGATCGCGGGCTCGGGTGCAACGGCCGCAACCGATCCGGTACCTTCGGTGCATGCCGGATGTGAGCGTGGACTACACCGAAGCCGAGTTGCGGCAGTTGCAAGTCGCCGCCGCAGCCGCGGGGATGTCCGTCGAGGACTACATCCACGCCACGACCGTCCTCGAAGGGCGCCGCCGGGTCTTCGTCTCCACGGCGCTCGACTTCCACGACGCCCATGCGGCCGCCTTCGACGAGGCCTTCCCCGACGACGCACCCCGCCCTGGAGCGGGTGCCGCCGCCTGATGGAAGTCTTCACCGACGTCCGCTGGCTCCTGGAGATCCAAGAGGCCCGCATGACGGACCTGGCGGTGCGCGACTACTCCGCACTGGTCGCAGCTGTCGCCCGGCACCGCGTGAACACCCCCGCCTTCGGCGCCGATTACGACGAGGCCTGGCGCGCGGCCGCCCTGATGCACACCATCATCCAGCTCCGCCCCCTCCCCGCGCGCAACGCCTTGTTCGGCGCGATGGCAGCGGTGGCCTACATGACGGCCAGCGGCCACACCCTCAATGCGCCCTACGCCCCGGTGGAGCTCGCCCGCGACATCGTCAGCGGCAAGGCCGACGTGTTCACCGCCGCCGAACGCATCCGCTCCTGGCGAGCGTGAAACGCAGGGCTGGCCGGGAACTCTGTTGCCGTTGATGTCTGAGGGCCCGCGGAGCACAGTGTGCCGGTTGCAGCCGCGAGTGGGCACAGATTGACGCTCACCGCTGCGGTAGCCAAGCTGGTGAGGGGGCTGGTGGAAGGGACCGCGGCCGTGAGTGCTGGAAAGAGTGGACTTCCCCGGCTGCTGACGGCCGCCGAGACAGCGGCGCCGGCGGATGCCGTCGACGTGGTCGCGGAGGACCTGCGGCGGCGTTTTCAGGCTACGAAGGTCTCTTTCCTCATCGTGGACCTGACGGGGAAGGCGGTGGCGCGGCTGTCCACCGCCGGGGCAGTGGGGGGTGAGCGGGAAACGGAACGGATCCCCCTGTTCGGCAGCGTCTACGAGCAGGTGATCCGTACCCAGCGGCTGTATCAGGCGGCGACGAGCCGCGGACAGCGAATGATCATACCGGTCACCAACCGGGGGGACGCCATTGGACTGCTGGAGCTGGTCCTGCCGACCGACTGCGGCGAAGACGTCCTTGATGCCGTCGGGGAAGCCGCCCATGCGCTGGCCTATGTCGTGATCGCCAACGGGCGCTTCACCGACTTCTACACCTGGGGCAAACGCTCCAGGCCCCCCACCCTGGCAGCGGAGATCCAGTATCAGCTGCTGCCCGCGTCGCTGTCCTGCGAGGCCGCGCAGTTCACCCTGTGCGGGAGCCTGGAGCCCTCCGAAGACCTCAGTGGCGACACCTTCGACTACACCGTGGACCGGGACACCCTGCACCTCTCGGTGACCGACCCCATGGGGCACGACATCGACGCCGCCCTGGCCGCCACGGTCCTGGTGGGCGCTCTGCGCGGCGCGCGCCGTGTGGGAGCCGGCCTGGCCGAGCAGGCCCGCCGGGCCGACCAGGCCCTGGCCGAGCACGGCCAAGGTCACGCCACCGGGCAGCTCCTGCGCATCAACCTCCACACCGGGCAGGCCCAGCTCGTCAACGCCGGTCACCCCTGGCCACTGCGCGTACGCAAGGGGGTCGCGGAGGTGATCACCTGCGAGGTGGACCATCCCTTCGGGCTCTCCGCGTACGCGCCGCACCCTCACCGGGTCCAGGACATCGATCTGCGCCCCGGCGACCGTCTGCTCATGCTGACCGACGGCATGCTCGAGCGCCATGGGCAGCAGGTCGACCTGCTCGACATGCTGGAGCACACCCGGGACCTGCATCCGCGTGAGACCGCGCTGACCCTGACGTCCGCAGTCCGTGACGCCGCCGGCGGCCGGCTCGAAGACGACGCCACCGTGATGTGCCTGGACTGGCACGGCCCCCAGGAGACCCAGCGGCACGTCAGCTCCGGCGCGGACATCGAGCAAGCCTCAGCCGGCCGCGGGAAGCAGCAGCAGTGATCAGTGAGCTCTCCTGCCACTGGCCGCTTCTGGCGCGCATCCGCGACCGTGTCACCGAACTGCATGTGGCCGCGGCCAAAGCCACCCTGGCGGCAGGCGGCCGTGTGGAGCGGCTCGCCGCAGAAGGACGTATCTGACCCACCGCCCATGGGGTACACGGGGCCGCGCGCCGGCTTCGCACCGGCCACGGTCACTCGTTCCGGATGATCCACTCCCGGGCGAGTTCCGCGACCCAGGCGGCCGCCGCGTCGGCAGCGGGCGGGGGTGCGCCGACGACGACGAGTTCCGAGACGCCCGCAGTGGCGAGGGCCCGCAGGTGCTCGGGCGTGCCGTCGCTCAACGCGACGGCGACCGTGAGCTCGTCGAAGGCGCGACCTTGGCGGGCGCACTCGTCGGCGAGGACGGCGACGTGCGAGCCGACGTCGGCCACCGGGACGTTGAAGCCGTACCAGCCGTCGGCGTGCCTGACCGCGCGGCGCAGGGCGGCGTCGCTGTGGCCGCCGACCACGACCGGGAGCCGGCTACCGCGCCGTGGCTTCGGGTTGACCCGGATTCCGTCGAAGCGGGTGAACTCGCCCGCGAAGGAGGCCGGATCCTCGGCCCAGAGGACGCGCATCGCGGCGAGGTACTCTTCGGCGCGCCGCCCACGCCCGGCGAAGGGGACCCCGAGCGCGGCGAACTCCTCGGCCGACCAGCCGACCCCGACCCCGAGGCAGAAGCGCCCGGCTGAGAGCACGTCGAGTGTGGCGGCCTGTTTGGCGACCAGGACCGGGTGGTGCTCGGGCAGTAGGAGCACCCCGGTGGCGAGTTCGATCCGGCTGGTGACGGCTGCCGCGTAGCTGAGCGCGAGCAGCGGGTCCAGCCAGTCCGCGTCCGCGGGTACGGCGATCCGGCCGTCCGCGGAGTAGGGGTAATGGGAGGTGGGCGCGTCCACGAGCACCACGTGCTCGCCGCACCAGAGCCGGGCGAAACCGTGCGTCTCCGCGGCTGTGGCCACCGCCCCGATGACCTCCGGACGGGCACCGTCACCGATGCCGAGCGCGTGCAACCCCACTCGCATCCGCCACCTCCTGGCGTCACCCTAAGCGCGAAGTGCGGACGCCTTCGGCGTGACGTGGCACGCCGCGCGTGGTGGCGGCGCAGCGCGTCACCCGGACGGACGGGGCACCGCGGGTGTCCGCCGTGTCATCGCGACGCCGGACCGGGGAGTGCCTTGGGGCGTGACGGCCTGGGGGTGGGTGTTGCCTGGGGGCCGGCCGAGGAAGCCCTGCGATTCGCGCGTCGCGAACTCACCCGTGAGGGCGACGCGCGGATGGAATGTGGACCCCTACGCCTCACGGGACGCCCTGAAGCCGCTTGCCGGATGGGGTGCCGGGGAACCGGCGGTACGGCTCGACGCAGGCAGCCCGGGGGGGGTTCTTCGCGCACCCGGTTCAAATGAAGTTCGCCCGCAGCCGGTGTCCCGGGTGTTTTGGCGGTGGTTTCGTGGTGGTGAACCCTCTGCGGAGGGTGATGTCACACGGCTCACGGAAGCGGTCCGGCGGCGCAGGAGCACACTGTCGGCCACCCCCGCCCCCAACAGCAGGTTTACCACCCCCGGAGCGCTGATCCGCCCCGTTCACGCCGTACCCCGCGCCCGGACCGTCCTGATTGAGTGGATCACAGGGTCGCCGCCGTCACGTCGTCACCGACCGCTGCGGTCACCTCTGTTCGTTCACCAGCCCTGCTGGAGGGAATGTGTCCACACTGGACAGCGCCACCGGTCCCGCCGTCGAAGAACCCGCCGCTGATCCCGCGGCCGAGCAGCTCACCAGTCTGAGCACCCGCGCGGCACGCCAGCTCGCCACGACCACCAAGTCCGAGCCGCAGATGCAGGCCATCACCTCGCGATGGCTGCTGAAGGCCCTGCCGTGGGTGGACGTCAAGGGCGGCACGTACCGGGTCAACCGGCGCCTCCAACTGCGCACGAACCGTGGCCGTGTGCACTTCGAGCACAACGGGAGCGACGACATCCGCGTCATCCCGCAGTCGCTCACGGAGCTGCCGATCCTGCGCGGCTACGCCGACACGGACGTCCTGCGGGAGATCGCCGGCCACTTCCGGCCCCAGGAGGTACGCGCCGGACAGGTGCTCTTCGAGGCCGGCCAGCCCGTGACGGAGGTGTACCTGGTCGTCCGCGGCCGGTTCACCCGCTACACCTGCGGCAAGTACGGTGACGAGGGGATCATCGGGGTCGTCACCGACGGCGACCAGCTGGGCGACGAGGCCGTGGGGCAGCCCGACCCGCTGTGGTCGGCCTCGGTGCGGGCCGAGACGGCCGGGGTGGTCCTCGCGATGCCCTGGGCCGCTGTGGAGGACCTCACGCAGCGGGCGCCCTCCCTCGGCGCGCATCTGCGCTCCTACGTCGACCGGCAGCACCGGCCGATGAACCGCAAGGGCGAGGCCGACGTCCCGGTGCAGGCCGGCCACGTGGGCGAGCCGACGCTGACGGGCGGCTTCGTGGACTACGACCTCGCCCCGCGCGAGTACCAGCTGTCCCTCACCCAGACCGTCCTGCGGCTCCACAGCCGCGTCGCCGACCTCTACAACGACCCGATGGACCAGACCGAGCAGCAACTGCGCCTGACCGTCGAGGAGATCCGCGAACGCCAGGAGTGGGAGCTGGTCAACAACCGGGAGTTCGGCCTCCTGCACAACGTCGACTACGGCCAGCGGGTCAGCACCTTCGCCGGCCCGCCGGCCCCGGACGACATGGACGAGCTGCTGTCGATGCGCCGCAAGACGAAGGTCTTCCTCGCCCACCCCAAGGCGATCGCCGCCTTCTTCCGGCAGTGCAACCGGCGCGGCCTGATGCCCGGCACCGCGAGCCTGGACGGCCACGATGTGCCGGCGTGGCGCGGGGTCCCGATCCTGCCCTGCGGCAAGATCCCGATCAGTGACGACCAGACCACCAGCATCATCGCGTTGCGCACCGGCGAGGCGGACCAGGGCGTCGTCGGCCTGCACCAGACCGGCATCCCGGAGGAGTACCAGCCGGGCCTGAACGTCCGGTTCATGGGCATCGACTCCGCCGCGATCATCAGCTACCTCGTCACCGCCTACTACTCGCTGGCCATCCTCGTGCCCGACGCGGCAGGGATCCTGGAGAACGTCCAGGTCGGCCGGCTCCCCGAATGACGGCCTGGAGCACCCCGTGACCACACACCCCACCGCCTTCACGCTGCCCGGACCCCCCAGCCCCGCCCGGAGCGCGAGAGCGCGGCGCCACGGCGCCATCCCCGGGCTGCTGTACCGGCCCGCGGTGCCCGCCGACCCGGAGAAGGTGCAGGAGGTCGACCTGCGCGTGGAGGCCTGGGCCCGCGCCAACGAGCTGTTCCCGGCGGCCTGGCAGGGCGACTTCGCCGGTTTCCAGTTCGGCCGTGCCGTCGTGCTCCAGCACCCGGGGGCCGCCGACCTGGAGCGCCTCACCGCCGCAGGCAAGCTGCTGCTCGCCGAGAACATCGTCGACTCCTGCTACTGCGAGGAGGACGAGGGCCGCGGGGGAGCGCGCAAGGGCCTCGGCGGACGGCTGGTCATCGCCCAGTCGGCACTCGACCCCTACCACGGCACCCCCGCACTGGAGGAGGAGTGGCGGCGCGGTGTCCGGGCGGACGGCCCGCTGCGCTCTTACCACCTCGCGCTGCGGGACTTCGCCGTCCTGGCCACACCGAGCCAGACCGACCGGTTCGTGCACGACGTCGCCCGGCTGCACCTGGGCTACCTGGCCGAGGCCGCCTGGGCGGAGACCCGGTACGTGCCGCAGGTCTGGGAGTACCTCGTGATGCGGCAGTTCAACAACTTCCGCCCCTGCCTGTCCATCGTGGACGCCGTGGACGGCTACGAGCTGCCCGAGCAGGCCTACGCCCGCCCCGAGATCCAGCGGATCACGGCGCTGGCCTGCAACGCCACGACGATCGTCAACGACCTGTACTCCTTCACCAAGGAACTGGCCAGCGACCCGTCACACCTCAACCTGCCCCAGGTCGTCGCCGCGAACGAGCGGCGCGGGCTGAAGGCCGCCTACCTGCGATCCGTCGAGATCCACAACACGATCATGGCGGCCTTCGAAGAGGAATCGGCGCTGCTCTCCGCCACCTCGCCCCTCGTGGAGCGCTACGCCCGGGGGCTCGCCGCCTGGGTGTCCGGCAACCACGAGTGGCACGCCACCAACAGCCACCGCTACCACCTGCCCGACTACTGGTAACCGCCGCCTGTGACCCACCGGCACATGGCACCTGCACCACGAGGAGCAACAGTTGACCCACGCCCCTGCCGCCCGGCCCGCGGTCCTTCCGGTCCCGGCCCAGTCCACCTACCAGAGCCGGATCGCGGACTACTGGAACGCCGAGGAGAACCCGGTCAACCTCGAACTCGGAAAGATCGACGACCTGTACCACCACCACTACGGCATCGGTGAGGCCGACACCTCGGTCCTCGACGAACCCGATCCCGGCCGGCGGCGCAAGCGCATCACCGCCGAACTGCACCGCCTGGAGCACGCCCAGGCCGAACTGCTCGCCTCCAACCTGGGGAACCTCTCCGCGGACGACCGCGTCTTCGACGCCGGCTGCGGCCGGGGCGGCGGCAGCGTCGTGGCGCACCTGCGCTACGGCTGCCACGCCGACGGGGTCACCCTCTCCACCAAACAGGCCGACTTCGCCAACGACCAGGCCCGTGCCCGGGGCATCGACGACAAGGTCCGCTACCACCACCGCAACATGCTCGACACGGGCTTCGAGACCGGCGGGTACGCGGCGTCCTGGAACAACGAGTCCACCATGTACGTCGAGCTGGACCTGCTGTTCGCCGAGCACGCCCGCCTGCTGCGCCGCGGCGGACGGTACGTGACGGTCACCGGCTGCTACAACGACACCTATGGTCAGGCCTCGCGCGAGGTGTCCCTGATCAACGCGCACTACATCTGCGACATCCACCCGCGCTCCGCGTACTTCCGGGCGATGGCGCGCCACCGTCTGGTACCGGTCCACGTGCAGGACCTGACCGAGGCCGCGATCCCCTACTGGGAGCTGCGCAAGCAGGCGGACCACCTGGTCACCGGCATCGAGGACACGTTCCTGACCGCCTACCGCAACGGCAGCTTCCAGTACCTGCTCATCGCGGCCGACCGGGTCTGACCCTCCTGCACGGCGACACCCACGGGCAACCGCCCCTCACCGGCGCGTGGCAATCGCGCCGGTGAGGGGCAGCCGTGTCGGCAGCGCGGCCCACGCTCCGACCCGGATGCCTCCGTTGCGGTCAGGTAGGCGATGGTTGCGCGTCCCGGTTCGTATCGGTGCCGGGAGCTACCGGATGGCCAGGGGTCAGGGAACGGATGCGTGGTACCGGCGAGGGCAGCAGCCAGAGCAGCGACAGCGCTCCGCCGACGGCGGCGACGAGGAGCGTCACCCGGAGGCCGATGAGTGTGGCGAGGAGGCCGCCGAGGACGGCGCCCACGGGGCGTACACCGTAGTTGATCGTGCTGTACGCGCCGGCGACCCGACTGCGCATGCCATCGGGGATCACCGCCGCCTGGAGGGAGTTGAGGTTGACGTCGAAGAGCATGACGCCGACACCGGAGAGGAACTGGGCCAGGGCCAAGGCTCCGGCGCGAGCCCACAGGGGTCCGCCCGCGGCGGCGGTGATGGCGATCGGTGCCGGGAACAGCACCGCGCCCACGGCGATGCTTCGGCCGACGCCGAGCCTTCGCGAGACCTTCGGCGCGATCACCGCGCCAAGGAGCGAGCCGGTGGCGCCGATCCCGAAGGCCATGCCGAGGACTCCGGCGGTCAGTGCGAGGTCCCGGTTGGCGAACAGCACGATCAGCCCGCTGCCCGCGACGAAGGTGAAGAAGTTGATGGTCGCCACGCACCCGAGGCTCGGCCGCAGCACCGGGTGACGGATGACGAACGCCAGTCCCTCCCTGGCCCGCCGCAGCAGCGGGGGTGTCGCCCGGTCAGGGACGGCCGGCGGTTCGTCCATCGAAACCCGACCGACCAGAAGCGCGGACGCCAGGAACGTCAGGGCGTCGACGACGACGGCGACGGGAGCGGTCAGCGCCTGGACGAGAGCACCACCGATCGCCGGGCCGGCGACGTATGACGCCGACCGGCTGGTACTGAGCTTGCTGTTCGCGTCCACGTAGGAGGACCGGGGCACCAGGTGGGCGAAGAACGGGGGATAGGCGGTGTTGAACAGCACCGCTGCGGCGCCGGTCAGTAACGCCACGGCGTACAACTGCCCCAGCGTCACCGCCTCCAGCAGATAGGCGGCCGGGAGGGAGAGCAGCACTGCGGCGCGCGCCAGGTCGGCGAGGACCATCAGGCGCCGCTTGTGGATGCGGTGGTCGACCCAGGCACCGAGGACGATCCCGAGCAGGTTCGGGGCCCAGATGAGCGCGGTCAGCCACGCCACCTGATGGGCCGAAGCGTGCAGCGCCCCCACCGCGATCAGCGGCAGGGCCAGTTCGGTGATCCGGTCGCCGAACTGCGAGACCGACTGGCCGGCCCAGAAACGACGGAACCGCTGGTCACGCCAGAGCGATATGGGTACGGCCTGGTCTGCGGCGCTCATGACGTCCCGCCGGTCCGCTGCTCGGCGCCCTCGGGCAGGGCGTAACGCAGCAGCCTGACGCCACGGGCGTCGGCCGGACGCGCGGCCTCGTCACGCATCACGTAGGGCGCCAGGACGCGTTCGATCGCGTCCTCGATGGCGGCGAGTTCGTCGGCGGAGACGACGACGCGGGTGTTGGCCAGCCCCGCACGCCGCAGCCACGCCGGTTCGAGGCCGGGTTCGACCTCGGCGGCCCACCGGTTCGCCAGGTCCGCGGAGCGCACGAACATCTCCCGGGACAGGACCCGCGCGGCCGTCCTGCCCTCCTCGTCCTCCGGGTCCTCCGGCGCCTCGAACCGGAAGCCGCGCGCCACCGCCTCCCACCGCCGCTGGCGACGGTCCGGGCCGGGCTCGGCATCGCGGACCAGCCCGAAGCCCGCCAGATGCCGCAGATGCCAGCTGGTCACCGACGGGGTCGCCCCCACATCGGGCGCGAGTTGCGTAGCCGTCGCCGGCCCGTGCCGCTGGAGGCGTTCGAGGATCGCCAGCCGCACCGGGTGCGCCAGCGCCCGCATCGCCCGCGGATCAGTGATCTCGACATCGCCCAGACGGTTATCGGCATCCATGACGTGAGAGTCTCCTCTCACATATTGTGAGAGTCAAGTCTCACATCTCCGTTCCGAGCCGCTGCCGGTGCCTGGGAGATCCAGGTACGGGTGCCGGAGGACAGGTCGCGCACGGGCGATGACTTTGCGCTGGAGCCGGAGTCTCCTTCGTGAATGCCGTTGCCGCAGAGCGCGACCCGTGACAGGAGACCTGGCCGTATGACCGATCCGGAAGTGACAGCAGACCGTAGCCGCGGGACCGGGGTCTGGCCCCTGATCCACGCCGAGCGAGCGGCGCTGGCGGCCGATCTCGCGGATCTGACGGACGAGCGCTGGGCAACGCCCTCGTTGTGTACCGGCTTGACGGTACGTGAGGTGCTGGCGCACGTGACCGCGGGCGCGAGCCTCAATGCCGTGCGCTGGATGGCGGGAGTGATCCGCTGCAGGCTCGACTTCGACAAGCAGGTGGCCATGCGGCTGGCCGAGCAGTTGGGCACGACTCCGGCCGAGACCCTCGAACGATTCCGGCATGTCATCCCGAGCACCACCAAGCCTCCCTTGCCCACCATCGCGATGCTGGGCGAAACGATCGTGCACGGAGAGGACATCCGGCGCCCGCTGGGCATCCGGCACGACCACCCGATCCAGGTCCTCACGCAGGTTGCCGAGTACTACCAGGGTTCGGACCTCGTGGTCCTTGCCAAGGGCCGCATCGGCGGACTGCGACTCGTCGCGGATGACGGCCCGTTCGCCACCGGTTCCGGGCCGCTCGTGTCCGGCCCCACCGTGGCCCTGATCATGGCCACGACCGGGCGCGCGACCTACTGCGACGACCTCGATGGCCCCGGTGTGGAACTCCTCCGCAGCCGCTGCGGCAGTGCGTGATCCGATGCCCAGGCCCTCCCACGTGAAGAGTGCTTCCAGCTCCGTACGTGGGCGCTGCGGGGACTTCACGAGCCCCCGCAGCGCTACCGGCCGCCGGGAGGGGAGGATCGCTCCTCACCCGCACACGGCCGGGTCAGCCGGCGGGGGCCAGGGCCACCCCGCATGCCGGCCGGAGCATGCTCAGCCGCGGTAGGTCTCCAGCAGCCGCAGCCAGACTTCGCCGAGGGTCGGGAAGGCGGGGACGGCGTGCCAGAGCCGGTGGAGGGGCACCTCGCCCGCGACGGCGATGGTGGCCGAGTGCACCAGTTCCCCGACGCCGGGGCCGGCGAAGGTGACGCCCACCACGGTGTTGCGGTCGGTGTCGACGAGCATGCGGGCCTTGCCGCGGTAGTCCTCGCCGTACTGGTGGGCGCCGGCGACGTGGGCGAGGTTGTAGTCGACGACCTCGATGCGGCGCCCGCTCTGCTCGGCCTCGCGGCTGGTCAGGCCGACGGAGGCGACCTCGGGGGTGGTGAAGACGACCTGGGGGACGGCTGCGTGGTCGGCGGTGGCGACATGCGCGCCCCAGGGTGCGTCGTCGACGGGCTCGCCGTTGGCACGGGCGCCGATGACGGTGCCGGCGATCCGGGCCTGGTACTTGCCCTGATGCGTCATGAGCGCACGGCGGTTGACGTCGCCGACGGCGTAGAGCCAGCCGCCGTCGACGCCGGTGACACGGAAGGTGTCGTCGACGGTCAGCCAGTCGCCGGGGGTGAGACCGACGGTCTCCAGACCGAGGTCGCGGGTCTGCGGGGCGCGGCCGGTCGCCAGCAGGATCTCGTCCGCGGCCAGTTGTCCGCCGTCGGAGAGCGCGATCCGCACCTCGCCGTCTTCGCCGCCCTCGCGGGCCAGGGAGGTGACGGATGTGTTGAAGCGGATGTCGACGCCCGCTTCGCGCAGTCCGTCGGTGACCAGTTCGCCGGCGAACGGCTCCATCCGCTCGAGGAGTCCGTCGTCAAGGACGAGCATGGTGACCTGGGAACCGAGCGCCTGCCAGACGGTGGCCATCTCGACGGCGACCACACCGCCTCCGACGACGGCGAGGCGGCCGGGCACCTTGTCGGCGCTGGTGGCCTCGCGGCTGGTCCAGGGGCGGATGGTGTCGAGTCCGGGGATCGGGGGCAGGGCGGCGCGGGTGCCGGTGGAGACGGCGACGGCGTGCCGGGCGGTCAGGGCGACGGTGTCGCCCTCAGGGGTCCGCACGGCCACCTGCTTGGGGCCGGTGAGGCGGCCGTGGCCGCGTACGAGGTCGACGGAGACCGAGTTCAGCCAGTCGACCTGGTCCTCGTCCTTCCAGTACGAGGACATCTTGTCGCGGTGTGCGAGGACCGCCTCGACGTCCAGCGGGCCGGCCACCGCCGGGTCGAGTCCGGGTACGCGGCTCGCGTCGGCCCGCACCACCACCGGGCGGAGCAGCGCCTTGCTCGGGTCGCAGGCCCAGAACGAGCACTCGCCGCCGAGGAGTTCGCGTTCCACGATCACGGCGCTGAGCCCTGCGGCGCGGGCGCGTTCGGCCACGTTCTCGCCGACCGGCCCCCCACCGATGACGATCACGTCGTAGGTGCGGGTCGTCTCGTTCATCTCTGCTGCGTTCCTCACTGTTTGATTCCTCATTGCTTCGGTGACTCGGTCGGACACTCCGGAAGGGCGTCGGGGCCTCCGCCCCGCACGGGGTCGACGGGGGCGGTCCCGGGATGGGACGACCGTGGCGGCAAAGCCGTCTCACGGTGTCCGCGGCACCGGACCGCCGGGCGGCGGAGGGTAACCATCGCGCTCGCCCGGCGGTCCGGTGCCGGCCTGCGGCGGCTGTGTGGGCTGATCAGCGGCCGGGGAGGCGCTGCGAGACCTCCTGGAGCACCCATCCGTTGCCGTCCGGGTCGCTGAAGGTGAGGAAGGAGCCGTAGGAGGCGCGCTCGGGATGCAGGCCGGCCAGCTGCTTCTGGCCGACACGGTCGTAGGTGACATCCCCGCCCTCGTGGCCGTGGTGCAGCAGCCCGCCGGCGTCGTGGAATATCTCGCTGACCTCGATGCCGCGGCCGACGAGCTCCGCGTGGGCCTCCTCGATGTCGGAGACGATGAGATACAGGCCTTGGAACGAGCCGGGTGCGATAGGAGTCATTCCCTCGCCGAAAATGATCGAGCACTCGGAGCCGGGCGGCGTGAAGTGCACGACCCGGAATTCCTCGTTGGCCGTGTAGTCGACGTCCAGGCGGAATCCGACCTTCTCGTAGAAGGCCTTGGCCCGGTCGGTGTCGGAGACGGGCAGCACGATCATTTCGAGCTTCAGGTTCATGGGGAGGTCCTTGGTTCTTGACGACTGCGTGCATCCCAGAGAACCAGCCCAAAAGGTGCCTCGGAGCGGTCCAGCAGGCCTGCCTTGGCCCTGGCCTGCTGGTCCAGGTACTGGCAGGTCCCCCCAGCGTCATCGCCGGGCAATGAGCGGCGGGTGCAGGTGCTGCGCGGGCGGAACCGGCGAAGAGGCTGCCGAAGCGGCCCCGGGAGGGCGCCCGGACGACGGGGGAGGCATGCGGCTCCTTGATCGGAGGCGCCTGCGGGCCGGACGGCGGTGGCCGGTAGGGGCAGCTCGAGGCGGCGACCGGCAACCCAGCCTCGGCTCGCAGATCCGTCAGCCCGAGTGAGGTGGAACACGAACGGAACTTCCTCGAGGGCCTTCTTTCGTGGCAATCCGGGGAGGCGAACATCGAATCCGTGACCTTTTGGGAGCCAGGATTATCGAAAAGCTTTTCGGCTACCGGCATCACTACGACGCGGGGCTGCGGCCGGCCCGCACGGGCGAACCCGAACGGACCGGAGCGCAGTGAAACGGCTCGTTCCTAAGCGACCGTGAGCACGATCTTCCCCTGGATGTGCCCTCGGGCGGCGCGTTCGTGCGCGGCTCGGGCATCCGTGAGCGCAAAGGTGCTGTCGATCGCGACGTGGACCGTGCCCGCGTCGAGCAGGCGTGCCAGCTCGGCGAGCTGCGCGCCGTTGGATCGGACCTGGGTGCCCGTGACGGTGACGCCCAGCTTCGCGGTCTCCTCTTCGTCGAATTCGCCGAAGAACACGGGGAACTGGGAGCCGCCGCGCTTGAGCGTGCGCAGGAAGCGCTTGCTGTGGGGGCCGCCGACGGCGTCGAGAACGAGGTCGACGTCGTGCACGAGTTCCTCGGGACGACTCTTGGTGTAGTCGATGAACTCGTCGGCGCCGAGTTCGCGCAGGAAGGATTCGTGTGCGCCCGACGCCACCGCGATGACCCGTGCACCCTTCCATTTCGCCAGCTGAAGCGCGAAGTGTCCCACGCCGCCCGCGGCGCCGTTGACGAGCACCGTCGTGTCGGCGTCGAGTGGCACCGGACGGTGCTGCGCCGCCTGGAAGGGCGACGGGTGATCGTGTCCGAGCTCGATCAGGAACTGCCATGCCGTGAGCCCGGCCATGGGCGCCCCGGCGGCGTGCACGTGATCGATGCCGGCCGGCTTGAGCGCGAGGTCCGACGCGGGCGCGGCCACGTATTCGGCGTAGGTGCTGCCGTCGAAGCTGGGGAAGCGAAGGAGACCGAAGACCTCGTCCCCGACGGAGAAGCCGTCCACGTCCGCGGCGACGGCCTCGACGACGCCCGACAGGTCCGTCCCCGGAATCACGGGCAGGCTGAACTTCGGCCGCACCTCCGGAGGCAGGTTGGACATCCCGTCGCGCAGGTACCAGTCGGGGGGATTGACGCCGACCGCGTGCACGCGAACGAGCACCTCACCCGGCCCGGGCTTGGGCATCGGCACCTCGTCGTACCGCAGAACCTCCGGACCGCCGTGCTCATGGAGCCGGACCGCCCTCATCGTGTGTGTCGGCATCGGTTTCTCCTCCCCGCGCTGCGGGATAGACTCATTCGGATCAGCGATCCACATAAACGGACCACTGATCCGAATATATGGACCACTGATCCGGATAGTCAAGGGGGACAGATGCGGGCCGACGCCAGGAAGAACCGCGACCACCTGCTCGCAGTAGCGGGCACCGCCATCACCGAGCAAGGCGTCGACGTGTCACTGCGCGACATCGCGCGCAGGGCCGATGTGGGACTCGCGACGCTGCTGCGACACTTCCCGACGCGCGAGGCGCTGCTCGACGCCCTGCTCCGCACGAGCTTCGACGAGCTGACCGCCAAGGCAGACGCCCTCGAAACGTCCAACTCGCCCGGCGACGCTCTCGTTTCGTGGCTGCGCGACTGCGTCGCCTGGACAACCGAGTACCGGGGCGCCGTGGTGCTGATGGCAGCCGCCATCGAGGACACCGAGTCCGCACTCCACGCTTCGTGCGTCACTCTGCGCGCGGCCGGCGCGCGGCTCCTGACCCGTGCCCAGGCCGCGGGCACCGCGCGGACCGACATGGACGGCGCCGATGTGTTCGCCCTGGTAGCGGCGCTTGCCTGGCTCGGCGATCAACCCTCGCTCGCGCCACGCGCCGAGCACCTCTTCGACGTTGTCGCAAGTGCGATCCTCACCCGCACAGCGAGCAGCAATGCCGAGGAGGAACCCCGGCCGTAGCTGATCGTCGCGTACGCGAGCCAGTGAGGCGGACCGCGACCGCTCAAACGCCTACGTCGCACGGTTGGCAGGCGAGCAGGGCGGAAGGCACGGTCCTGCCCCGGCCTGTTCCTACAGGTCGGCTACGAGAAGTCGGTAGCCGACGTCGAGCGTTTCGCGGTTGAGCAGGTCGGCGTGGCGCTCGTGCCACAGACCGGAAGACAGGTCGCCGGACAGCCGCGCCAGGCCCGGGCGGAGGACTTCCTCACCGGTCTGGGCGAGCATCGATATGCCGGCTCGCACTTTCGGGTTGAGGTACGCCTCAGGTCGGCGCCAGAAGGCGGCGCCGAATCCGTCGGTGCAGTCGTGCGGGACCGGGACCGTCTCGACGCGCGCGCCTCCGAGCAGCGCAACCAGCCGGTCGATCGGGACGGCCCTTGTGCCGTCGAACGCGGCCACCTCCGGCAGGTATTCGTCCAGCAGCCAGAACCTGCGGAAGACGGCCTGGTCCCACGTGAGGATGACGACGCGCTGCCGGGCGATCCGAAGGAGTTCCCCGACGCCGGCTTCCAGGTCGGTCCAGTGGTGCACGGTCAGCAGCGCCATCGCCGCGTCGGCCGAGCCGTCGGCGATGGGAATCGACTCGGCCGATGCCTGCAGGGCCCGCGCAGATCCGGTCGGACGTTGGGCGATCATCACCGAACTGGGCTCAACCGCCAGGACCGTTGCCGGTGGTTCGTAGGAACCGGCGCCGGCACCCACATTGATGACGGTGGTGGCATCGCCGAGCGCCTCGTGGATCCGGGCGGCGATCCGGGGATCCGGTCGTCGCGTGTGACTGTAGGTCGCACCGATGCGGTCATACGTCGCCACGACGGACAGTATGCCCCGCCGCTCAGTTCGCGGCGAAGCCGGAACGCATCGCCGTGTGCAGAGCGTCCTCCGACGCCCCGCTCGCCCGTGCGGCTGCGAGCGCCGTCCCTGATGCCTGGCGCCGCGGCGTCGCGTTCCTGCTCGACGGGGGGTGGGCCGGCGCAGCAAGCGTGGGGTCAGTTGCCCCGGCGGATGCGGGCGGCCTCACGGGCCGCGGCCATCTGGCGGGCCTCGGCCGTCTTGCGCGACTCCCGGCCGGGGCGCGTGCCCAGGCCGCGGAACGGGGCGCCACCGCGTGCCGACGCCTGCGCGGCCGGTGCGCCGGCGACGGGAACGCCGGACGGGGCCTTGGCCCCGGTGATCCGGCTCAGCGCCGCATCGCCGGATCGTACCTGGGTGATCGTCGGCCGGATGCCCGCGTCGGACATGAGCCGGGTCATGTCGGGGCGTTGGTGCGTGGTCACGAGGGTCACCACCCGTCCGGACCGGCCGGCCCGCGCGGTCCGTCCGCCGCGGTGGAGGTAGTCCTTGGCGTCACCGGGGGGATCGACGTTGACCACGAGGTCCAGGTCGTCGATGTGGATGCCGCGGGCGGCGACGTTGGTGGCCACCAGGGTCGTCACCTCGCCGGTCTTGAACCGTGCGAGGGCCCGGGTGCGCTGCGGCTGGGACTTCCCGCTGTGCAGGCCCGCCACCGCGACACCGGAACCCTCGAGGTGCCTGGTGAACTGGTCGACCGCGTGCTTGGTGTCCAGGAACATGATCACCCGGCCGTCACGGGCGGCGATCTCGGTGGCGGTGGCGTACTTGTCGGCGGCGTGGACGTACAGCACGTGGTGCTCCATGGCGACGACGGTCGCGGCCGAGGGGTCGACCGAGTGGACCACCGGATCGGTCAGGTAGCGACGGACCAGGAGGTCGATGTTGTTGTCGAGGGTGGCCGAGAACAGCATCCGCTGGCCGCCCGCCCGCACCTGGTCCAGCAGCTCGGTGACCTGCGGCATGAACCCCAGGTCCGCCATCTGGTCCGCCTCGTCCAGGACCGTGATCCGCACGTGGTCCAGGTGGCAGTCACGGCGCGCGACGAGGTCGCTCAGACGTCCGGGCGTGGCCACGACGACCTCGGCCCCCGCCCGGATCGCTCCGACCTGCCGGCCGATCGAGAGGCCGCCGACCACGGTGGCGAGCCTGAGGTCCAGCGCCCGGGCGTAGGGGGTGAGCGATTCCGTGACCTGCTGCGCCAGTTCACGGGTGGGCACCAGGACCAGTGCGCGGGGCCGCTTGGGCTCGGCACGCTGCCCGGCTGTACGGGTCAGCAGCGGCAGGCCGAAAGCCAGGGTCTTGCCCGAACCGGTGCGTCCCCGGCCGAGCACGTCCCGGCCGGCCAGCGCGTCCGGCAGCGTGGCGGCCTGGATGGGGAACGGTTCGTCCACGCCGAGGTCGGTCAGCGTCTTCAGCAGGGCCGGCGGGAGCCGCAGCTCGGTGAACGCCGTCATCGGCGGCAGGGCCGGGGTCGTCGACACGGGTGCCGCGAACTCGCCCTGCGGGGTCGTGGGGCGTCCCTTGCCGCCGGAGCGGCCGGGAATGTGCGGACGGGAACGGCCGGACTGGCCGGAGCGCTGGTCGTTCCGGGGCGAACGGTTCATGGGCGAACCTTCCTCGACGGGCACGCATCGAGGGAATTCCCGGTGGATGCGCGGCCGGGGAGTCGCCAGAACGAGCCGAAGACAAGACGGTGACCGACAGCGGGTGGTCCCGTCCGTACGGCGTGGGGTCGAGCTGCGTCGTGCGTGCCGGCGCCGGGTACCGACGTGCGGATCACACTTCCCCACGAGTTTACCCGCCCGGTCCGGTTTCCCCGGCGGGTCCGCGGTCCCGCACGGGGCGGCGCCCTTCCGGATCGGCCGGGACGACGGCGTACCCAGGACCCGGTGGCGCCCGCGCAACGCGGGGTCGCCCCCTTCGGTGCTCGTCAACCCGTACCTGCGGGGGCCTGAGAAAACCGGTTGCGCGGTCTGCGGGGCTGGCTAGGATCGTGCCGATCTGGAGTGCCGGGCGTGAACAACGGCCCGGCGTAGTGGGAGAGGAGGTGCGTCTTCGTGGACGCCGCCGTGACGCGGCGCGCTCGTGTGTGCGCGCCAGACGCCTTTTCCCGCTACCTTCCCACCGGCTGATGACGCGCGTTCGCTGACGCTCCGCCCGGTGGGTCCTTCCACTGGAGATCATCACCATGCGTGAGCGCTTTGCCGACGGCGAGTCCTTCACCCGCATCCGCCCCAAGGGCACCAGACGACGCAGTCACCGCGACGCTGACGAGGCCTTCGAGGAGGCCTTCCCCGAGTACGCGGCACGCCGGCCCTCGGCGGTCGGGGATGCCCACAGCACCCAGGACCTCCGTTCCACCGTCTTCGATTCCGGAGCCGAAGACGACGAGGACACCCTCGAGGAACCAACGCCCGGCCAGTCGACCGACGGCCCTGCCGAGGGTGACCGCTGGTCCACCTGGGACCGGTCGACCCCGACCGAGAAGGGCCCCGAGCCGCGCCCCGCATGGGTGGTGACGGACCTGGCCGCCGTCGACTTCGAACTCGGGATCGTCAAGACCGGCAAAGAGGCCGACGTCTTCCTGATCGAACGGGCGGTGCCCGGAACCGACCGCCGCGCTCTGATGGCCGCCAAACGCTACCGCGACGGACAGCACCGCATGTTCCACCGCGACTCCGGATACCTGGAGGGGCGTGCCCACAAGGAGTCCCGGATCAGCCGGGCCATGGCCAAGCGCACGGCCTTCGGCAAGGAGGCCATCGCCGGCCAGTGGGCCGGCGCCGAGTTCGCGGCGTTGTCGCGGCTGTGGTCGGCGGGGGTGGCCGTGCCGTACCCCGTGCAGATCCTCGGGACCGAGATCCTCATGGAGTTCATCGGCGACCGGTCGGGGACGGCCGCGCCACGTCTCGCCCAGCTCCGCTCGGAAGAGGTCGATCTGGACGATCTGTGGGAGCAACTGGGCCGCAGCTTGTCGCTGCTCGCGCGTGACGGCTACGCGCACGGCGACCTGTCGGCCTACAACATCCTCGTCCACGAGGGCCGCCTGGTCGTCATCGACGTGCCTCAGATCGTCGACGTCGTCGCGAACCCGCGGGGTCTGTCCTTCCTGGAGCGCGATGTCCGCAACGTCGGTGCCTGGTTCGTCTCCAGGGGCCTGGCCGAGCGACGTGTAGAGGAACTGGCGCAGGCATTGGCCTTTGACGCACGGCTGGGCTGAACGTCTCCTGTGAATCGGCGTGTCCCCAGTCGCCGTGCACGCACGCCGACGCGCGACGCGGGCCCGGGAGCCGCTCCCGGGCCCGCGCGGGCGGGGATGGCGCGCCTTGCCCGGGACGGAAGGGCGCACCTGACGGTGCGTGGGGGCCCATGCCTGCGGTCATTGGAAAAGGGGCTGCGTTGGGCTGGCGAGCCGGGCAGCATGGCGAGGTGGCTGATCTGCTGTGGGATGACGTGAGCAGTTTCTTCGACCCGGACTCGATGGGGTCGTTGCCGGACGTGCGTGTCCCGGACGTCTCGGTGGAGGGCTGGCAGGCCGTCCTCGATCTCGTCGCGGAGAAGGGTTGGGAGTGCCAGTACTCGGAGGGCGAGGCCGTGCTTCCGGTACCCCGGGCGGAGGCCGTGCTGTCCCGCCCCGCGGATGCGGAGTGTCCGAACTTCCTGGTCTGGCCGTCTGCCGATGTGCTGGCGATCTTCCGTTTCCTTGACGACGAGGTCGTCGACTTCGACGTCGATCTGCGGGAGTTGCAGGGGCAGGAACGACTCGATGTGTTGTGCGGCTTCTTCCGGGAGATCGGGCGGCGGTTGGGCAAGCCGGTGCTGATGGACGGGGAGGGCGCCGTTGGCCATCCGATCCTCGGCTTCGATGTCGAGGCTGATCGAGTCGTCCTGCTCATGGAGCCGTAGGCCGGTTGGTGGAAGGTTTCGTCGCGGAGCATGGGGAAGAGGACATCGGCCCGGCCCCCGGTCGAGAGGTCCCGCCGCGACCCTGTCGCTCGCGGCGGGAGCCGGTAGCTCAGCTGTGCGAGACCGTGAGGCCGTAGAAGGCGACGCGCGCGCCCCTGGTGGTGCTGTCGGAGGAGGACTGGTTGTACGAGCCCGCCTTGAAGTACTGCTTGTAGGCGTTGAACGACGACGGGATCGCGTAGTGCGTGGTGCTGCCGTTCACCGTCAGGTCGATGGTGTGGCCGCCGGAAACGCCGATGGTGTACGTCCACGTCTTGCCTACGGACACGTGGCCGACGGTGTGGAGCGTCTGGCCGCCGGAGGGCGAGTTCTCGGTGCCGAGGACGATGTCGCCGCTGGAGCGGTAGTACAGCTCCAGCAGCGGCTTGGTGGACGAGCCGCCGGAGCCGAGGTGGATCTGCCCGACACAGACGTTGGAGGTCACCGAGACCACGCGCAGCGTCGCGCTCATGCGATGGCTACCACTGAGCGGCCAGTCCGCGGCGCTGCCGCTGCGGTTCATCTCGCGCAGTTCGGAGCGGGCGTAGTTGGAGTTGGGCGTGGTGACGCCCTTCTCGGGCGCCCAGAAGGTCATCGCGCCGTCGCGGGTGTCGGTGTAGAAGTACGAGTCCTGGTAGCCGTTCGCCCCTTGGAGGCGGGACGAGGAGATGGTGGTCGGTGAGCCCGGGGAGCCGACCGGCTCCTGGAGCTGCCACACCGAGAGATCGAAGTTGCCGCCGGGGGCGACCTTGGGGTCGGCGGCGAAAGCGGGGCCGCTGCCGATGACGACGGTCGCGACGGCGAGGGAAGCGAGCAGCGTACGCACGCGCATGGGGGACCTCCTGTCGCATCACGGTTCACTTACCTGAACGCGGTGTGTGGATGTGAACACCGGTCAGCTCGAGACCGTAAGACCGTGGCGTGGCCGCGTCAAGGTCTGCACCAATCGCCGCGCTGTCCGGGCGTGAGGCCGTCGCAGGACGGAGCCATCAGGTCCGCAGTGGACGTTGCCCACAGCGGTGGCAACCACAGGAAGCACCCGGCGATGTCGGGCCGCGCCCAGCGCCTGGTGACCGGCTGCGGCCTCCCCGTCGCCGTCATCGACGCGCCCGGTCGCGGCGACCGGCCGCGCACGGCGCACGACGAAGCGGAGATCGCGGATTCTGTTCGGAGCGAGGGCGGCCGACGAGCTGGAAGGCCCGATCGTGTCCACGGGGTGCACCCGTGCCGGGGTGGGCCCTCGTACCGCCCGGACCGTCGGCGGGGCCGTGGTCCACGTGGACGCTCGCAGGGCGGTGGCGCCGGTTCAGGCCTGGAACTCGGTGAGGTCGATGGTGTGCACGCGCAGGGGGAAGCCGTACTTGGGGTGTGTGGTCTCGCGCTGCGGCGCCATGCCCAGCTTGCGCATCACGTTCTCCGAGGCGTTGTCGCCGATCCTCGCGATGCCGACCAGCCGTTCCAGGCCGCGGTCCTGGAGCGCGAACTCCATCGCGGCATGGGCGGCCTCCGAGGCGTAGCCCTGACCCCAGAACTGTCGGCCCAGCCGCCAGCACACGGACACCTCGGGCATCACCTCGGGCAGGAACTCCGGCAGGGACAGGCCGGTGAAACCGGCCAGTTCACCCGAGGCCAGCAACTCGACGGCGAAGAGGCCGAAGCCCTCCTCGTCCCACTCCTCCTCCCACCGTTCGATGGCCTCCGCCGTGTGTTCCAGGTCGCGTACGGAGCCGTCGCCGACCCAGCGCATCACCTGCGGGTCGCCGTTGATCTCGGCCATGGGCACCAGGTCGTCGTCCTGCCAGCGGCGCAGGAGCAGGCGGGGGGTCTGGATCTCGGTCATGGGTTCATCCTGTCGAAGGCGAAGCCGCAACGGTAATCGGCGTGGCGGCCGCTGCCGTCCGCCGGCGGGCATCCGCCGCCGTGCCTGCGTCGTCTTTGGGGCGTGTGCAGGAGCAGGCCCTCGCCCATGGCCCCAGGGCGGACCGGCGCGCGGAGCGTCGTCGCGGGGGCGTCGACCGCGACCCGGGCGATCAACGCGGTCAGGAGCAGGACGCCGCGTGGAGGGACGGGGTCGGTTCCGGAGGTGTGCTGCGGTAGGAGCGCCGAACCACTCGCGCCCTGGTTGTACTGGCGGTACCGTCAGTACATGCCGACTCCCAAGGGTATGAACGTCCCGTTCGCGGACGACGACGAACTGGACCAGGTGCGCCGCGCGGCCACGGCCGCGGGCCTGTCCACCCGCGAGTACATCCGCCGGGCCGCGCTCAGCTTCGCCAACGCCGTCCCGAACGAATTCCTGCAGGCTGCGGTGGAGGCGCACGCCCACGTCAAGGACGCGTTCGCCGAGATCCTGCCGGAGGACGGACGTCCGAACGAGGAGCGCCGCTCCGCGGAGGCGGAGGCCGGCCGCCGCCTGGCCGAGCTCGACGGCGACCATGCACACGGGAGCGCCGCGTGAGCGCACCCCGCCCCGACGGGGTGATCTACGCGGAAGTGCCGATGCTGCTGCAGGTCGCCGAGCACATTCTCGGGGACCCGCAGGCCGACGACCTGGGGGTACTTCCCGCCGCGGTCGCCCGCCACCGCGCGGAGGCCATGGGCCAGGATGTCTACGGCTCGATCTGGCTCAAGGCTGCCGCGCTGCTCCACACCCTGGTGAGGCTCCCGGCCCTCGAGCACTCCAACGGCCAGTTCGGATGGCTCGCCGCAGTCGCGTTCCTCCGCGTGAACGGCCACACCCTGACCTACCCGCCGAAGGACGCCGCTGTCCTGGTCCGCGACGCCATCGCCGGCGAGAAGTCCGTCAAGGAGATCGCCCTGCAACTTCGCCAATGGGGTACCGCCTGAAAGAACTCCCCGGCGTGAGGGAGCACGGCACGCCCCTAGGGCGCGGCATCAAACCCCTGATCGTGCGACGCGGCGTCGCGCCCGAATCCGGCGCGGGCGAGATCCTCTGGTCGTCGAGCGACCCTTGCCCGGCTCCACAAGTCCAAGCGTCTTTGGGCCCGTGGCGGCGCCGCGCTGGCCTCCACCACGGCCTGATGGAACTCGCCCGCGGCATCATCTGCCTGCGACGACTCCCGTACGTCATTCCGAAACGATCAGTTAAACTTCAGGGCGGCCGCGGGGGCTGCGGTTCGTTGCCGTGTGGCGACCGCGGAACGGCCAGGTCGGCCGGTCGAGGAGAGCGGCCGGTGTCAGGGCCTGGGTCCGGACGGGGACGACACGACGCTGATCATGAAGATCCCGCGAATCGCGTGACCGCCGACGCGCGTCCAAGTGGTCTGGGGCGCCTTGCCCACCCGCCCGTGAACAGAAGACCCGCCACGGAGATGTGAGGTATGTCAGTGATCTGCGTCGGAGGCATGATCGGAATCGGCAAGACGAGTGTGGCCGAACTGCTCGCCAAGGAACTGGGCAGCGAAGTCTTCTACGAGAGCGTGGAAGACAATCCGATCCTTCCGCTCTTCTACACGGCGAGCCCCGAGGAGATCCAGGCCAAGCGGTACCCCTTCCTGCTCCAGCTCCACTTCCTGCAGACGCGGTTCGCCTCGATCAAGAAGGCGTACAAGCAGGGCGACAACGTCCTCGACCGGTCCATCTACGAGGACTGGTACTTCGCAAAGGTCAACCACGACCTGGGCCGGATCAGCTCCCTCGAGATGCGGGTGTACGAGGGGCTGCTCGACGAGATGATGCGCGAGATCGACGGTCTGCCGTACCGCAAGGCACCCGATCTCATGGTCTACCTCAAGGCGGACTTCGAGACGGTCCTGCACCGCATCGGGTTGCGGGGCCGGGACTTCGAACAGGACGAGAGCCTCGTCGAGTACTACCGGACGCTGTGGTCCGGCTACGACGACTGGGTGCACAAGCACTATTCGGCCAGCGAGGTCCTCGTCGTCGACATGAATCACACCGATGTGGTGAACAACCCCGAGGACGCGGCCCGCGTGGCGCGCGAGGTCAAGGACGCCCTGGCGGCGGTCGGGCACCGGGCGAACGCCACCGGTGAGAGCGCCGAACGCGAGACGCCCACGGCGGTCCCCGCCTGAGCGGCGGACCCCCTCCATTCGCCCGACGTCCCGAAAGACCACGGATCCACCCCTGTGAGCAGGGGTGGATCCGTGGCCTTGTTCCGAGAGGGGGCTGCGTCAGTCCGCGGCGCGACCCCATTGAGCCTGGTGCAGCGTGAAGTTGCAGATCCGGGTCGGGTGTGAGTAGCGGTGGGAATGGTCGTGCCGGCCAGCCGGCGGTGGGCTGCGGTGGATGTGGCGGGGCCCTCCGGCATGGAGGGGCGTGGTGCCGGTGGCGTGCCGGGTGGCGTGTTGCCGCGCGGGAGCCGGACCGCCTGCCGGGACGGGCGGCAGCCGCACGTCGAAGGCAGCGTCTCTGCACGGGGGATGTGGGGGCGCCCTTCACCCAGCCCCGTCCTTGAACCAGGCGTTGGGGCAGCAGCCACTCGCCAGGCGAAATGGACCAGCCAAGACCATTGCATACAGTATTCCAGCCGGTTAGGGTCGTTCCATGCTGCAGATGAAGCCCAAGGACCTGGCCCTCCCGGTGATCATGAGCTCGGCGGCACGTGGCGCGGAGCTCACCCGCGCACGGCGGTGCGGGGCATGACGACGTACGGCGACGACGCGACGATACGGCAGATACTCACCGCTGCCGGCGACACTTGGGCCGTTGTGGGCCTGTCCGACAACCCCGAACGGGCCGCTTACCGCGTGGCGGGGAAGCTGCAGCGCCTGGGCAAGAGGGTGGTACCCGTCCACCCGAAGGCCGAGACGGTGCACGGCGAGCCGGGCTACGCGTCCTTGACCGAGATCCCTTTCGCGGTGGATGTGGTGGACGTGTTCGTCAACTCCGCCCTCGCCGGGGGTATCGCCGACCAGGCCGTGGCGATCGGCGCGAAGGCGGTCTGGTTTCAGCTGGACGTCATTGACGAGGCCGCCTACGCAAGGACACGCGATGCGGGCCTGCTGATGGTGATGGACCGCTCCCCGGGACGGGAGATACCCCGGCTGGGGCTGGGCTGACGCTTACCGGCCGGCCACTGCGCGATGGTGTCGGCAGGTTGTGCCGTGGCCCCGTGGTCGATGGGCCAGAGCGTGTGCGCATTGACCGTGACGCCACCCTCGTGCGGAAACTCAGCTCGGGTTGCGAGGGGATTCGTTGCGCAGCCTCCAGATGTCCTTCCACTGCCGGGCGTGAGCGGCGGCCAGCAGCGGGTCGGGCTCGTCGGCCCGCTGCACCGCGAGGCTGACCCCGCATTCCCTGCACAACTGATGGATCCGGTAGAGGCCGTCGTGCCAAACGCTGGTGTTGCCCCGGTTTCCGCATACCCGGCACGTCAGCCCGCGAGCTTCATCGAGCGGGACCGACGAACGGAGCACCCGCTCGACGACCACCGGCAGCGGCTCGCCGGGATGGATCGTCGGCTCGGGGCAGTAGGCGATGTTCCCCCATCCACGCTGCCAGCCTCGCCATGAGTCGTCTGCTTTCGCCTGCCGAAAGCCGCGTGCTTTGTCCGCTCGGCGGCTATGGGCATGAGCACGTTCGTCAGCGAGCCAGAGCTGTCGGGCGTGGCGCAGCTCCGCGACGGCGTGTATCAGCGAGCTCGGATCCTTCTCCAGATCCTTGGGAATTCCCGCGCTGAGGCAGAGGTGGTGATAGGTGGCTCGGAAGCCGTAAGGCGCGAAGTGGACAAGGCACGACCGCAGATTCGTATGCCGGACA
This sequence comes from Streptomyces sp. PA03-5A, assembly GCF_033792725.1. Lineage (NCBI taxonomy): Bacteria > Bacillati > Actinomycetota > Actinomycetes > Kitasatosporales > Streptomycetaceae > Streptomyces > Streptomyces sp. PA03-5A. The sequence goes on along the minus strand of NZ_JARAVL010000023.1, from coordinate 86,466 downwards.
CGCGCGGACAGGCCCTCGTCGTAGACCCGTCTCTGGTGCGTGTTGAAGCTGCTCATCCCAGGACGCTACGGCCTGCCGAGCCGGATCGCACGTCACTTTGGCGGCCCAAGGTCTCGCCCGGGGCAGGGTCCTTTCACCAACTACTGCCAGAACCAAGTCAACGTGCCCTGTCAGCAGACCCGTCCCGGACGCGTCTTCCGGTCCAGGCACTGATGCGGCAGCACGTCGCTTGCCCGGTTGCCGAAGTTCGTGTTGCCGTTCTGGGTGTTGCCGGGCGGGGAGGGGCGGGTTGGTTTCCCTGTTGCTGCGAGTGCTGTGGGCCGCAAGGTTCCGGCCAGTTGTGTGTCCAAGTCGGTGGAGTTGTCCAGATGATGCGGCAGTTTGAGTTGTGCCGTGCGGCGTGTGGATACATTGGGGGTCTGCTGTTGGGGCGGGCCGGATGCGGGATCCGGCGAGGTTGAGGAGTTCTTGGTCATGGGGGAGTCCGGGTTCACGGAGCGCTGGTTGGAGACCGGCTCGGGGCCCGGTGCTGTGGTTCGGGCGCGTGTGGCGCAGGTGAACCAGGCGGTCCAGGCGGCGTACCGGGCATGGCTGGACCATGCCACCTCATGCCCCACGTGCCGGGATGGAGCTGCCCGCCAGTGCACGGTCGTGCAGCCGCTGTGGGACGCCTACCAAGCGGCGCAGCAGGCGGCCCAGTGACCGGATGCAGGGCAGAACCGGCATCCGGCTCGGGACCTGCTGCCGGATCCCGAATGGGGGGCGGAGGGCGGCGGATCCGGTTCGTCGCCGAAGGGGAACGACCCGTCGGAGTACCTGCCCATCTGGGTGCGGGGCTGGGCCATGCCACCAGAGTCGGTCGGGCCGTTCCTCACGGCGGTGGGCGGTAGCCCGGCCTCGGTGCGGTGGGACTTCAATGGGTGGCCCGGGGCCCCGGAGATCGGCCTGAGGATCGGAGGCACCAGGGGTGCGTTCGTGACGCTGTGCGTCAATGCGCGCGACCTCGAACTGGAGGAGCCCGCGACGGATCACACGGTTTTCGTGCACGTCAAGCAGATCGAGGCCGGGCGCGCGCCGTGGCTCGCAGCGCAGGCCGGGCTGCGGGTGATCGGTGATCTGGTGATGGCGCCCTACTGAGGACACCTCGCACACGGGCGGCGGGCCACCGCGGAATCGTCCGGCGGTGGCCCGCTGCGGAACGCGGATATCTCAGGCTCAGTTCCCCGCATTCGATTGCGGATGCCGCCGGTGTCCTTGGGGGGCTCGACCAGTTCATGGAATCCGAAGGGGGCGATCGCGTCCTGGCTGATCTCCCACAGGCCGCGCCAGAAGCCGAAACTCTGGACGTAGCTGTTGGTCTGGGGGCGAAGGGCATCAGGTATTCGGCCATGCCGAAGACGCGGCCACGGATCCTGGGGCCCAGCAGCCCGTCCGGTTACGTGGTGAGGACCGGGCGGGTGCTCCGCGCGACCTCGTCGGCGTTCACCGCCCTGTCCACGGCGGGGTCGCCCCACAGTTGGGCGATTCGGCCGGGGCACTTCGTCGCCGAGTGGCTGTCACTGAAGGGGTGCCCCTCCGGCTCCGCTCGCTCAACCCACTGACCGCCGTTAGATTTGTCATGTGGGTGACCTGCCTCCTGATCTGGATGCCTTGCACGTGATCCGCCTCTACCTGCAGCTACAGATTGACGCGGTCGACGCCAAGATCCGCGAGACCGAAGAGTCAGGTGAGCCCTCCGCGCCTACGCCAGCAGAACGCGAGGGCTCCTTTGCAGTCGGCTTTCGCCTCCAGCACGTACCCAGGGGCGGGACGCTCCGTGGTGTGGTCCACCGCGGTGACTGCCCGGACGCAGCCGGCGACTGGCTCACCCCGCGTGAGGTTGAGATTGCGTTCCGTATGCCCGACGTGACGCCCTGCCCACGCTGTCACGCGAGCTTGAACGACTCGTAGCCGGTGCGTCCAGTCCGGGTCAGTATCCGCGGGCGCCTCCCGTGGTCCCGCAGGACGGACGCGCAGGCTTCCTTCGGCTTCGCCGTCGACGGCGTCCTCCCCGCGGTCCGGCCCGGCGCCGACGTCTGGATCGCGGCAATGCTTGGGCGCATCTATCGCGACTGATCAAGAGGCGAATACTTTCTGTAGTTCTGGGACTGCTCAGCGATGCTGTGGTCGCGCGTGGGCACCAGGGTGCCGTCCACGATGAGGACCGTGCCCTTGCGGAATCGCTGTCGCTGCTTGAGGGCGAGCAACGGGCCGGTGTGATCGATGATCCGGTCGGCGGCGGACTTGGAGACGCCGAACAGCGGGGCCAGCTGGCGCGGAGTGAGGTTGGTCCGCCAGTACGCGGCCACCAGCAGTACACGCTGTGGTCAGCCGGTCGGTACGGTGCGGCGGGAGCGGATCAGCGCCCGGCGGCCGAGGAGGATGGCGATCAGTCCCAATGGGATGGCCGCGATGGCTCCGACGAGGCCGTTGCCGGTGCCGGGACCGCCGCTGGAAGTGGCCAGGTGCAGCACTGCCAGGATCGTGCCGGCCAGCCCCGTCGCCATGGCGGACATGGCGCCGGTGCGCGCGTTGCCGGGGCTGATCCGTGCGGCGGCACGGGAGAGGGCCAGCCAGCCGATGGCCACGCCGACCAGCCCCACCCCGAGGGCCAGGTTGGCCCCCGTCCGCCCATCGCCGATGACTCCGCCCTCGGCAGCCGCCATCAAGACGTCTGATGCGCTCATGTCTCTCCCCTTCTGCACGGCAATGTCAAGGTGTCGCTGTGCCTTGAGCATGTCTGCCGACCGCACCGCCGGTCGTCCCGCATGCGCAGTTACTTTGCGATGCCGCCGAAACCGCAGACGCCTGCTGCGGATGTGGCAGAAAACCGTGCGGATACTGCAGGCGCGGTAGCGTCCCGCTCGTCCACGAGCGGGACTTGCCCGCAGCGACACCCGGTTAAGGTGCGCGCATGACCAAAGGACGGTTCGGCGTCCCGGCCGGTGTCGGAGACTGGGCGATCGCTCTCGGTGTGGCGGCCTTGCTGCTGAGCACCGGGCTGCCCATGGCGCACCCCGGCACGAACCCCGACGTGATCGGCTACGCGCTGCTGCCGGCCGGCGGCCTCGCGCTGGCCGCGCGTCGCCGCGCTCCGCTGACCGTCCTGGTCATTACCGGGCTGTGTGCGGTGGGGTATCAGGCGGCAGGCTTTGACGCGCTCTCCGTCCCGTACCTGGTCGCGGTGTACGGCGCGGTGCGGGCCGGGCACCGCGCCGTCACGGTGGCGGCGTCCGTGACCATGCTGGTCGCTCTTCAGCTGACTGCCCTGGTCTTCCATGATGGGCCTGCGGGCGAGGCGTTGGCACAGGCCCGCCACGTCCTCGAGGTTGCCTGGTTGATCGCCGCGTTCGCCGCGGGGGAGGCGCTGCGGCAGGCCGAGCGACGGGCGGACGAAGCCGAGCGCACCCGGGAGGAGACCGCGCGGCGCCGTGCGGATGAGGAGCGCCTGCACATCGCGCGGGAGCTGCATGATTCGCTCACCCACCAGATCTCGATCATCAAGGTGCAGGCGGAAGTCGCCGTTCACGTCGCCCGCAGGCGAGGTGAACAGGTATCCGAGGCCCTGCTGGCCATCCAGGAAGCCGGACGTGAGGCGACCCGGGAACTGCGCGCCACCTTGGAGGCGCTGCGCGATGACGACACCACCCCGCCCCGCGGGCTCGACCACATCCCGGAGCTGGTGGAGCAGGCAAACAGGGCGGGCCTTGAGACGACGCTGACGATCGAGGGACGGCGGACCGACCTGCCGGCCGCGGTGGGCCGGACCGCCTACCGGATCGTTCAGGAGGCGCTGACCAACATCGCCCGGCACGCCTCCGCCGCGACCGCGTCGGTCCGCATCGACTACCGGGCCGACTCACTCGCCATCCAGGTCGATGACGACGGCAAGGCCACGCCGGACACAGTACCGAAGCACGGCCTGGGTCTGCTCGGCATGCGTGAACGCGTCACCGCCCTCGGCGGCCGGCTCCTCGCGCAGCCGCGCAGCGAGCGCGGCTTCACAGTCCAAGCCGAACTCCCCCTGGACCACACCTCATGATCCGTGTCCTGCTGGTCGACGACCAGCCGCTCATTCGCAGCGGATTCCGCGCACTCCTCGACCTCGAAGACGACATCGAGGTGGTGGCCGAGGCCGCCGACGGCGCGGAAGGCCTGGCACTGACCAAGCAGCACCTGCCCGACGTCGTGCTGATTGATATCCAGATGCCGGTCGTCGACGGCATCGAGGCCACCCGGCGCATCGCCACGGACCCGGCCCTGGCTCAGGTGCACGTGGTCATCCTCACCAACTACGGGATGGACGAGTACATCCTGGACGCGCTGCGTGCCGGCGCCGCCGGATTCCTCGTGAAGGACATCGTGCCGGACGACTTCGTGCACGCTGTGCGCGTCGCCGCCCGCGGTGACGCGCTGCTCGCGCCGTCCATCACCCGCAAGCTGATCAACCGATACGTTACCCAGCCGATCCCCGCCGTCGCCGACACCGGCTTGGCAGAATTGACCGGCCGCGAACGCGAGGCCGTCGTCCTGGTCGCGCAAGGGCTGTCCAACGATCAGATCGCCGACCGAATGGTGATCAGCCCGCTGACGGCAAAGACCCACATCAACCGGGCCATGACCAAGCTCCACGCCCGCGACCGCGCCCAACTCGGGGTAGTGGCCTACGAATCCGGCCTCATTGCTCCGCGCAACTCCTGACGTGGAGGAGAGCATCCGGGCGGCGGCCAAACGCTAACGGGCCGAACCACCAGACGGGTTACCAGCCGGGACGGGTGTCCCAGGGCGGTCCGCCGTGCTCGTAGCTCTGGCTTCCCGCCGGTGTCTGCCCGTTGTGCAGGTACGGAACGTCGGCCGTGCCTCCGGGGGAGCGGGCCTCGCGGATCCAGGAGTCGGCCAAGCTGGTGGCGGTGGAGACCGTCTGTGCCGGTCCAGGCTCCGGTGTCGGCGTGTGGACGGGTACCGAGAGACTGCCGTAGCGCTCCATGCGCTGCCAGCGCAGCCGCGATCCCGCGGTCGCGGTCACGACCGATTGGATGACCACGAGGTACATCAGTTGGCGGTAGACGAACTGCTGCAGGGGCAGGCTCCACAGCGGACGGGAGCTTTCGCCATCGAGGCGGAAGGCGTAGAAGCCCATCGCGGCCTGTAGGGCCAGGAACGCCAGCCACAGTCCGAGGATGCGGAACGGGTCGAGGAAGATCAGCCCGTATACGGCGAAGATGTCGACGACCGGTGCCAGCAGCGGTAGCAGGACCTGGAAGAGCAGCAGGTACACCAGGCCGCGTCGGCCCAGTTTGCCTGCCGCGCCGGACTGGACGAGGGCCCCCCGGTGCTTCCACATCGCCTGCAATGTTCCGTAGCACCAGCGGTAACGCTGCCGCCACAGCGCCCCGAGGGATGCGGGCGCCTCGGTCCAGGCGATCGCGTTCTCCTCATAGACCACCCGCCAGCCGTCCCGGCACAGTGCCATGGTCAGGTCGGTGTCCTCGGCGAGCGTGGCGTCACTGACGCCGCCGACCCGGAGCAGTGCTTCACGCCGGAACGCACCGACGGCGCCGGGGACGGTGGGCATGCACTCGGCGAGATCGAACAGCCGACGGTCGAGGTTGAAGCCGACGACGTACTCGATGTGCTGCCAACGGCCCAGCAGCCCCCCGCGGTTGATGACCTTGGCGTTGCCGGAGACGGCGCCCACCCGCGGGTCGGCGAGGGGTTGCACCAGCATGCGGACCGCATCGGGCTCGAAGACCGTGTCGCCGTCGACCATGACGAGCAGGTCGTGCGAGGCGGCGGCGATCCCGGTGTTCAGGGCTGCGGGTTTGCCGGCATTCGCCTGGCGGACGACGCGGACGTAGGGGAGACGCAGCGCTTCCACGAGGTCGGCCGTGCCGTCCGTGGAGCCGTCGTCCACCACGATGACCTCGACGGGGTGGTCGGAGGCGAGCAGCGAGCGGACCGCGGCCTCGATGCCTGCGCTCTCGTTGTAGGCGGGCACGATCACGCTGACGGGCGCGGTGACCGGGTGCCCCCACGCGGTGCCGCGCCGGCGGACGTGACGCCGGGCGGCGAACAGCACCGCACCGGCGCGCAACAGCGCGAGCGCTCCGGCCGCGTACAGCAGCCAGCCGAGAATGCGCAGCGCCCACGCACTGCCGTCGAGTGCCGCGATGAGTCCGAGGCCCAGCCAGTGGTCCTTGGCCGCGACCGGCTTGACGGCCGTCGGGACGTTCACGGCCGCACCGACGGTCGTCACGGTGAAACCGCGGGCAGCGAGCTTCGGCAACAGCCGGTCGAGGGCGGCGACGGTCTGGGCTCGGTCGCCGCCGCCGTCGTGCATGAGCAGGATCTGGCCGGCGGTCCCGTGAGGCAGGGAGTTGGACACGATCCGGTCCGCCCCCGGTCGCTGCCAGTCCTGGCTGTCGAGCGTGCTCAGTACGGTCAGGTAGCCGTCCGCTCCGGCCGCCCGGATCGCCTCCCAATCCTGGTTGTGCAGGGCTTCGTTGGTGGAGGAATACGGCGGGCGCAGGAGCGAGCTGGAGTTTCCGGTGGCTCCGGCCAGCATCAGCTGGGCCTCACGCAGCTCGAGCGAGCGCTGCCAGCGGGGGATGCCTGCGAGATCGGCGTGCGTGAAGGTGTGGACGCCGAGCTGATGCCCCTCGGAGAGGATGCGTCGGACCACGTCCGGGTGCGCGGCGGCCTGGGTGCCGACGACGAAGAAGGTGGCGTGGACGTGGTGGCGTCGCAACACGTCCAGGATCCTCGGCGTCCACGTCGGGTCAGGGCCGTCGTCGAAGGTGAGGGCGATGGTGTGCGGCCGGGGCCGGGCGGTGCGGGCTGGGGTTGCCGCGCTGTCGATCACCGGACCGCCGTGGGTGACGACGGCGGGCACGTGGTCGGAAGGGCCACCGGCCGATGCGGAGTCATCGCTGATTCCGAACATGTGCTGCGTGTAGCCCTGGATGAGCAGGGCCGCGCTGAGCGTCAGGACGAGCACCGTCAGCAGCAGCCAGTGGGTGCGCAGGGGCGTGTTGCGTGCGACTCCCCGACGGTCACCCCGCCTGCGAGAACGGGAGGTGGCGGCGCGGGTGTGGGCGTGCGACATCGGGGGACTCTCTTCGACGGCGGATCAGCTGCCCGGGTCAGGGGCGGCCGCCACCAGTGCTGTGGGCCGGGGCGGGGTGAGTGGCCGTGCTCTTGCCGTGAGTCGCCTGGGCAGCCGGTGGCGTCGTCGCGGCGGAGGGCTTGACGCTGGGCGCAGCGGCGGCCGGACGCGTGGTGACCGCCACCGCGGTCGCCGTGGCGGTGGGCGCCGGACGGGCATCGGCTGCGGTCGTGCTGGTCCCCGCACGGCTGGGTCGCGCGCTGCCCTGGCTGCTCCGCGGGGCTGGTGACCCCCGGCCGGGCCCGGAGACGCCGGGTTCCGAGACACCCGGGCGGTGGTCGGATTCGGGGAGCGGAAGATACGGCGCGGAGACCGTCGGACCCCCGAGTGCGGCGCTCAGCAGCAGGGCGACGTACGCGCCGGCGGGCACAGCCAGCAGCCAGCCGACTCGGCGCACCCGCCGTTGCCGCCGACCGGAGGGGTCGACGAAGACAGGTCGCGCGGCGGCGGTCTCGCGGGGCGCGCCGTGACGCGCCCGGGTTCGGGACGCCGCATCGGAACGGGGGCTGGTCTGCACGAACGCGGAGGATACAGCTAGGCCGACCGCACAGCGACCGTCCTATTATTTCCGGAAAGTCATACCCGAAAGGAGAGGGTCTCTGCGTTGCCGAGTTGCGGGTCGTACAGCCTCCCCGGACCATCTCCCGTCTGCTGTAACGCCCGACGCCTGCTACGGCGCCACCTGGACGCTGGTGCATCGTCTGGGCGCAGAGCCCTAATACCCCCAACGGCCACAAAAGTCGCGCTACCGCTGAATGACGATCCCCCCGGGAACTCCGGGGAGTTGCCACCGCCCTTGCCGCAGTGACACGGTTGCGAGCGGGGCTGTGGAGAGAACGACGGCGGCTTCACCGTACGTCGGCACCCCACCGTGCCCACAGCAGTGGCCCTGGACAGAGCACAGACAGGATCGTCGTGATCGTGCTCAACGCGCGTTCGACACCGCGGGCCCGCGCCATCTGGAGACCGCCAACGTCTGGCCGGTACGGCACCACCCGCAACCGCCCGAAGCCCGCTCGGACTGGTTCGCCATCTTCCACACCGCATCCCGGTCCTGGAAGGGCATCTTCCGCTTCGGTGGTCTGGGGCACGCGACCCAGATCCTCGACGTCGGTGCAGTGCGGATGACCGACCGGATGTGGGACGTGCTGCAAAGCACCCGGACCATAGTCCTCTGCGGAGGCCTGCGCGGTGACCCGACAGGGCCCGAAATCGGGACCGCCATCGGGCAGCGACGCATGCGCGCCGTCCTGAGTCAGGCACTGTTCGAGTGAGCGCCAGGCTGGACCGGCCAAAGAAGCCAGGCAAAAGCCTTGCATCAGCGCTCAGTCGGCGGTCGCTTCTCGCAATCGACCATGATCAATAAACAATGGTAGGCATTTCGTCACTCTTATGGGGGTATCGAATGGCGGTTCCCTTCCGCCCCGCTCAGTCTGGTGGTCGTGCGTTCGATTCGTTGCGAATGCGCGAGCCACTCAAGGAGGTCGAACCATGACCCGCACCAAGATCCTCGCTCTGGTCGCCGCCCCCGCGCTGGCTCTTGGCCTGGCGTCCCCTGCGCTGGCTGTGGAAGTGACCGCCTCGTCCCCCGACACCGTGAACAGTCCGGTCGGGTCGATTGCGGCCAACCAAAGCAAGACCGTCACTGTCACCTGCCCTGCGGGCACCAATGCCATCAGCGGTGGCTGGAAGGTGTCCTCCGCCAGCATCGACGTGACGGACAACCGTGCGATGAGCGCCACACAGTGGCAGATCACATTCCAGAACGAGTCGAAGAACTCAGGCACTGTGCAGGTCTTCGCCCGTTGCGTGGCCTGATGGCGAGTGCTCGCCAGGGCAGGCTGGTCCGTTCACCGCACCGCCAGGCGCGGTGAACGGGAAGGCCGAGCAGCCCCAAGCGCCGTAACCGGCTGACAGCGAAGGACGACGAGGACGCTGCGGACGGATATGGACGGCTGTATTGCTCTGGACGGCACAAGGCCCAGGCCGGGAAGCCATCCTCCGGCCTGGGCCTTTCCTTCTGGAGCGCGTGACGAGAATCGTTGCGAGCGTGAGGACAACAAGGTTCCTCAGTCGGAGGTCGCGCGGGGCTGGGAGGGATAGACGGATCGGTCAGGCGCCGATCGGCTGACCGAGCTGGGTGACCAGGTCCGCTGTCGTGCTTCCGGCCGCGGCGATCGCCGCGGGAACCGCCGCTGCCCTCATCTGCTGCCAGACCCATCACCTCAGGCCGTGTCCGGTGCCCGGCCTTCCTGTGAGGCGGCGACCAGCTCCCCTCGATCACTTCGACTTCATCGATGAGGAGTTGAGCCGAGGCCATGCCGCCGTGCTGCTTGGCGCGCAGGGCCTGGAGAGCCGGAGACCACCTCGTCATCCAGGCGGCGCCGGCGCTGGCAAGACCACCGCCCTCACCCAGCTCGCCACCAGCACCCCACGGCGCGGCCTGTCCCATCGCGTTCAACCGGTCAATCGCCCAGGACGCTGCGATCCGCTTCACTCCGCGCAGGCGATCTACGGCTGGCGCGGCGCCAAGGACGTCATGACCGGCTTCAACGGCACCGCCCGGTCCCTGATCCAGTCCCTTCGCTTCGGCCCGCAGTTGGCGGTGGAGGCCAACCGATGGCTGGCGATCGCCGGCGCCCCGATCCGCCTGCAGGGCACCGGCACCATCCCCACCGAAGGCAACCGAGCGTCCTGTACGGACTGTTCCCGCAGCTCAACCCGAACCAGTGACGAAGGGCCCGGGTCACCTCGGTGACCCGGGCCCTTCGACTTGTCGCATACGGAGACGGCGGCGCGCTCCCGCGCGGGCGGGTCTCGCCTCCGCTCCCGGTTTTCCGGACGCGGAGCGTCATGCGGCAGCCGCCCCTGCGTTCCGGTTCCGCCGCACCCCGGGCCGTAGTGAGTGGTGCCCGGAGGTCACCTGGTGAGGTGGACGGTCAGCCTGGCATGTGAGGAGTCGATGTTGACGCCGTCCATATAGCCACGGGCGTCGCGGTAGGCGCCGGTACCGCCGGTGATCGCGAGCGTGAACCTGGTCGGGAAGCTGACGATGAAAGGCGCGAAGCCTTGCAGGGTGATGTCACCCTGGGCCAGGCGGAGGGTGGATTCGCACTGCCGCAGACTCTTCTGGAGGCTGACGACGGTGCAGACGAAGCCGCCTGTGCCCACCTTGCGACCGTTCTGGAAGAAGTCCGAAAAGCCGATGGCCTCGTCACCGAGGCTCATGCCCGGGCCACCCACGTCGATGGCGGCGAATTCCCTCACGGAGTCGTCCAATTTGATGACCTTCTCGCCGTCACCATGTGGGCCGGGGTCGCGGTCCGGGGAGGTGGCCTGCGCGAGCGGTCCGTAGGCGAGGACCGCGGCGAGCGCCGTGGCCGCGACCGGCGCCATTGCCGTGAAACGACGCATCGTGCGTCTCCTTCGAGCTCGATGGAGTGACAAGCGGCAATTAATCCCACTTATCGCTTCATTCATGGCTCAATCGGAAGCCCGGTACATCAGGCGCGCATGGGCTGAGCAGAAAGACGACCCGATCGGACGCGGGGCCCGATCCGCGTCGGATCCTGACATACCCGTCTGTAGTACGGTATGTCGTCCGTCGAGGATCTCGGTGCGCACCAGGTACGGGGTCGAGGGTGTCGCGGTCCAGGGCCGTACGGCTACGGAATGAAGATCATCGCGGCGGCGATGAGCAGGTCGACGACGAAGCACCACTCCGCCCACGCCCGGGGGACAACCGCCTTGGTGCGGTGGTGGAGCAGATCCCAGGCGGCGTGCCCGAGCCAGCCGGTTGCCAGGACGCACCAGCCGAGGCCGTGATCCATTGCCAGCGCCACCATGGCCAGGGCACCGAAGCCGAGCAGCCCTGCCGTCTGGAGCACCAGCGCGCCTGCCGTGCGGAGCTCCCCGCGCAGCGCACCGAAGATCAGGTAGCAGACCGGCATGACGACGAGGAGCCACGCCAGGAACTCCAGAGCCGGGAGCCGCGCCACCACGCACTGGCGGTTCGCATCCCAGCTTGCCGCACGACACCCGAAGATCACCGTGGATTCCGACCCCATCTACATCCGCGACCGGAACGTCTATACGGCGGCGGGCATCACCAGTGCCCTGGATCTCACGCTTGCCTTTATCGAGGAGGATCACGGTGCCGAGCTGGCTCGCCGAGTGGCGCGCGACCTGGTCACCTACCTGCAGCGGCCGGGAAACCAGGCACAGATGAGCCTGTTCACCGCCTCCCCGCCGCCCAGGGACGACGTGGTCCGACAGCTCGTCGAGCACATAACGAGCCATCCGGACCACGACCTGAAGGTGACCGCCTTGGCGGCCCGCGCAGGTGTGACCACGCGCCACCTCACCCGGTTGTTCGTGGAACACCTCGAGCAGTCGCCGGCCCGGTTCGTACGCAAGGCCCGCACCGAGGCGGCCGCTCACCTGCTCTCGTCCACCGTGCTTCCGCTGGCAGGCGTGGCCACGCGGTGCGGGTTCGGTTCCACCGAGACGCTGCGCCAGGCCTTCACCAGCCGATACGGAGTCACCTCATCGTTCACAGCTCCTCTCCGCCGCCGGCCCGCCGGCCCGCCCGCCGGGTGGATCCGGAACTGGACCGACCAGCTCGGCGGCACCGTCACCTCGGACCCGACGATCGACGGGGGCTACGAGCGCGATCGCCGGACATCCACCGGCGGCCGCTGACCGAGGGGGCGGCTTCCGTGGGTGCTGGTTGGGGACAACTGGATGAGAAGCGGTGCGGGGACGGAAGCCGTCCGGGACGCCGTCCAGATGCGTACACGCTGCCATCTGGGGCCGATTCTGGAACTGCCGGCGAGTTTTCGCGGAGGGCCGCCGGTGTCACGCCCCGCCGCCGGGCTCGGGTACCCGGGTGCCCGGCGGTGTGAAGGCGGCGAGCACCGTGGCCGTGATGTGGCCGGCCGCACGGTCGGGGTTCAGACGGCCGGCGCGGATCTCTTCCGTCGCGCTGTGCATGACCGCCTGCAGGACATTGACCAGCCATGCGATGGGCAGGTCCGTACGGAAGGCCCCCTCGGCCCGTCCGCGGGCAACCAGCGCCTCGACCCGGGCGGCGGGCCCGGCGTGCAACTCCCGGATACGTCCCGCGGGAAGCTCCCGCTGGGCGGCGGCGAGCAGCGCCTGGGCCTGGTCCACCAGGTGCCAGCCGGCCTCGATGTAGCGCTCCAGGGCGAGCAGCGGATCACCGGTCAGGTCGACCGCGTCCAGCACCTCGTTGCCCCGGTCGAGGGCGCGGCTCATCGCCGCATCGACGACCTCCGCCCGGGAGGCGAAGTGCGCGTACAGCGTCACCCGGCCCACACCCGCGGCCCGCGCGATCTCGCTCAGGCTCGCGTCCGGGTTTCGCCCGAGGCATTCGGCCGCGGCCTGCACGATCGCCTCGATGCTGCGCAGAGCGTCGGCGCGCTTGGTGGTGCTCTTGCTGCTCATGCGCCCACCGTACCCCAGAACTCAAACAACCCTGTTTGGTTTGGACCCCTCACGTGTATAACCTGAACATCGCTGTACGGCTTAGTGATGAGGGGTTGAGCGTCATGAGAGACACGGAAACCACCACCAACGCACCGCAGACACCGCACCCGATGCGCTGGCCGGCCCTGGGCCTGCTGGGCCTGGCCCAGTTGATGCTGATCCTCGACATCACCGTCGTCGCGATCGCACTTCCACACATGGGCGCCGAACTCGGCCTGGACCGCACGGCGCTGACCTGGCTGGTCAGCGGATACGCCCTCACCTTCGGCAGCCTGATGCTGCTCGGCGGACGGGCCGCCGACCTGTTCGGCCCCAAGCGGGTCGTCCTGGCCGGCCTTGCCATCTTCACCGCCGCATCCCTGGCCGCCGGACTCGCCACTGGCGCCCCGCTGCTGCTCACCGCCCGGATCGCCCAGGGGGCAGGCGCCGCGATGCTGTCGCCTGCCGCTCTGTCCGTGGTGGTACGGCTGTTCGACGGCGACGAACGCAACCGCGCGCTGGGCATCTGGTCGGCACTCGGTGGCGGGGGAGCCGCCCTCGGCGTGCTGATGGGCGGACTGATCACCGCAGGCCCTGGCTGGGCCTGGGTCTTCTTCGTCAACGTCCCCGTCGGCCTGATCGTCTTCGTCTTGCTCGCCCGGCTCCTGCCCCACCTGCCCTGTGCGGCCACCGGCCCTCTCGACATACCCGGCGCCGCCCTGGTGGCCGCCGCGACCGGCGCCCTCATCTACGCCCTCATTCGTGCCGGCGACCACGGCTGGGTCAACGCCGCCACCGTCCTCCTCATCGCCGCCGCAGCAGCCGCCTACGCCGCCTTCGCCACCTGGCAACGCCGGGCAGGCGCACCGCTGATGGACCTGCGCCTGCTCGGCCGGCGCCCGGTCGTGGCGGGCACCTTCGTGATCGCCGTCGCCACCGCGCTGATGGTGGGGGTCTTCTTCCTCGGCTCCTTCTACCTCCAGGACCGCCAAGGCCACGGCGCCCTGATGACCGGCGTGCTGTTCCTGCCGGTGGCACTGCTGACCATGGCCGCCGCCACCGTCGCCGGCACCCTGATCGGCCGGATGGGAGCACGACTGCTGGCTGTGGCCGCCCTGGCCGTGGCAGCGGCGGGGTTCCTCGTACCGGTGCTCTGGTCCGGGACCACCGCGATGGTCACCGGGGTGAGCGTGGCCGCGGCGGGACTGGGTGCGCTGTTCGTCGTCGCCTCCTCCACCGCGCTCGCCAGCGTCGCACCCCGCGAGGCCGGGGTCACGTCAGGCATCGTCAGCACCTTCCACGAGTTCGGCGCCTCGGTCGGAGCCGCGGCCGCCTCCACCGCCGCCGCCACGAGCATCGCCGTCCGCACCGGCGTGCAAGCCGCCTCCGGCTTCGACAACGCGTTCCTCGCCGCCACCGGCATGGCCGCAGCCTCCGCCGTCATCGCCCTGTGGCTGATCCCAGCCAAGAACCAGTAGGCCAAAGCCGACACCCGCCCGCACCAGAAAGGAGACCAGCGTGTACGACCCTTACGAGCTGAGCCCGGGTGTGCCCTCCGTCGAGGTCTTCCGCCGGCTGCGCACCGAGGCCGGCCTCTCCGATAAAGCCCCCGAGGCGGTTGAGCTTGCCCTGCCCAACACCTGGTACGGCGTACTCGTCCACCATGAGGAGCAACCCATCGGCATGGGCCGCATCATCGGTGACGGCGGCACCGCGTTCCAGATCGTCGACGTCTGCGTTCACCCCGAACACCAAGGACGTGGCCTCGGCAGGCGCATCATGGCCGCTCTCACCGACGAACTGGATCGCAGGGCCCCCGCCACCGCCTACATCTCGCTGATCGCGGACGGCCCCGCCCGCCACCTCTACGAAAAGTTCGGCTTCGCCGCCACCACCACGCACGACTCCATCGGCATGTACCGGGTGATGGGCAATGCCGCTGCGCCCAGAAGAGCACAGCCGAAACCGTAGCCGCGCAGCTGCAAGGCACGTCGCCGAGAGCCTCCACTTCCTTCGCGAACCCCGCGGTCACCATCGGCCGCGCGTTCTCCGACCTACGCGGGCATCGCTCCCGGCTGGGTGCTTCATCGCCATGCAGATCGTCGTCGTCGGCCTGACCCTGCTCGCGCTGATCTTCGCCCGACCTGAGCAATCTCGCCGGCGCACGCGGTGGTCACCGGTGCGGATGCGTTGTGGGGCCCGAATGTCCCGGGCCCCACAACGTTTCGTACGACCGATCAGCAAAGCCGATACGCGCTACGTCGTGGGCGCGCATCTCACCGACGCCGTGTGCTCACCATCACCGATGCCAGCGGTGGCGAACGAGCCTCGGCCGCCTGACCGGTGGCCGACACTCCTCCGTTGGTCGTCGGTGCAGACGTGATCAGCGGGTTGTGCGCGCCCGTGCCAGTTGCGGTGACGTCATCGTCGACGGCGGCAACGCCCACCTTGCCGACACCGCCGTCGCGAGGCCGCCTGGACCGTTGCGGTCGACAGACTCGCCCGAGGCCCGGTGTACCTGCCAGGGCGGCCGGAACGGCCTCTCCAACTGTGACGGAGCGGCACCTCGCGACGTGGCTGCCAAGACCATCGCTGTCAACCGGCGCCCGATCAACTACAGCCGTGCCGGGACGGGCCACTGCGCGGAGCCCTGCGACATGTGTATTGCCAGGCGGCATGCCCGAAGCTGCCGCAGTCGTGTACGAGAAGAACGGTCTCCTCGTACGCCGCGGGCGTGTGCCTGGGGGCATCCTGCTCGCCCCACGCTCCCTGCTCGGCACCACCGTGGCGGGTGGTCGGCGCTACCGTATGGCTCACCGGCGCTTACGACGGCCTGCACGAACCGCTGTCACGGCCGTTGCGCCCGCACCCCCATTGCCTCCGGCGGCGGGACTGCGGGCGTGGTTCACGTTGGCTGTCAGCGGGATCCCATACCACGGCTCCGCTCTGAGTTCCCTTGTACGAGGTGTCCCAGAGGCCAGGTTGACAAGCGCCTTGTCCCGGGCCGGCATGACGGCATGACGCCGTGGCGCGCGGACCGCGCGCCACGGCGTCATGGTGCCGTGTGGCTGTTTGGGGTTCAGCAGGTGGCGTTCAGGCCGGCCCAGTTGGCACGGTCGTTGTAGCCACCGTCGCCGGCGTCGCCGACCACGAGGTCGAGGACCCGGACGCCGGTCAGGTCGACGTCGGCCTGGCGGGTGTCGTCGCGGGTCAGGACACCGCTGTCGAACAGCACCTTGCCGTCACCGATGACCTGGAAGGTCGACGTACCGCCTTCCGGGCCGACGTTGCGCACCGCGTCGTCGATGCCGACGGTGGTGGTGAGCCGGCTGCACTGGTCGCCGAGGTAGTAGCGGATGGTGGAGGGCGAGGCGACCCCGATACCGGTCGGGTGGACCTGGCCGAGCATGCTGATCGGGGACCAGCCGCCGACGCTCAGGTCGACGGTGGGGCTCATCCATCCGCTGGTGGCGCTGATCCACTGGTGGTGGGACAGCACGACGTCGCCGTCCGGTGCGGCCGGTGCCACCACGACGGGCGCGGTCGTCTCCTGCCGCAGCCGCTTGTCGCCGATCACCTCGTACGACGTGGTGGCGGTCAGCGCGGTGCTGCCCGGCGCGGCGGTGGCCGGCAGGGTCACGGTGAAGGCGAAGGTCACCGAACGGTTGGAGTCCAGCAGCTTCGGCGCCGTGCCGAGCGGACGGGCCGTCCAGCCGGCGGGCACCGTCAGCTCGGTCCGCGGGGTGAAGACCGGCTGCGCGCCGTCGTTGCGGACGGTGACCTCGACCCGGGCCTGGTCGCCACCGGCGACCATCGGGGCGGTCCCTGCCGGCACGGTGTCGCCGCCGACCTGGGTGACCTGCGGCAGACCGGCCACCACGTGCGGGACACCAGGCTTGCCCGTGGCCCGGCTGACCCGGAACAGGGCCGCGCCGTGGGCGGGGACGGCGGCACTGATGGTGCCGGCGCTCTCGGTGACCTGGTCGGTCCAGGCGTTCTTCAGGGTGAACCGGTCCCCGGACAGTCCGACCGACGACGCCTTCGTGGTCAGCGTCGCCGGGCTGTCGCCCCGGTTCAGCAGCACCACGGCACGGTCACCGTTGGCCAGTCGCTTCACCCAGGTCTCGGTCGTGCCGGCGGGGCCGACGCGGACGGCCTGGACGACGGCAGGGTCCTGGTTGATCGCGAGCACATCGGGGTCGGAGAGGGTGCTGAGCGAGGTCTTGCCCAGCTTGGTGACATCGCTGCCGATCACCAGGGGGGCAGCCGCCACCGACCAGAGCGTCATCTGGGTACGGAACTCCTCGTCGGACATTCCGTGTTCGGGCCCGAGGTAGTCCGGGTCGTTGAAGTGCCCGGGACCCGCGGCTTCGGGGTGCCGCGCGTTCGCGTCGTAGTTGCGCAGCACGTCCTTGAACTTGATCTCGTCGACGAAGCCCACGTCCGTGTAGGTCCGCCAGGACTGTGCGATCTTCGGCGCGTAGCTCCAGGAGTACGTCGACTGCTGCTCTTCGGGGTAGTTGCCCCAGTCCGGGGAGGTCACCGGGTTGCAGAGGTTGAAGATCATGGGGCGCTTGCCGGCGTTGTTCCGCAACGCCTGCGCGAACTCGGTGTAGACGGTCTTCGGGTCGAGGTCCGCGGCGATGCCGCAGAGGTAGTCCACCTTGACCGCGTCGAACTTCCAGGCCGCGAACTGGTCCGCGTCACGCTGGTAGTAGCCGCCGCTGCCCAGTCCGCACTTGCCGGGGATGTACGGGCCGGCGTCGGTGTAGATGCCGGCCTTCAGGCCCTTGGAGTGGATGTAGTCGACCAGCGGCGCCAGCCCGTTCGGGAACTGGGCGGGGTTGGGCGTCAGGTCGCCGGCCGCGCTGCGCGGGGTCGGCGCCGCCCAGTTGCCGTCGATCCACACGTACTCGTAGCCGGCCTTGCGCAGGCCGCTGCTGACCAGGAAGTCGGCCGTCGACTTGATCTCGGCCTCGGTGGGATCGCCACCGAACGCGTAGTAGGTGTTCCAGCCCATGTACGGCGTCGGGCTGAGCACCTGCGCGGATGCCGGCGCCGTGACGGCTGTGCCGGCGACGGCCGGGGCCGCCTGGGCGGACGCCGGCACGGCCGCGGCCAGCGCGCCGGTCACCAGGGCGAGGAGGGCGGTGAGATGTCGTTTCACATCGGATCCTTCGCTGTCCGATCGATCAGGCGTGCCGGCCCGTCCTGGCCGTGAGCCCGGGGCGCCGCCCCTCTCGTCGAGGGTGCGGCGGCCGGTTCCCGGACCGCTCCATGCCCGCGCGCCTGTTGCGATCTTGTTTCCAGGGATCCTGCAGCGGTTACCGGCGCGCGTCAATAATAATTCCTAAATTAAGAGTTACTGATTGGACTCGGCCGGGGCACCCCCAACGGCGTCCCGTCGGGTCGTGCCTGATCTGGTGCCAGATGTGGCGTATGGCGGGATGGTGGGGCGGTGTTCCCGCTTGTGGGTGTTCGCGGCGGGGCGTCCAGCGCCGGCTGCCCACGGCTGCAACCGTGGCGAACCCTGTACCGCCGGTGCTGTCCGTCGCAGAGCACGCGAAGCTGGTGGCATGCGCCGCATCGCAGGGGGATGCGTCCTGACGCAGCCCCCGAAAAAGGTTGCGGGCTGCTGTCGATCCGGCCGCTTCGTGTTCGACGTCTTCGTGTGGGGCGGCCTGCCGCACGATGACGACGAACAGGACCTGGCGAGGAAGATCGTGGATCAGCTGCTGAGAGTGATGAACTTCAATGTCTCCAGTGACGGGATCGGTGCCGGTGAGCACCAGAGCCTGGAGCGGCCGTTCGGCTGTGACCGTCCCGAGAGGCTGTTCGGCTGGGCCGGCGCGACGGCGAGCTGGCCGATGCGCACCGACCCCGGTGGCAGCCGGGGCCTGGACGACTACTTCACCCGGGACTTCGCACGCAACATCGGCGCCGAGATCATGGGCCGCAACAAGTTCGGGCCCCAGCGCGGGCCCTGGAGCGACCATGAGTGGCGCGGCTGGTGGGGGCAGGAGCCCCCGTTCCGTACGCCGGTGTTCGTCATGACCCACCACCAGCGCCCTTCGTTCACGCTGTCCGACACCACGTTCCACTTCGTCGACGGCGACCCGGCCACGGTCCTGGAACGGGCGCGGGAAGCGGCGCAGGGCAAGGACGTGCGCCTTGGCGGCGGGGTCACCACCATCCGGGCGTTCCTTGACGCCGGCCTCGTCGACACCCTGCATGTGGCGGTCGCGCCGGTGAAGCTCGGGGTGGGGCTGCGCCTGTGGAAGTCTCCCGAGGAACTGCTCGACCGGTTCCACCTGGAGGTCGTGCCCAGCCCGAGCGGCGTGACGCACCATCTGTTCTGGCGGCGGTGACACCTGGGCCCACTGGAATTCAGGCTGCGACTGCGAGAGGGCGTCTGTCCCAGCCGATGCCCTCCTCGCGGCGGATGCGGGCACGTTGGCCCCCGCCCGGCGGCGACTACGTCGCGGTGACGGCGGCGGGCGCCTGTGCAGGGGGCGGTGCAGGGCCTGGGTCTGCCCAAGATCGCTGCGGCGGTGGGTGCTGGCCGGGCCCGTGGGGTGGACCGGTCGCTGAGCTCAGTGATGACCTCAAGAGGTTGTCGTCTTTCCGGGCTTGAGGACTGCGTTCTCGCTGGTCAGGCATAGGGTCGGCGGTCTCGTGGCAGTGGAGTCGTGTCGTGTCGTTGCTTTGGTGGAGGTCGAGGATGCCGTCGGTCGTGGGGCTGCTGGCACAGCGTGAGCTCACCGCTCGCCGTCGTGGCGACGATCTGCGGGAGAAGGCCGACCGCCTCCAGGCGGAGCTGGCCGTGGCTGAGCGGGAGTGGAACGAGTGGGTCATCGCCCGCTCACGCGTTGGCGAGGTACTGGCCCCGGGCAACGACACCGTCGTCGGCCCCGCCGCCTCCGAGGGTCTGCCGGCTCCCGGTGTGCAACCGGCGCGGCCCGAACCGGCGGAGGCGGCGAACCGGAAACAGTGGTGCCGGTGTGGCGCGCGGGGCTGGCCTGGTCGGCGCTGTCGATGGAATACCAGCGCATCCTGCAGGCCCTCAGCGACCGTAACCGACTCGGTCAAGGAGCGTTGACGTGCCAGGAGATGGCCGCCTGCTTCGGCCTGGACCCCGTACCGCGAAAGGTGGAGGCACTGCGATCGAAGGCCAAGCGGCTGACGGCGCGCGGCTGGCTGATCGAGCCGGCACCTGGCCGATTCACGCTCGCGAAGGACGTGGCCGGGCAACGCGGCGGGTCATGGGCATCGTCATCGACCAGTAGACCATCGCCTCCGCGCTGGTGATGGAACGCTCGAAGTCGCGCACGAGACGGCGACTTCGCAGCAGGTGGGCGAAGAACCGCTCGACGATCCACCGGTTGGGCAGCACGACGAAGCCGCGCATGTCGTCGCTGCGTTTGACGATGGCGAGGACCAGGGTGAGGGCCGCGAGGCAGTACTCGACGAGGCTGCCGGTGTATCCGCCGTCGGCCCAGACCAGGGCCAGTAGGTGGTGCGCGGCAGTGACCTGGGCGAGCAGGACCTGGGCCGCGGCGCGGTCGCCCACATCCGCTGCGGTGACCATCACCGCGAGCAGCAGGCCAAGGGTGTCGACCACGACGTGCCGCTTGCGCCCGTTGATCAGCTTGCCGCCGTCGAAGCCGCGGCTGTCAGAGCCGACGACCGCGTCCGCTTTGACCGACTGCGAGTCGATCTCGCCCGCGCCCGGCTCCGCGTCCGGCCCGGCCCGCTCGCGGACCAGGCGGCGGAGCCGGTTGTGGAACTCGCGGACCAGATCGTGGTTGCGCCAGCGCCGGAAGAACGCATAGACCCGGTCCCACGGTGGGAAGTCGGCAGGCATGGCCCGCCACTCCGTGCCGTTGTCGACCAGGTAGCGGATCGCGTCCGGCATCGCGCGGTGGCAATAAGCCTCCGGTTGCCCGCACCGGCCCCGCAGCCAGCCCGGCACCGGCAGCAGTGGCCGGACCACCGCCCACTCGGCGTCCGACATGTCGGTGGGATACCGACG
This sequence comes from Streptomyces sp. PA03-5A, assembly GCF_033792725.1. NCBI lineage: Bacteria > Bacillati > Actinomycetota > Actinomycetes > Kitasatosporales > Streptomycetaceae > Streptomyces > Streptomyces sp. PA03-5A. Next base: position 65,743 of record NZ_JARAVL010000023.1, on the reverse strand, counting down.
CTCGCGCGCCCCGTGGTCTCTGGCGTTCCCGAACCTGTGAACCAGACAGCCACACGCGAGAGCGGCTGAAGTGGACCCCACTCCCGCGTTGCCGTAGAAATGCGGCAACAGGGCCTCCTGGACCGCACGTTGGCTTCGACACCCTTCGAGCTACCAAGTGGCCCGGCTCTCATGCACGGCAGCCGCCGCAGTCACCCGATCGACTGACTTCTCGACGAGATCGGGACGACGGCAGTCGCGTCGCTTCTCGTGATCGCTGGGACGGACAAATGCGCACTGCCATCCAGGTAGACGGTCGGCTTGGTGACGCCCCGAGGCCGCCTCGCGGGTTTGAGCCCGGTGCCGCGGCTGACGAACCTGGCGAAGAGTCGTGTCGAACCGGGTCGAGGCGCGGTCAACCGCCCCCGCTACGTCCTACTTCTCTTCCGGCTCCCAGGCGCGGAGCAGGTCGAGCAGCCCTGCGTCTCCGTCAACGTGCAAGGAGTCCGCCTGGATCCGGTCGTACAGGTAGAGGACCAGCTCACTGGCCGTGCCGTGGACGGAGGCGTCGGCTGCGTCCGAGTCTTCGCCGGTCGCGGCGGTGGGCGCGGGGATGCGGGTGGTGCGTGCGCCGTCGCCGTCGACAGTGAGGCGCCAGGAGCGGCCCTCGGCGGCGTGGAAGTCGAAGGCCGTGGGCTTGTGCGGCCAGGCACTCGGCGTTGCGCAGACGGTGAACAGGAACTCCTCCACACCGTCGAGCGCCAACTCGACCGGCAGCGGCTGCGGAGCGCCCCCGGCGAGCTGGGCGTCGTAGGTGTGCACCGCGGTCTCCTGGACCCGGTGCCGGGCGGTGCCGCCGGCGGTCTGCGGTGACTGCGACGCGGGCCACCACGTCCAGCAACCGCTCTCCGGTCCCGCCGCGCGCAGGGCGCCCAGCAGAAGCTGCGTCGACGCGTCCAGCCAGGCCAGCAGGGCCTCACGCTCCTGCGGCAGTTCCAGCGCGGCGCGCGCGGCGACGGCCTCGGCCGGGGGAGCGTCGGCAGACCCCGCGCCGACGATGGCGGCCCAGAAACGGTCTCCCCCACCCAGGTGCTTCACCAGATCGAACAGCGTCCACCCTGGGCAGGTCGGCACCTGCGCGTCGAGACCGGGCGCGGCGGCGACCACGGCGCGGAAGGCGGTCGACCGCTCATCGATCAGTCGCAACAGGTCAGGGAACTCAAGATTCTTCTCCACGCCGGGTGTCTATCACCGTGCTCCGGTGATGGACAGCGATTTTCACAGTCGCCGCCGGTTGGCCATTGCGGACGTCCTCCCGCCCACCGCTCGGGTGACAAGCTGCGCACTGCTGCGAGGGCGCTGGTGGTGGCGGTACGCCACGCGTCGTGCCTGTGGGTGCTCTGGCCTCGCCGTGCGGCCGGGCACCTCGGCGACGTGACGTCCACCCGGTGCGCGCGGTCATGCTGCCGCTCGATGTGATGGACGCGGAGGTCACGACGGCGGGGGAGGACCGGTCGGGTCGGGAGTTCAGCTGACTCCCGTTCGACCAGCACTCCTCAAGTTCGGAACAACAACAGCCACTCAGTCGCACGCCGCAACAGCCCGGGTCGGGCCGCTTGCGGCGTACGGCGCGGCCGGTAGGGTGGCCGGTTCGGCCCGCGGGCGGCGGCTGTGCCTGCGAAGGCACATCGACAGACGCCGCAGGATGCATCTGCGACGGGTGCCGGATGCATGGCGACCCGATCCGGCAGCGGCGGCCTCCGGCCAGAGCCAGGGTGGTGCGGCAGGACCATACGCCGGCCGCAGATCCTTCGCCGCCCGGCAGGTCCTCCTGGCGCCGAGGTTCTATACACCCGGTGTCCTGTGCGATCAGGCTTTCCTCGCCGGCCGCAGAGGTCGGCTGTTCCACCAGCGATCGAGGACCCGTGAACCCGAGCACCGACGAACCCATGGCCGATGTGCGAGACATGTACATGGCCCACACCATGATCCGGCGTGAATTCGGCCTGCTCCCGCAACTCGTGCGGGACGTCGAGCCGTACGACATCCGGCGCTCGGAGGTCGTCGGCGCCCACGCCGAACTCGTCTGCGGCTTCCTGCACTTCCACCACGAGGGCGAGGACGTGATCCTGTGGCCGCTGCTGCAGCAGCGGGGCGGGGCCGAGGCCAAGGCCATCGTGCCGCTGATGGAGGAGCAGCACCACACCATCGAAGCCGCCAACAGCCAGGCGTTGCGCCTGCTGCCGCAGTGGCGGTCCACCGCACACGGCGGGCACGAGCTCGCGGAGGCGCTCGACCGGCTGCTGGCCGCGCTGCTGGAGCACATGACGATGGAGGAGCAGCGCATCCTCCCCCTGGCCGAGAAGTACGTCACCGCGGCCGAGTGGAAGCAGCTCGGCGAGCACAGCATGAGCGAAGTGCCGAAGAAGGCCCTGCCGCTCGCCTTCGGCATGGCGATGTACGAGGGCGACCCCGAGGTGATCAAAGCGGTCCTCGCCGAGGCTCCGCCGCCCGCGCGGCTGATCCTGCCGTTCCTTGCGCCGCGCCTGTACGCCAGGCACGCCAAGCGGGTGCATGGCACCGCGACCCCGCCGCGCGTCACCCGCTGACCACACGTGCCCGGGCCGGTCCCACCCCGCGAGGGCCGCGGGCGAACGGCCGGCGGCCCCCGGTATCGGCCGTCATCTGCTCAGGTGGCGGCCGATACCGGGGGCCGTGACGACCGGGCGCATGCGGGGCGCGGTGGACGGTGATGCCCTGGACCGGCCGGTGGGCGCCGACCCGGCCGTCCGGCGCCACGCCGCCGCCTGCACCGCCGCCGCCAAGGCCACGGGGCAACCGGTGGCGCCGCGCCCGGGCGGCTGCGCCGGCAGCCGCCGTGAGGCTCCTGGCCGTGGTCTGATGACGGCAGGGACCCGCGCCCGTCATGTCCGGGCCGCCTGCCGGCAGCAGCGTGGCGGGCACCGCTCCTACCGGGCCCGCGGCCGGCCACCGCCCGGTGCCGGCCGGCGGCCCTTGGTCGTGCACGAGTTCGAAGGTCGCGGACTCTTGCGCACCCGCATCCTCGGTGGCGTCCCCAACGGGCACCGCCATGCGGCTTGACCTGCGGCGACGGCTTTCCGGGCCCCGTGCGCTGACTGCCCTGGGGTGCGTCCGTCGCGAGGCCGGGGTGCGCATATGAGCGCAATCCGTTCATACTTACGCATAACACTCAGTCGGGTCACGATTACCCTACGTAACCGAGGCGTGATCTCGTATGAACGCCAAGACGAAATACACACTCGCCGCCGCTGCCGTCGGCTGGACGTTCCTTGCGTCCCAGTGGTCCGGCAAGGGCTGCGACTTCGTCCCGCAGTCCTACGCCCTCGTGGTCTCCCACGGCATGCCCACCAACAGTGAGGGATGCAAGGCCGAGACGGACGGGCCGCAGTACACCGACAAGTACGACCGGTGACGCACGCGTGAGGTTCGGCGTGGCTGTCACTGCGGTGTCCGGCTTGGGTGCCCACGGGAGCCTGTCGTCAATCGATCTTGCCTGGCCGATCGCGGTCCGGTGATAGGTCGCGATGAACTGTCGGATGCCGAGTGGGAGTTCGCGCGGCCGTTGCTGTCGCATGCCGCGTGGGGGCGCAAGCGGCTGGACGGGCGGACGGTCCTGAACCGGGCCCCTGCGCAATCCGTACCGGGCTCAGCCACTGCTCGCCTTCATCGCTGTGGGCCTTCAGTGCTCGGCCGCGGCCGCAGGCCGGCTTGTCACCACGACGCGGGTCGGTAACGCGGCCGGCACCTCGCCGATGGGGAGAGCCGGGGCCGGGTGGGGGCATCGTCGTCTTCGGCTGCCGATGTCAAGCATGACGATCGTCGGGGGTCGAAGGGGGCCGTCCGGCCCGGGTGTTCGCGGAGCTGCGTGCCTAGCGTCGGGCCCCATGGAATCGAGATCTCGGTACGGCTCCGGCCGTCGTGTGGTGGGTTCGATGGCGGTACTGGCCGCCGGCGTGGTGATCGTCGGCCTGTTGTACCCGGGCGGGCTGGGCGATGCGGGACCCGTCGAGGTGACCGACGGTGCGTCGGTGTCGTTGTACCGGGCGGTGAACGACGCCGTCGGGAAGGCTCCGGCGTGGATGGGCTCGATGGTGGTCCCGGTCGCCGGCGGCCTCCTGATCGTTCTGGGGCTGCTTCTCGTCCGGGTCTGGTCGGTCGCCGTGCGACGTCGCGACGTCCGGACCGCTGCCGGGGCGGTACTGGTCGGGGCCGGCACCGTCCTCGCCTATGCCGTCAGCGAGGCACTGAAATTGGTGGTGGACGAGGAGCGGCCGTGTCGTGCCGTGACCGGAATCCGGGCGGTGACCGACTGCCCCGGAGCGGGTGACTGGTCCTTCCCCAGCAATCACGCCACATTGGCCGCCGGGCTGGCTGTCGGCCTGGCCTTGCTCCGTCCCCGACGGGCGGCTGTCGTCCTTCCGCTCGCGGGCGTGGTGGCGGTGGCTCGCGTGGCGGCGGGCGTGCACTATCCGCACGACGCTGCGGCCGGTGCCGTGGTCGGTGCCACCGTGGTCGGCGCGACGGTGCTCGTGGCGACCCCGCTAGGGGTCCGGGCAGCCGCCGCGCTACGGGATCGCCTCGGCCGCCGCAACGATGCCGGCCTCGTGGGCGACCACGGCCGCCGCCGCCCGGTTGTCCACGCACAGGCGGGCCAGGATGGAACTGACGTGAGCCTTGACCGTTCCCTCGGCCAGGCCCAGGCGGCGCGCGATCTGGCCGTTGGACAGCCCGGTGCCGAGGAAGGCCAGTACCTGGCGTTCCCGGGGGGTGAGCGCCTCGACACGGCGGCGGGCCGTGGCACGCCGTTCGCAGCGCGTGCCGGCGTCCTGCGTGGTGAGGTGGGCGATCACCCGGGCCGCGACCTTGGGTGACAGGTAGGCCGCGCCGTCCGCCACGGCGCGGACACCGGCGATCAGCTCCTCGGGCTCGCCCGACTTGATCAGGAAGCCGGCGGCGCCGTCGGTGAGGGACTTGAGGATGTACTCGTCCTGTCCGAACGTGGTCAGCACGACGACACCGGTCGTGGGGACGGTGCGCTGGATCTCCGCCGTGGCACGCAGTCCGTCCACGCCCGGCATGCGGATGTCCATGACCACCACATCCGGGCGGTGGAGTTGGGCCAGCTCCACCGCCTGGTGGCCGTCGCAGGCCTCGGCGACCACAACGAGGTCGGGCGCGGTGGACAGCACGGCCCGGACTCCCTGGCGGATCAACGGCTCGTCGTCGGCGATCAGGACCCGGATCACTGGGTGACCACCTGCTTCGAGACGAGCCGGTCCCCGCGGAAGCACAGCCGGTACAAGTCGCCCGAATCGTCGTCGAAGGGGTTCGCCGTCATCGCGTAATACTCGCATCCTGTACCGGGGCCCGGCGAGGCGCCGTCAGCCGCATGATGCGGGGCCTGTTCTTCGGGGAGCAGGCCCGCCAGTTCAGCGCGGCTCTGCCCGAGGTGGATGCGGGCGTAGGTCTTTGGCGCCACCACCGACGCACGGACCAGGATCAGGTCCCACCCCCGCAGGCCGACACCGAGCAGGGCGACGGCGGTGACGGGCACCAGCACGGCGGCACGCGCGGTGCGGCGCACACGCCTGCGCGCGCGCCGCTGTTCCTGTGGCACTCCTGTGCGGCCGCTTGTCGCGGCGGCCGCCGCCGGAACACCACCCGGGCCATGAGGGATGCGGGCGACGACCGTGAATCCCCCCTCACGGGGGCCGTAGGTGATCGACCCGCCTGCCAGCCGGACCCGTTCGTCCAGGCCGATCAGTCCGCGCCCACCACCGGGGGCGCCGGTAGTGGCACTCGGAGCGCGATCGTTGTCCACGCGGACCTCCGTTCCCGCACCCGAGTGCCGGATCACCACGGTCACGGCCGCTTTGGGCGCGTGCTTGGCGGCATTGGTGAGTGCCTCCTGCACGACCCGGTGCACGGCCCGCTCGGCCACGGGAGACGGCTGCGCGCACTCGCCCTCGGTGAGCAGCGTGACCGCCAGCCCCGCGGCGGCCGCACCGTCGACCAGGTCCGCCACGCCGTCGTGGGAAGAGGGCGTTTCGATCTGCCGGAGGATGCCGATGACCTCGCCCAGGCGATCCACTGCGGCACCGGCCCTGGTCCGGATCTCGCCGGCAGTGTCCCGGTGCTCCGCCGACAGGCCGGGCGCCAGCTTCAGGGCGCCGGCCGACAGGGCGATCAGGCTGAGGTCGTGTCCGAGGAGGTCGTGCATGTCCTGTGCGATCCGGGCGCGTTCCTGCAACCGAGCCTGCTCGGCGATGAGTTCCTGCTCCCGCTCCAACTGCTCCGCGCGTTCCCAACCGTTGCGCACCAGCGCGCGGTACTGATGCCGGAAACGGCCCGCGAACCACGGCAGCACCGCCGCGCCCACGAGCACCAGGACGAACCGATCGCCGAGCGTGATCCACGACGGCACCGCCCAGACGGCCACCGCTCCGGTCGCGATCGCCGCGGTCAGCACGCCCGCCGCTGTGCGGACCGACCGCGGCAGACATCCTGCCGCCCACGACAGCACGACCGTGACCGGCACCCACCACAGACTCACCACGCTCAGACCCGCCGTGCCCGCTGCAGCGGCGAGCAGCGCAAGCTCCATCCCGCGAACAACCGTCATGATCCGTCGCCTCACGGATGCGACGATACGAAGAATCGGAGCCAGCCAACACTGCCGAAAGTCGCATTGCCCGCCGCGGCCCGGCGGGCCTCACCTGCGCACGCGCGGCGTTCCGGGCCCGATCCAGGAGATGATCTCGCGCTGGATCGCGTTCCTGCCGCCGCCCCTGCGTGCCCTGGCGCCGGCGTCACGCGCCCTGGAAGACGGACGCCGCACCTCCCATCCCGAGTTGGTGCTGTTCACCTCCTGCGCCGGCTGCAGGGAACACATCGAGCGCGACCCCGCCGGTGGTGACCTGGAGCCCCTGGCCGGCCTTGTCGATCACCACGGCACGGATGCCGTCCTGGCCGCGGTCAACCGCCTGGCTGGTGTGCAGGACGCGCAGGTGACGATGGCCCCCGCGCGCACATTCAAGGGCCGCGAATGGCCCCAGGGCCGAGATCGCCGACGACTTCTGCCCGTCCAGGGACAGCGACGAAAAGGACGGGCACGCAAACCCCTTGCCCGGCCTGATCGGCGACGGCGACGCCCGCCTCGACTGCGTCGCCGTCACCCGCGCGCGCACCCCGACCTCGGCGGCCTGGAATGGATCGACGAACACCCCGGCGGAACCTCTCCGGCGTCACATCTGTGGCCAACCGGCGATCCGGTCGCCGTTGCGGGCTGAGCCGGGCCGGACGGCCTTCGCGCCGGTTGCCGCCCCGTCCTGCACAGGCACCGCCTCCTGGTGCACCTCCGCTGCCTCCTGCGCCAACCCCGCGGCAGATCAGGTCGGGTGAGGACGGGCTGGGCACCACGGGTGACCGCGGGTTTGTCACTTGTCGGATTGACGGGCTGGTTGGCCGGTTGTCTGCTGGGGTACGGCCTGCGGGATGCCGGCCTGCCGCCACTCCGCCGGGGAGAGACCGTAGACCGCCCGGAAGGTGCGGCTGAAGTGCGCGTGGCTGGCGAAGCCCCACCGGTGTGCGATCGCCGCCACCGTCTGTCCTGCGAGTTCCGGCCGTACGAGGTCCCTGCGGCAGGCCTCCAGCCTCAGGCGCTGGATCCATCGGACGACGGTCATGGGCTCGTCCTGGAAGAGCTGGTACAGGTAGCGGACGGAGATGTGGTGCGCGACCGCGACCGTCGCGGGGGAGAGGGCGGGGTCGTCCAGGTGGGTGCGGATGTAGGCGCGGACGCGCTGCAGCAGGGCCCGCTCCACCGTGGCCTGCTCCCCTGAGGTGCCTTCCAGGGCGATCAGGGCGGTGAGCACGTCGATGACGCCCTGGCGCAGGAAGCGTTTCGCGTCCTGTGCGCAGATGCAGTGTTCCGTGGTCGTCACGAGCCCGTCGACGTATGAGGCGAGGATCCCGCCGATCCCGTGGCCGGGTGAGTAGGTGCGGCCGGTGGCCAGGCGCAGGAGCGAGTCGGGGAGGTCCAGCAGCTGCCGTGGGACCGTGGCCACGTGCTGCCGCACGGGGCCGGCGAAGTCCAGGACGTACGGCCTGCGGCTGTCGAGGATCACGAGTTCGCCGGCGGCCACCGGTGTCTCGCGGCCGTCCTGGGCCGCGACGCTGCCGCCGGTGTGTTGCAGGCTCACGATCAGCGAGCCGTCGCCGTCGCCGTCGCCGTCGGCGGCGATGAGCGGGGCGGTACGCGCCATCCGTTGCGGGCTCGCCTCGAGGAAGCCCGCTTGGACGCCGGCGACGCAGGCCCGGCGTATCGCCCCGTGGAGCTCGGCCGGCCCCTGGGTGCGGATCTCCAGGCGAATGAACGCCCTGCGTACGGCGTCCCTCCAGTACTCGTCCCGCTCGGCGGGCGGTTGGATGTCCGTGCAGAATGCTTCGATCACGATGTCCTCCTGAACGGCACTGAAGGCATCTGGTCTCTGCGGCCACCGTAATTTCCCCCTGCGATCGCCGGCGGCCGTCCGGGCAGGTCCGTGGGATATCCGCAGCTGTGCGAACCGGATAGTGCGGGATTCCCGCCGTGCAGCCGTGTGCGACTCCGAAGGTCGTTGCACGTTCCGTGGACGTAACCCGCCCTGGCCGGAGCCCCCTCGATCGCACGGCCGTGACGGGAGGCGGGGAGGACACGCTCTGTAATTTCGGTATCGCGCTGAGCGAGGTTGCGCGTATTCATCCTCGTGGCCCGCGGGTGCCGGCGGTACGTGCCGCCGGCAGAAATGGGCCGGACTCCGGCGGCCGGTTCCTTGGGGCGGGAACCGGAGCTGATGTCGTGCACGAAAGGGCAAGGAGAGATCGTGCACGCACAGGCAAGGCGACGACCCGTGTGCTGCCTACTGTGAAAGAGGCGGCAGCGCCGCGCTTTGTCCGCTCGACGTGCCCGGGCCTTCAGGGCGGGTGCCTGGTGGCTTCGGGCTGCTCCAGCGGGCGGCTCGTTCTCCGCCGCCGGCCGTGCCCAGTTACGGTCCGCGAGATGAGGCCGAAGTGCCCGGGCGGGAAGGCCCCGTTGCCGGTGAATGCCCGCTCTGCCTGTCGCATGGTTGCCACCGCAACTCGCGGGGGCTCACACCGTACGCCGCCTTGAACACCCGACTGAAGTGGGGTGCGCTGGCGAACCCCCACCGGTGGGCGATCGCCTCAATCGTCATGAACTGATGCACCGACGATGCGAGTTCTCTCCTGCACTCTTCAAGGCGCTGCGTCCGTATCCACTCGCCGAGGCTGATTCCCGCTCGGGACAGGGTCAGGTAGAGCTGCCGTACGGAAACGTGATGCTCGGCGGCGATACGTGCCGCAGTCAGGTCGGGTTCTGCCAGATGGAGGCGGACGTATTCCTGAACACGGAACAGCAGTGTGCTGTTCAGAGGTGCTCCGGCCAGATCGTCACGGCCCGGGATCATGCTGACCACAGCCCTTATCAGGTCGACACAGGGCTGCGCGAACAGGGCGGCCTCAGCCTCGCCGACAGCGGCCTGGTTGCGGGCCAACCGGGTGAAAAGCGCTGCTGTGGCACCCACGACGGGGCGCTGCGAACTCAGTCGTACAGCTGTGACCTCGTCGAGCAGGGACGGCCGCAGCCCCAGGAGGTGCGTGGGAACGCGCACGAGGACCGAATGCATCGTGCCGTGGAAAAAGACCTCATAGGGCTTCGCGTTCTCGAGCACCGCGAGATCTCCCGCCCGGATCACACCCCGCCTTCCTCCCTGGTGGAAGGCGGAGACGCCCGCTTCCTGGAGATGGACGAGAACGTGCGGCACGAAGTCCTCGTCCACCGAGGCAGTAGCACGGCGCAGGCGGGCCACGTTCCAGCCGATCTCCGAGACTTTCACCGACCCCACCGCGTTGGTGGTTGCGCTGGCCCTCAGGAGATGCGGGTCCGGGGGAAGGTCCACCTCTATACGGCCGTTGATGGCCCACGAGAATTCACGGATCGCGTCCGCGCGATCGCCGGGAGCCAGCGACGCCACGTCGAGTCGATCTGCCATGCGGGCTCCCTCCAGAACCGGTCGCGGGCTGCGCGCTGGGACAGATCTCCACCGTACCGCGGCAAGTGCTGCATTTTGCGGCTTTTGCTGTATTGCACACCTTTATCTTCGTGCGGCCTTGCGGTCGGCAGCGCGGGGCATGGGGAACGGTCTCGGATTCGCGGTGCTCTCCTGGGTGAACCTCGATGGGGAGGGCGGTGCTCCGCAGAAGATCGGCCGCCCCAGCCCGTGGCAGAAGGCCCGCGACCTCCTGCCACACGCGTTTGAGGTCAGCCTGTTGCCGGGACGGGTTCTGCGGCCCCGGACGCGACCGCCGCGTGAGCGGCGTCGGTGGCCGGGGGTGTGATGGGGGTGTAGAAGACGCTGCCCTGCCGGCGGGCGCGTTCGGCGAGGCCCTTGGCCACCAGCGCCTCCAGGGTGTTACGCACGACCGGGGCGCTCGGCGTGGCGCGCTGAGGGTGCTGCTTGGCCAGGGCGTCGACGAACTCACTGACCATGCGCGGTTCGCTGCTTCCCGCCAGTATGTCCGCGACCAGGCTGCGCAGCGTCGGCTCCATGCTCGACGGTGAGCTGCCGGGCTTCGGCTTCCCGGCCGACTTGGGGGCAGGCGTCTTCTTACCGGCCTTTCGGGGCGCTGGCTCACCGGCCGCCTTCTTTCGCCCGCGCGGACGGGGCACTGGCTGGGCGGTGGGCGTCACCTTCGGCTCTTCGGCCTTGTCTGCAGACGCTTCACCTGCCGGTTCTTCCTCCACGACCACGCTTGAGGCGCCGGCCACGGTTCCTTGCAGTTGGGTCAGCCACGCCTGCTCCTGCTCGAGCTGAGCCAGCCTGTTCTGGAGTTCCGCGAGTTGCGTGCGGACCTTTTCCTGTTCGCCGGCGTTGTTGTCCAGGTCCTCTGCGAGACGCGTCGCATACCGGTCCTGAATGGTGTTGTTGTCGGTCACGACACTCCTCGTGTGTATGGGGTGGTGCTGCCGGATGGTACCTACCCGTGAGTCAATGTGTGTTGTTGTTGCGTGCCGGCAGCGCGTATCGAGCCTCTTGTGGCAGCCTTGTTGGGCCTCTGTAGAGCGGCGAGGAAGCCGTCGAGCAGTGTGACCGGTGCCCTTGGGGGTACTGGATCCCCGTCACTATTCGAGGTCTCCTTTACAACGACGCCGGTGCCACGAAGGCACGTGGAATTGCGCGGAGTTGTGGGGGCGGCCTCCGTTTCGTGGCCGGACGGACGAACGTGGGCACTGGGGCGCGTGACCATCCAGGGGATTGGCCGGCGCCTGCGCAGGGGTCTGCGCCTCTTGCAAGTGCGCGTGATGGCAGCACGAGCGTCTCCTGGCGGCGGAGCCGGCCCTGTCGAGGCCGTGGTCGGCGCGGTCCTCCTGGGGTAGGCCGGGACCGCAATGGGGGAGGGGGTGGGTCATGGTTGTGGTGGCGGCGCGGCTGGTGCGGGCCGGCCGCCGCGAGGCTCCTGCCGAGCGGATCCGACTGGCAGAACAGGCACAGTTACAAGCCGTTCAGTCGCTGGACGCTGTCTGGGGGATGACCGACCAGGAATTCGAGGAGTACGTGCCCATGCTGTACAGCCGGGATGGCTGCACCGATGTCCGCCGGGCAGGCGGCGCCGGCGGCCTGGGCGGCGACGTCATCGGCTACCTGCCCGATGGCGGGAGACTGGTGATCTAGTGCGTGCGTTACGCCCGGCATCGTTCGGTCGGCAGCCGGGACGTCCAGACGTTCAACGGCACCACCCGCGCCGAATACGGGCCAGACTTTGCCGGTCTTCGCCGCTTCCTGCACATATAATTCTCCGGCCTGCACGTTTGCGAGCAAGCGGCAGTTGAAGCTCATCGGCACCGACCTGCTCGGATTCTGGAATAGCGGCACACCTCTGACGTCGTTCCATGTTCTGGACATCGCCCGGTGCGGTGCTCACCGCAAGCCTCACTTCCGACGCTGATAGGACTCCGTCACCACCGCCGAGGCTGTACCTCCCGATCGGGCGGGTACGGCTGGCGCCGGTCGGCCCCGGCTGTGCGGCCTATGGGGTCCAGACGTCTGGGGCCGGCCTGCCGGACAGCCGGGGGAGTGGGTCCCCTGTCAGGGGCAGTCTGCGGCGGGAAACGGTGATGAAGTCGCCTTGTGCGGCAATGATGCGCGAGCGCAGTGCGAACCAGTCCTCATCGGGGGCCAGGCCGCGTTTGACGGCGATGTGGACGCGCCAGATCTGCTCGTCCAGGGCATGGGCCGCCTCTGCGATGTCCTTGTCGGCGACGAGGTTCACCATGCTCAGTGCCTCGTTCCACGGCCGCCAGTCGATGCTGGTCGCCACGACCACACCTTGCGGGATGCTTTCGGGACGGGAGGACTCCATGTCGCTGAGATCCACCAGCACCGTTGACGACTCCCGCAGCACCCGTGCGCAAACAGCCGCTTGCTGTTCACGGACCCAGTGCCGGTCCTGAGCGCGCCTGCTGACACTGCCGACGAAGACACCGATCAGCGTGGTCGCCACCGCTCCGCCTGGCGCGGCCAGCATGCTCCATCACTCGCTCACACACCCAGTGTGACGGTACGAGGACCTGCTCGACAGGGCGCTTGAACCTGCCCGGTCAGCCGATTCCCACGTGCAGCGCTGGACCGTGAAGGAGGCGGCAGACACCGCCAGTTCGCAGGGCCGGAAGAGGAAACCGGGGTGGAGTGACACCCGGCCGAATAGTTGCGACGTGGGGAAGTGCGGACCTGCGCAGACCAGATCGCCGGGTACGGCGGCCGGAGTCTGCCGGACCGCAGGTGCCCACTACTGCGGTGGCCGGTGGGCGAGTTCGTGGCGGAGAATGCGGGCCAGTTCGGCCGGCTGGGAGAGGAACGGGCTGTGCCCGGAGTGCAGGCGGACGGTGCGCTGGGCACGGGTGGCCATGGTTTGCTGGAGCGGTAGCGGGATGGCCAGGTCCTGTTCGCACAGGATGTAGGTGCTGGGTACGGTGCGCCAGGCGGCCCGGGTGAGGGGCTGGGTGACCGAGGCGAGGGACTGGCGGGCGAGTCTGGCGGCGGCTTGTTGTGCCAGGTGGGGTTCGACGTCGCTGTAGAGCACGTGCGAAGCCTGGGCCGCTTCGAAGTAGCCGTGGCCGGCGTGGCCCTGGGGGTCCTCGTGCACGTCCCAGTAGGGCGGGTAGACGCCGCCGGTCAGGGACAGGACCGAGTCGCCGGTGTCCTGCATCAGGGCGCTGAGGTAGATCATGTGCTCGACGTTGCCGGCTGCCGCGGCGGCTTCGGTGACGGGGCATCCTCCGTAGGAGTGGCCGACCACCACGGTCGGTCCGCCGACGACCGCGATGGCCTTGGCTACCGCCTCCGCATCGTCGTACAGGCCTCCCAGTGCTGCCGGGTCCGGTCCGCTGCTGGGCAGGGCGACCGTGCGTACGTCGAGGTCGGGGAGCTGCTCGGCCAGCGGCTGCCAGCACCAGGTGCCGTGCCAGGCGCCGTGGACCAGGACGAGGGTGGGAAGTGTGCTCACGTGCTGGGTCCTTCTGAGGTGAAGTGACAGGGCCCGCCCTGCCGTTTGCTGCTCGGGTGGTGTGCGGAGGCAGAGGACGAGGGGGGTCAGGCCTCGAGGGCGTCGCGGAGCATGCCTCGGGAGGTGATGCCCAGCTTGGGGTAGATCTGGTAGAGGTGGGCGCCCACGGTGCGGTGGGAGAGGAACAGGCGCTCGGCTATCTGCTTGTTGGTCAGGCCCGAGGCCGCCAGCCGGGCTATCTCCAGTTCCTGGGGGGTGAGCGTGTGCGGTGTGGTGGTGCCGGGCCGCCGCTTGGCTGCGCCGGCGGCGCGTAGTTCGCTCTCGGCGCGCTCCGTCCAGGGAGTGGCCCCCAGGTGCTGGAAGGCGGACAGTGCTGCTGCCAGCGGCCCCCTGGATTCGGTGGTGGCCCGCACGCGCCGCAGCCGCTCACCGTGGGCGAGCTGGACGCGGGCGTAGTCGAAGGTCCACCGCCCGGCGCCGGGTACGTCGAGGGCGTGGGTGAACAGCTGCAGGGCCTGGTTGTCGTCGGTGGTGGTCAGGGCGGTGCAGGCGTGGGTGAGCAGGGCGTGGCGTGAGGACAGTTCGGTGATGCCGGCGTCCCGCATGGCCTGGGCGTGGGCGGCTGCCTCTTGGTGCCGGTTGGTTCGCATGGCTGCCTCGACCAGGTCCATCGTTGCCCACAGTGCGTGCGGGGCGTGTGAGGCGAGGTGGCCGGCGGGGCTGATGGCGGTGGCGTGCTCGTAGGCGTCGGCGAAGTCACCGCGTCCCAGGGCCGCCAGCCCTGCGGCGTGGTGCGCGTAGTGGGCGGCGCCGAACGCCTTGCGGCGGGTCGCCCAGTGGATGACCTGCTCGGCTGCCGCGTCGGCGCGGTCGGCCTCGCCGGTGGCGGCGGCCAGGAGGGCCTGGGCGTAGTGGAAGTACCAGGCGAATCCTGTGTAGCCGTGGGTGGTGCACAACTGGACGCCTTCTTCGGCGAGTTGCGCTGCCTCGTCCCACATCCCGGTGAGGTAGTCGTCCAGGGTGAGGTGGATGAGTCCGGCCATGTGCCGGCGTGCCGGGCCGCCGTCTCGTCCCATGCGGACCATGCGCCACTGTGCTTCGCGGACGTCGCCGAGGCGGTCGACGTACAGGGTCGCCGAGCCGGTTCGCTGGAGTTGGACGGGGTCGGTGACGTCGGTCAGCTGTGCTATCAGTTCGTCGAGTTCGCCCGAGGCGGCGGCGCCTGTGCGGGCGGGGTCGGAGAAGGTCTTGGCCAGTGCGGACAGCACCGGCGGGGCCTTGGGGGTCAGCTTGTCCAGCGCGCGGTGGTAGGGCTGCCACAGTTCGGGCCGGGCGCCGAAGAAGCACACCAGGGCAAGGGTGTGCAGGGCGTCGATGAGCGACTTGTCCGCGGCGTCGTACTCGTGGGTTCCGGCTTCGATCGCGTCGACCAGCAGGGCGTGCGCGGTGTCGATGTCGCTGTCGCTGTTGAGGATGAGAACGGCGGCGGCCGCGGCCGAGTGCAGGGAGCTCTTGGGGTCCGCGGCCGTGTGCCGTGCATCGTCCAGGAGTTTTTGGGCGCTGTGCAGCGACCCGGTGGCCTCGGCGCCGATGTAGGCGGCGGTGGCGAGGCGGCGGCTGCGGCCGGCTCCGGGCGGTGTGAGGTCCGCGGCCCGGAGCAGGGTGCGCATGCCGCCGATGGCGTCGCCGCAGCGCAGCGTGAGGCGCGCCGCGTCTTCCAGCAGGGCGGCGACGTTCTCGTCGGGCTCCAAGGTGGCCTCGCCCAGGTGCCAGGCCCGGCGCTCGGGCTGGTCCACCAGGACCTGGGCCAGGGCGGTGTGGACCGCGCGCCGCCGGCTGCTGGTGGAGTTCTCCACCACGGCCGAGCGGATGAGGGGGTGGCGGAACCTCAGCCGTCGTGCGTCCTCGTCGATGTAGACCAGCTGGTCGCGTTCGGCGGGGCCGAGGTCTTCCAGGTCGTAGCCGTCATCGGTCTGCCGGGAGGCGGCCTGCAGGACGCCGAGGTCGCCGACGCCTTCCAGCGCGGCGAGCAGCAGCAGGCGCTGGGTGGGCTGGGGCAGGCTGGTGACGCGGGAGCCGAACACCGTTTCCAGGCGCCGGCCGAGCGGCAGTACGGCCGGGACGTCGCCGACTGCCGGCCCTGGCGTGGCCGGCAGGGCGGACGGCAGTTCCAGCAAGGCGAGCGGATTGCCGCATGCCACGGTCAGCAGCCTCCGGCGGGCGCTGGGAACCAGGTGGGGGGAGGCGTGGGCGACCAGGCGGGCGGCCGACTCCTCGTCCAGCGGCTGCAGCCGGTATTCGGGCAGGGCACCGCAGTCGTTCAGGCTCGCCGCTCCGGTACGTGACGCGGCGAGAAAGCTCACCCCGATGCCGGCCGCCCGTCGTCGGACGAAGCCCAGGACGGCCGCACTGGCCTGGTCCAGCCAGGGCAGGTCGTCGATCACCAGGACGAGCGGATCTCCGGCCGCGACCGTCCGCAGCAGGAGCAGCACGGCGTTGGAGACCATCAGCATCTGGGGCGGTGAGCCGCTTTCGAAGCCGAGTGCCACGCGCAGGGCGTCACGGAAGGGCACCTCCAGATCCTCGATCTCGCGCTGGAAGGGAAACAGGACCTGGTTGAGACCCGAGTAACTGCAGTTCGCCTCGAACTCCACACCGGCGGCTCGCAGTACCCGGGCGCCCTCGGCGCGGGCTCCCGCCGCGACGGCGTCCAGCACTGCTGTCTTCCCGACCCCGGCATCCCCCGAGACCAGCAATGCTCCGCCTCCGGTGCCCAGGCCCGCGAGCTCACGGATCGTGTGCAGATCGCGGTCTCGACCGATCAGCGCATGGGCCGTATCGCGCTGGGAAGAGTCACTACCGATCACTGCTTGCTTCCGTTTCTTCTCGTGAGCCAGGGGATGGGCATGGGGCAGGGCTGCCCGCCCGGCGGCGCCCGGCGCGGGGGCCGGCGTGCAGCGCCTGGACGGGGGTACGGCGGGCGGGGCCGGTTGAGCGTGCCGGCCGACGTGGTGTGCGGCCGCAGCCGGCCGTTCGCCGGCCAGGGGCGGGGCCTGTGTGCGGACTACGGTCAGCGTCCGGCGTGGTGGCCTGGGCCGGTGACCGGCATGTCGAGGTCGCAGACAACCCCGGGTGCCCGATGGGTGCCGGCTCTCGCCGGCGGGCCCGGCCTGCGGAGCCCGGCCTCCCTTCCGGTGCTGCCCGGCGGAGGGGAACCGGTGGGGCCGTGCACGCAGAGCCGTTCACCGGCGCCGGCGTGAAGGACCGGCGGCGCGGCCGCCGCGTCGTCGCGGACGGGAGCAACGCGGCGGAGGCGGTCCGCATCGGGGATCGAGGGCACCAGGTCGTGGTCGCAGCAGGTCCGTCCTCGGCCCCGGGTCGGCACGGTGCGGCCGGCGGCCGCGTACGCATCGGCAGTGGAGAGCGAGACAGAAATATTCAGAGACCTTTGAACTAGTTCATACCGTCGTTTGCACTAGGAGAATACATGGACGCGGGATGTGGTGCTGCGGAGGACCAAGCCCGCTCCGCCGGCGCGACCTGCGGTCGCCGGCGACGGCCGGCTGTCCTCCCCGGTGGTCTGGTCACCGTCGGCCGGGTCCGTGGCCGCCTCCGGCCGGGTGTTGCGGCGCCGTGGCCGGTAGCGACATGAACGTCCGGGTCCCGGTGCCCGACGAGACCAGGGCGGTTGCGCGACTGCTGGATGGACTGTCGGCCGGGCATCCGCAGCACCGCCATGCCGGCCATGCCGTGCGAGGCCCCGTCCCGTGTTCGCTTGGTCTCTCGGAGCGGCAACGCCGAGTGATGGTTGTGTGAGGCAACGCTTGCTGTGGCAAACCGCGACGGCGTCGCAGGCCCCCGCCTGGAGTCAGATATCGGTGCCAAGCGCCTGGCGGAGGGTGGCTACGGCCTGGGCGACCGCCGTGCGGGCCGCATCGGTTGCCGACAGCGCGTTGAGCATGACGAAGTCGTGGATGGTCGCCTGGTAGCGGGTCGCGGTCACGGGAACTCCGGCAGTGCGCAGTTTCTCGGCGTAGGCCTCGCCTTCGTCCCTCAGGACGTCGGCTTCCGCGGTGATGACCAGGGCCGGGGGCAGGCCGGCGAGTTCCTGCGCGGTGGCGCGCAGCGGGCTGGCCGTGATCTGTGCGCGTTGTCCTTCGTCGGTCGTGTACTGGTCCCAGAACCACTGCATGACATCGCGGCGCAGGAAGTAGCCCTCGGCGAACTGACGGTAGGAGGGTGTGCCGAAGTCCGCGTCGGTGACGGGATGGAACAACACCTGATGGCGGAAGGAGACATCCCCGCGTTCCTTGGCCAGCAGCGTCAGGGCTGCGCTGAGGTTGCCGCCGGTGGAGTCGCCGGCCACGGCCATTCGTGTGGGGTCGATGCCGCGCTCACTGCCGTGGCGGGTGGCCCATTGGGCGACCGCGTAGCACTCTTCCAGCGCCTGGGGGTAGCGGGCCTCGGGGGAAAGGCTGTACTCAGGGAAGATCACGGCGGCCCGCGTGCCGACGGCCAGTTCGCGTATCAGGCGGTCGTGGGTGCGTGTGCCCCCGAAGACCCAGCCGCCGCCGTGGAGGTACAAGACGGCGGGTAGCGGCCCGTCAGCGTGCCTCGGGCGCACAAGGCGCACCGCGACGCATCCCTTCGGCCCGCCGGACACCGCGATCCAGCTGTCCTCCACCTCAAGGTGGTGGTGCTCTGCGGCCTGCACCTTCTCCAGCGCCCTGCGGCCTGCTGCCGGTCCCAGATCGAAGGGGAACGGCGGGGCGGCGGTGGCTTCGGTGAAGTCGCGGGCAGCCGGTTCGAGAACCGGCTGCTGCAAGGGGACGTACTGGGGCATCACGCATTCCTGGTGGGGGAGAAGGGCATCCGTGCCGGCTGGGGGAGCGGACGTGTAGCGGACCGCGTCCGCTGCCGGCCTCCCGGGCCCGCCCCGCGCACGCACAGACGCTGCCTGCGATCCAACTGCGAAAGCGTGCCCCGCGGCATCGGGCATGTGACTGTGGACGCCGGTTGCGGCCGTGTACCGCTGGGAAGCGGCCTGCCTCAAGGGGCGCGGAATGCCCGTGCCGCACTTGGTGACACCAGCGCCCTCGGTAGTGCCCTCTCGGCCGCTGGCGCCATTGGGCGCCGTGTACTCCACGCGCCGGTCCCGCGACCCAGCGTCGCAATTTTAGGTGTGCGCAATATAATGGCCTGCGTGGAAGTTGTGGGGTGTACAGTTTAGTGCGCGAGTATTGTGCGGACAGGAGTTGCGATGAGTGAGAACCAGCCCGCCGCTGAGCGGCCGGCGGCGGAGGCTGACGAGGTCAGCCTGCTCCTCGACGACCAGATGTGTTTCGCCCTGTACGCGGCGCAGCGGGCCTTGACCAACCGCTACCGGCCCCTGCTGGAAGAGTTCGACCTGACCTATCCGCAGTACCTGGTGATGCTGGTGCTGTGGGAACACGGGGCGCTGCCCATCAAATCGCTGGGCAAGCTCCTGCAACTCGACTACGGCACCTTGACGCCGCTGCTCAAGCGCCTGCAGGCCCATGGTCTGGTGCGGCGCGAGCGCCAGGCGAACGACGAGCGTTCGGTGCAGATCAGCCTCACCGAGCAGGGCGCGGAACTGCGCAAGCGTGCGCGTGTCATTCCGGCCACGATCGGGCAGGCCGCGGGCCTCACCGCGGCGGAGGCCGCGGATGTCAAGGCTGTTCTGGAGCGCTTGACGGCGAACGTCACCGCAAGCCGCTAAGTCCCCGTGAGGGGATGTCAGTTGGCAGGGACGCGATCACGCAGTTCGTCGAGGAGCCCGCACCGTTGGGCGGCGGCTGTGAGCGTTTCAAGGAGAAGTCTCCGGCCGTGGCGCAGACGTGATCGCACACTACCCGGGCTGACGTCCAGGATCTGCCCGATGTCGGCGGCGCTGAAGTCTTCGGCGTCGGTCAGGTACACCACGATCCGCACCTCGGCGGGCAGGCGCCGCAGCGCGGCGGACACTTCCTCGTCGGGCAGCAGGTCCAGTGCCTGTGTGACCCGGGCCGCGTGGTCGTCGGGGACCAAAGCCCGCTCACACGGGACCTCCTGGGGGCGTTGTGCGGCGGGCTGGAAGACCATGTCCCCGGGCCGGTTCGGGTCGCCGGAGGTGTCGAGCGCGGTGTCGGCGAGGATCTGGAACAGCCGGACTCTCACGCCGGCTTTCTCGGGCAGCGTCTCGAACGCCTGGAATGCCTGCTGGTAGGTGCGCTGAACCAGGTCGCCGGGATCGGCATGGCCGCAGGCCATGATTGTCGCGGCTGCGTACATTCGGCCGAGGAAGGGCGTGGCCTCTCGGTCGAACCGCGCGAGTGCGGTCTCCCTGCTGGCCGGCTGCCGGATCACGGCGCTTCACTGTCGCCTTCGCCCGTGCACCTGACCGGGTGGACGGGATCGATGCGGGAGCGGGAGCGGTTCCTGTCCGCCCTGGTACGCGGAGGGCCGCTGCGGTGCGGCGGTGCCGCCCGTGTCCGGCCGGCCAGAGGTCTCGCAGGCGTTCGGATGCCGCTTTCCCCCGATGCCGGCCCTTGACGTGGTCGGTTGTGGCCGGCAGGCATGCAGTGTCGCCGGGCACCGCTGTTGCTGAGGACATGTGGTTCTCCAAACTGACAACAGACCCCTTTCTCGGCGGAAGGGGGCGGCCCGCTGCGCTCACTCGGTGCGGCGGTCACGGGGCAGTGATCGGGTGCAGGGGCGTGGTGTGCGGCGCCCGCAGGGCTTCGGTGGGGCAGTCCACGGCCCCCGGGTGGCCCGGGGCGGCCGGGCAGCTCGGTGTCGAGCCGCCCGGCCGCCCCGTCGGGCTACGGCTTGTGCACGCGGTAGGGCACGGGCCGATGCGTCAGCGCATCGAGCGGAAGCCCGCACGCATCTCGCGGACCAGCAGTTCCGGCTGCTCCCAGGCGGCGAAGTGACCGCCCTTGGGGAGCCGGTTGTAGTGGACGAGGTTGGGGTAGGCCTGCTCGGTCCAGCTCTTGGGGGCCTGGTAGAGCTCGTCGGGGAAGGCACTGACGGCGACCGGGAGCTTGACGTTGTTGATGCCGAAGAACGAGGTGGTGTTCTCCGCGTACAGACGTGCCGCGGAGATCGCCGTGTTGGTCAGCCAGAAGAGCGTGATGTTGTCCAGGACGTCATCGCGGGACAGGCCCTCGTCGACGCCGTTGAAAGCCCGGGTGATCAGGGCCAGGCTCTTCGCGTCGTGGTCGAGCATGAAAGAGGCCAGGCCCACAGGGGAGTCCGCGAGCCCGGTCAGGGACTGCGGGCGGTCGCCCATCATGTAGGCGTAGTACACGTGCCGGTAGACGAAGCCGAGCTGCTCGACCGCGGCCTGCTCCTCCTCGGACAGCGACAGGCCTTCGGGCAGCGGGTCGCCCTTGGCGAGCGCGGCGTCGATGTCGGCCGGAATCACCTTGGGCATGTTGGTGTGGAGGCCGGCCAGGCCCTGCGGCTCCTGCGCACCCATCAGGTCGGTGACGATCGCGCCCCAGTCGCCGCCCTGCGCGACGTACTTGGTGTAGCCCAGGCGCTCCATCAGCTCACCCCAAGCGCGGGCGATGCGCTCGGGGCCCCAGCCCTTGGCGGCAGGCTTGCCGGAGAAGCCGTAGCCGGGCATCGAGGGGATCACCACGTGGAAGGCGTCGGAGGCGTCGCCGCCGTGGGCGGTGGGGTTGGTCAGCGGCTCGATGATCTTCAGCTGCTCGACGACCGAGCCCGGCCAGCCGTGCGTGACGATGACCGGCAGTGCGTCCTCGTGCTTGGAGCGGACGTGGATGAAGTGAATGTCCAGCCCGTCGATCTCGGTGATGAACTGCGGGTAGGAGTTCAGCTTCGCCTCGACCTTGCGCCAGTCGTACTGGTTCGCCCAGTACTCCGCGAGCTTGCGCACCGTGTCGAGCTGGGTGCCCTGGGACTGGTCCTCGACGGTCTCCTTCTCGGGGAAGCGCGTGGCCTGGATGCGCTGCCGCAGGTCCGCGAGCTCCGCCTCGGAGAACTGGACGGTGAACGGGCGGATGGCGTGTCGGTCGGTGGTGATGGACATGATGGTCTCCCAAAGGTCTAAATGAATGAGCAGAAAGGCGGGCGACACGAAGTCGCCGAGATTTCCGCGAATCGAGATCCCGCCGGTCGGCTGAGGCCGTGTGGCCCGCTCCCGGTTTCCGGCGCACTTCAATCATGGGCGCGGGCTGTAAGTGCGGTAATCCGGAACGTGACCTAGATTCCGTGGCGGCGGTGGCGTCGTTCCTAGGTAACGTGACGCGGTACCGGCAGCCACCGTCATGACAGTCACGCGACCCGCGACCCGCGACCCGCGACCCGCGATGCGCGACCTGCGGGCGGCGGCGCGTTCCTTGCCGAGCTGTCGCCCGGCGCGGCGTATGGGGAGGGCGTGCATCCTGCGGCAGGTGAGCGGGACGAGGTCCGCGGGAGGGGTCCCTGGCGCGGGGCGGCGCAACGCGGGGTGATCAACGGTCGGCGGCGAACGCCAAAGGCGTTGGGCGCTCACGTCCGGCGGCCCTGGCGCCTTGGCCCCGGTGGGTTTCCAGCAGCCTCAGCCAGATCTCGCTGATCGTGGGGAAGGCGGGCACGGCATGCCAGAGCCGGTCGATCGGTACCTCGCCGGCGACGGCGACGGTGGCCGAATGCACCAGTTCTGCCACGCCGGGCCCGGCGAACGTCACGCCGGCCACGGTGCCACGGTCGACGTCGACGAGCATGCGGGCCTGGCCGCGGTACCCCTGGACGTACTGGTGGGCGCCCGCCACGTGCGCCAGGTCGTAGTCGACCACCTTGATCCGGTGCCCGAAACCGATGGCGTCGCGAGTGGTCATGCCGACGGAGGCGACTTCCGGATGCGTGAAGACCACCTGTGGTACGGCCATGTGGTCGGCGGTGGCCACATGCGCACCCCACAGGGTGTCGTCGACCACCTCGCCGCGTGCGCGCGCCCCGATGACGGCGCCGGCGATGCGGGCCTGGTACTTGCCCTGGTGGGTCAGCAGGGCGCGGTGGTTGACGTCGCCGACGGCGTACAACCAGCCGTCGGCGACGCCGGTCACCCGGAAGGTGTCGTCCACCTTCAGCCAGTCGCCCGGGGTGAGACCGATCGTCTCCAGCCCCAGGTCCCAGGTGTTGGGGGCCCGGCCGGTGGTGAAAAGGATCTCGTCCGCCACCACGTGCCCGCCGTCGGCAAGGGCGATCTGGACCTCGCCGTTCTCACGCGCCAGGCGGGCCACGGAGGTGGTGAACCGGACGTCGACGCCGGCCTCGCGCAGGCCGTCGGCCACCAACCGGCTGGCGAAGGATTCCATCCGCTGCAGCAGCCCTTCCTCGCGGACCAGCAGGGTCACCTCGGAGCCGAGCGCCTGCCAGGCGGTGGCCATCTCGACGGCCACAACGCCGCCGCCGACGATGGCCAGGCGTGAGGGGACCTGGCCGGCACTGGTTGCCTCACGGCTGGTCCATGCGCGGACGGTGTCCAGGCCGGGAAGTGCGGGCACAGCCGCATGGGTGCCGGTGGCCACCGCCACGGCATGCCGCGCCGACAGCGTGATCGGGTCCCCGCCGGCGGTCTCGACGCGGACGGTTCGGGGGCCGTCGAGACGGCCGTGGCCGCGGATCAGATCGACGCCGGCCGACTCCAGTCGGCCGACCTGGGCCTCGTCCTTCCAGTAGGAGGCCATCTTGTCGCGGTGAGCCAGGACCGCCCTGGCGTCCAAAGGCCCGGCGACCGCCCGGTCAAGCCCGGGCACCCGGCGCGCGTCAGCCTGCACCACCACCGGGCGCAGCAGCGCCTTGCTGGGGTCGCAGGCCCAGAAGGAGCACTCGCCGCCCAGCAGTTCACGCTCCACGATCACGGTGCTCAGCCCGGCGGCACGAGCGCGTTCGGCCACGTTCTCGCCCACCGGCCCCGCGCCGATGACGATCACGTCGTAAGTGCGGGTGGTCTCGTTCATCACTGCTCCGTACGGGTGGGGGGAATCGGGTCGGAAATGGCAGGGCCCGGATGACTGCTGACTGCCGGCACGCGCGCTCGCCGTCGCCTGCAGCGAATGGGGGGGCGGGCAGCCCGTCGGCGGACTCCCGTGATGGCCGCCGGGGCGGGGCGCGTGGGGTTGTGCCGGTGGTGGTGCGCCGGACGTGGCAGGGGGGACCGGCGGCCGCACAGCCCGGTCCGGCACCGGGTGGGGGGCCGGGCTGGGGCGAGCTCAGCGGCCGGGGAGCCGCTTGCTCACTTCCTGGAGTACCCAGCCGTTGCCGTCCGGGTCGCTGAAGGCCAGGTAGGAACCGTAGGAGGCGCGCTCGGGGTGCGGGCCGGTGATACGCCGCTGGCCCTCACCGTCGTGGACGCACCCGCCGCCCTGGTGGCCGTGGTGGAGGAGACCACCCTCGTCGTGGAAGATCTCACTGACGGCGATACCGCGGCCCGTAGCTCTGCGCGGGCCTCGTCGATGTCGGACACGATGAGATACAGGCCCTGGAACGCGCCCGCGGGGATGCCGGTCATCCCCTCGCCGAAGATGATCGAGCACTCGGAGCCGGGCGGGGTGAAGTGCACCACCCCGGAAGTCGTCGCCGGCCGTGCAATCGACGTCGAGACGGAAGCCGGCCTCTTCGTAGAAGGCCTTGGCCCGATCGATGTCGGAGACGGGGAGCACGACCATTTCGAGCTTCAAGTCCATGGGGGCGTCCTTCAGATGGTGATTCCTGAACGGCGAAAGGGCAGCACTCGCTGCGTCATGTGTTCATCGATGTGAGGGCGCCTGCACAGCGGCGCATACAGCCCGGCTGCCACAACGGGCATGCGATCAGGCAAGGGGGCCAGCCGATCACCGCCGGCTCCGACCCACACCGGAAAGGTACCCGGCCTTTAACTTTGACGCAAGCAACGCTTGCAAACTTAACGATTGTCAAAGGTATTTCCTTGATCGAAAAGTGCTTCACCGGACGGTGATGCCTCGGGTTTCCGCAGGTCGCAGCGGATGCGTCCCGTTGCGGCACACCCTTCCCGCGCCTTCATGCGACCGTGAGCACTGACCCCTGACGTCACATGGGCCCCTTGTGTGCGGCGCATCCGGCCGTCGGCGCGTTCGGTGTAGCCGGCGGGTGGGTGGGCTCTTTGCGCAGGTGATCTCAAAGTCGTTCGGCTTGATTCCCCAGGCCGGCCCGCGCTGACCTGCGGTCTGGCTGCCTGGCTCTGCGGCCGGCCCGGAAGCCACCTGGTACCTCGAGACGGCGTTCACGCCAGGGAGCACCTGGGGACGGTGTACGACGATCCGGCAACGCCCGTCGTGGTCACCGGGATTGAAGAGGTGACCGCCATTCGTACACCCAGCGGCCGTCTTGTCGACGCCGAGCGTCCCGCCGACGACCAGGACGCGCATCGAGTCGTGATCGGTCTGCGGACTACGCCTTCGCGGCGGGTCCGGGCGGTAGATCTTCTTGCGTGCCGCGAGTGCCTGGCCTGTGAGGAACGGGCTCATCGGTCGTACCTGCCGACCGGCGCGTACGGTCCGTGCCCGCCCCGTGTGGCCGCGGCAGCAGTCCGAGGGCGTGATCCGGCGGTTCTGGACCGGCGGACAGGGGCCTTGGCCAGCATCGATCATCGTCACCCCGGGACAGGCCGCCGACAGCCCCGCTTCGTCCCCGTGCCGGAGAGCATCAGGCTCCGTCTGCATCGCCGGGTGCAGACTCCTGGTGTACGAGAGCATCGCCGGACGTGGAACCCACGTCAGCCCCCGGCACTGCGCCAGTCAGCCGGACTCGGTGAGGTCGGTGGAAGCGGCCATCTCCGTGACCACGCGCAGTAGCCCGCTCAATGCGGGTGACGTGTTTCCGGGCGACCAGACCATCTCAGTGGGGGCGAACTCTCCGGTCAGCGGTACGAACACCACACCGGTGCGGCGAAGACTGCTTGCTGACCGGGCCAGGCGCGTCACCCCGACGCCGGCCGCCACGAGGCCGAGCAGCCCTTGCACGCTCGCGTCCCGATGAACGACGTCGGGGGTGAAGCCGGCCGTACGGAAGGAGCTGTCGAATGCCTGGTGCCAGGGTTCCCACGAGCTGCGTGGTGTCAGCACCCAGCGTTCGTCCGCCAGTTCCCCCAAGGCGAGTTCCGTGCGCCCCGCGAGCGGATGGTCCTCGGGCAGGACCGCGCACACCGGCTCGACCACCAGCGTCCTCGTCTTCAGGCCGTCCACCAGCGGAGGCCGGGTGAATGCGACGTCGTAGCGTCCCTTGAGCAGGCCGTCGACCAGAGGTGCGATCGTGGTCTCCTCGGTCGACAGCGTCAGACTCGGCAGGCGTTGTCGTACGGCCCGGACCACCGGCGGGAGCAGGTGGTTCGTCGTGGTGGCGAGGAAGGCGAGGCGCAGGGTGCCGATCTCGCCGCGCGCTGCCCGTGCCACGACGTCGATGGCTTCGTCGGCCCGGTCCAGTACCGCGCGGGCTTCAGGAAGGAAGAGGGCTCCGACCGGGGTCAGGCTGGTGCCCCGGGTGCCGCGGTCGAAGAGCCTCACGCCCAGCATCCGCTCGAGCAGGCTTATCTGCTGGGAAAGGGACTGCTGGCTGATCATGAGGCGGTCGGCGGCACGCGTGTAGCTGGACTCCTCGGCGACGGCGACGAAGTATCTCAGCTGCCGAAGATCAGGTGTCACAGGAAGAGCTTACAACCGCGACAGGTAATCGGTGTTGGACGGCCACGAGGCCCCGAGACAACCATTGACCTCGGTGAATGCCGGATTGAAGGACACAGGAATGACACGCGGCACACAGGAAAGCGGCTGGTCGATCACGGGCTGCTTGGTGGGAATCGGCCGGGAGATGCCCTGGCAACACCGGCCTCCCGGCGACTGGGGGATGGTCACTGCACGCTGTCGGAAAGGCTTGCCGATTTTGCGCACACCGGCGGTGATGGTGTCAGCACAGTGATGCCGAACGTAAGGGACCCGCTCTCCACCTTGTC
Organism: Streptomyces sp. PA03-5A; assembly: GCF_033792725.1. NCBI lineage: Bacteria > Bacillati > Actinomycetota > Actinomycetes > Kitasatosporales > Streptomycetaceae > Streptomyces > Streptomyces sp. PA03-5A. The sequence goes on along the minus strand of NZ_JARAVL010000023.1, from coordinate 39,180 downwards.
GCGGTCACGACAACACTGTCCGTGTTCGACAACCGGCATCGCAACCTGGGAGCCCCTCAGCCGCTCGACATTCCGGTCGTGACCGGGGCCGCCACGTCACTCTCCGATTGCCGGGCCTGCTCAGCCACCTCGCCGGTCCCTTGTGACCACGGCCACGCCGCAGCTCGTTGGATCACGTCCGGTGCGCTGTGCGGCCCCTGGTGCCCGTGCCGCAACGGCAGCAACGGCGTATCGAGCGTGGAACGCCGGCCACCAGGTGCCCTGCCGCGTGAGCAGCGCTGCACCCCGCGTCGAACCGAGCCTCAGGAAGCGCCACACGCTTCTGCCTGTCAACCGCTACTCAAGAAAGTCGCACCATGATTACTCGCACTCCTCAAGAACTCAGCGACCGGATCGCGATCCGCGAACTCGTCGACGCCTACTCCCACCACGCCGACCGACGCGAACCCGCACGGCAAGCTGCACTGTTCACGAAGAACGCCCATCTCGCGACCTACTCCGGCGACCCCGCGACGACTTCGCCGGACGTGGAGCTGAACGGACGCACCGAACTCCAGAACGCCTTTGAAAGCCTGAAAAACCACACTGCGACGACCCACCTCAACGGTCAAAGCACGATCGCCGTGGACGGCGATCGTGCCACCGGCGAAACCTACTGCCTCGCACATCACCTCTCGGAGCAAGAGGGCGAACGCACACTCATGGTTATGGCAATCCGATACTTCGACGTATTCGTCCGCGTCGAAGGCACCTGGCAATTCGACGATCGCGCACTGATCATCGACTGGGTCGACAGCCGGACCTCACACGCCTGACCCCGGGGCCTGGCCCGCGCAGCGTCCCTGAGACGACAACTCCCACCCGCTCATGGCAGCACCGCCGGCATACCCGGCAGTCAATCTGTCAGGCGCGACCGGGTGCTAATCCTCCACACAGCGGCACGAGCCGGTATCGACCCGCAAACCCTGCGCGGCAGGCCGTGGTCCCGCGCTTTCGGCCCGCGGCCCCGTGGAAATGCTCCACCTTCAGGACGCCTGACCGTTTCAGGTGACAAGGCGGTTACCCGCCTCAAATCGATAGCCCCCCACCTGCTTTGAGCCTGAGGCTCGGAAAGTGTGCCAACGTGATCATCTATGACAAACTCTTCATTGGCGGCGAGTGGGTGAAGCCCAGCTCGGCCGAGCTGCTCGACATCCGGTCACCGCACGACCAGTCCTTGGTCGGACGTGCCGTGCAGGCCACCTCGGCCGATGTCGACAAGGCAGTGGCCGCCGCTCGGAACGCCTTCGACCACGGGCCGTGGCCGCTGACCACCCCCCAGGAGCGGCAGGACCTGGTCGCCCGCTTCAACGAGCTCCACGCGGCGCGAGCCGCCGAAGCCGCCAGACTGATCAGCGCGGAGCGGGGCGCCCCTATCTGGTTCACCAGCTACCTCCAGACCGCGCTCGCAGGCCAGACAGACGCCTACCTGCGTGCCGCGGCGGCCTTCGGCTGGGAGGAAGCCCTCGACCCGTCCGGTGCGGCCAAGGGCTTGGTACGCCGGGAGCCAATTGGGGTGGTCGCCGCCGTGATCCCGTGGAACGCTCCCCATCAGTCGGCACTGACCAAGCTCGTCCCAGCCCTGCTGGCCGGCAACACGGTCATCCTCAAAGCCTCACCGGAGAACTCCCTGAGCGTGTTCATGCTCGCAGAGATCATCGCAGAGGCGGGATTTCCCGAGGGCGTGGTCAGCATCATGCCCGCGGACCGCGAGACCAGCGAGTATCTGGTCGCCCACCCTGACATCGACAAGATTTCCTTCACCGGATCCACGGCTGCCGGACGGCGGATCGCAGCCATCGCGGGCGAACAGCTCAAGCGGGTCAGCTTGGAGCTGGGCGGTAAGTCGGCCACGATCATCCTTGAGGACGCGGACCTCTCCGCCGTCACGGACGGCATCAAGTTCGCCTCGTTCGCCAACAATGCGGAAAACTGCCAGGCGCACACCCGAGTCCTCGCTCCGAGAAGCCGTTACGAGGAAGTCGTCGCGGCGCTCAAGGTGACAGTGGAAAATCTCGTGGTGGGAGATCCCGCTGACGCAACCACCTTCGTTGGCCCAATGGTCAGGGCGGACCAGCAGCGGCGGGTACGGTCGTACATCGAGCTGGGTATCGCGGAGGGAGCCCGCCTGGTCACCGGCGGAGCGGATGTGCCGGAAGGACTGGAGGGCGGAAACTACGTCAAGCCCACCCTGTTCGCCGACGTCGATAACCACATGCGGATCGCTCAGGAGGAGATCTTCGGTCCCGTTCTCGTGGTGATCCCTTACGAGGACGAGGAAGACGCGATCAGGATCGCCAACGACTCGCCCTACGGCCTCGGCGGCGGTGTTTGGACGGCCGACACCGACCACGGTGTTGACATCGCCCGCCGAATCCGTACCGGATTCTTCATGGTGAACGCCGCGCCGGTGAGCTTTGAAGGCCCTTTCGGCGGATACAAGGCCAGCGGCATCGGGCGAGAATTTGGCTCGGCGGGCCTCAGCGAATACGTTGAGCACAAAACGATCAATATCTGACCGCGCCCCGTCGGTGGTCGTCGTGAGAAGTCGGAGGTCCGGGCGATCCGGCCGAATCCTTCCGGCGGACTTCCATAGGAATGAAATTCGACGCGCCCTGTTTCGGCGACCTCGACCGGGAATATTTGGACACCGTTGAAGTGTGGTGCATGGCGGTCGGAAGAGATGGCTGAGACTGTTGGGGTGCGGGAATGAATAGGATGCATTCAGACCAGGTTGTTGAGGGATTCTTCGAGGTGGTCGAGAGGCTGGTCGGGGTGATTCCCGGGGCGTACATGCGCCAAGGGGCCAGTGGGACGAGGCTGTTGGTCAGTGCCATGCCGATTCCGACACTGAACGGACTGAGCTTCGAAGCTGCACCGGACTTCGTGGAAGCCGCGGAACTTGCCGGAGAGCTGGCGGGCGGGCAGCTGCCCTGGTCGGTACAGGTGCGAGGCGAGCCGTCTGCGGAGGTAGCCGCCTTCGCGGCGAGGTACGGACTGGCAAACACCATCCGGCTGCCCCTGCTTGCTCTCGAAGAGGACATCGCCCTGCCTGCGCCGCAACTGCCTGAAGGGGCCGTGGTCCGCACGCTCTCCGGACCGGACCCGCGCGGCTACGCCGACGCACTTGTGCAGGGTTTTGGAATGCCTGCCGAAGTCGCAGCCGTCATGGCAGCCCCTGCGATGCTCGACGGTCCTGGCATGGCTGGCTACGTTGTTGAGCGGGACGGTGAGACCGTAGCAACCGGCTTCAACGTTCTGATGGGAGACCGGGTCGGCCTGTTCAACGGCTCGGTCCCTCCTCAGCACCGCGGTAACGGCTACTACCGCGCCCTCGTGCTGACGCGCCTGCACGATGCCCGCCAAGCCGGCGCCAAGCTCGCGTTCACACAGAACTCGCCCATGTCCCGGCCCATTTATGAGTCACTGGGATTTCGTCACGTAGAGACCTGGACCTACCTGACCACCTGAGCCCTCCCTGTAGCCAGCTTGGCCCGCGTTGGTCACGTCCGTTGGAGTGGTGTATTGACGGCCACTCGGTGACTGACTCGATCGGGTGGAGCTGGGCCTTGGCGAGGAGGTCGCGGCGGCGGGCCTCTGTCCACTCGTCGTTCCATTCGGCCAGGAGGGCGCCGATCTGGGTGCGGCTGTCCCAGCGCAGGCGGCTTTGGATGATGCGGTAGAGGGCGGCGTTGGCTTGGCAGTCGCCCCCCCGCGGTTGAGGCGCCTGCGCTGGGTTTTGCCGGTTGGGGGATGCCTGGATGAGTTTGGGGTTGCTGAGTGGCGTCAGCTGTTCCCGCAGATCGGCGGGGACGTGATGAGGACGGCCTTGAGCTGATTGATGGCCTGCGTGCGAGCTTTGACCGCGGAACCCTTGGCGAGCTTGTAGCTCCACTCCGGCCTTGTGAACCGGCCCTTGCGAGCGGGCCCAGGTGGTGAGCATGCGATGGCCGGTCGAGTCGGCTGGGAATGCCTTGTGCTCGAGCAGGACTCCGGTGCGGGTGATCAGGGCCGCCACGTGGATGTCCTTGTGCTTGTCGCCCCCAAGACGATCTCAGGCCCGATGATTGTGGGCACGATGTTCGTATGGACGCCCGTCACGGGCATGGAAGTCCTTGATCGCATCGAAGACGCACGGGCGACGCGGACTGCCTGTCAGAGCGGTGATGGCGCCGTCGATGGCAAGGCCCCTATCGGGACACGGCAGTCCGGCCGGATCGGAAGGCGACCGCTCCCATGCCGCGGTCGGCAGATCAATCCGTAGGCACGGGTGCCAGTTGGACCACGGGCCAGGCCAGGACACGGGCAACGCCCGACAATTCTCACAGTTCGACCAGATCCGCCGCCAGGTCTCACGCGGGAAGGCAGTGAAAGCCAGCAGGTCGTGGCGGGCGGAATCCAGGTGCTCGGCGACCTTGGGGAATTCTGCCTCCGTGTCCGGTACGTGCCGCATCCGGGCTTGGACGGCGTCGGCATCGGGCTGTTCGAAGACCGTCCGCAGCAGCGTCGCCACCCATGGCTGGGCCGATTTCGGTACCTGGGAGAGCAGATCGCGGGCATGATGCGTGCGGCAGCGTTGCCACGAAGCCCCAGGCAGGACGGGTCCGACGGCGTCGACGCGGCCGGCCCCAAAATCGGACCGGGCAGAGACCGCAAGAAACCCGACAGTTCGTGGCGGACAAGACCTGCAGCAACGGCCCGTGCCGCCCATACCTGCGGCGCGGGGGCATCCGGCACACCAACCAGGAGAAGACCGACAGGCAAGCCGCCCGCCTACGCAAAGGCTCACGCAGCAGACGGTCACCCGGCATCGGCGACGACCGCTACAAGAAACGCAACACCGTCGAGCGATCGGTCAACCGGCAGGACGCCGACAGTGCTCAGCCTGGTGCCCGGATGCACGGTCGAAGTGCTTCACACCCGGCCATGCACTCCAGCAAGGTGATCTGCTGCGCCAGGAGCTGCCGGCTGATCATCAGCAGCTCGCTGCCCGCGTGTGGCGTGACTCCTCGGCGACGGCTACGAAGTTCTCAACTGTCGGAGATCAGGGGTCACAGGTAGAGCCTATGGCCGCCACAGGTAGCCGATGTTGGACGGCGCTGGGTGCCGAGACAACGATTGACCTCGGTAAACACCCCTTTGAAAGGCATGCGAATGACGAACGACACGCAGGGCCGCGTCTGGCTGATCACGGGCTGCTCGACCGGGTTCGGCCGAGAGATCGCGCTGGCAGCGCTGGCCGCCGGTGACCGGGTCATGGTCACCGCGCGCCGCCCGGAGGCGCTCGCCGACCTCGTGCAGGCCGGCGGTGACCGGGTCAGCGCGGCGGCACTCGACGTGACGGATCCGGCATCCATCCAGGCCGCGGTGAAGGCGACGCAGGGCGTGTTCGGCCGCATCGACGTCCTGGTGAACAACGCCGGGTTCACCATGCTCGGCTCCGTCGAGGAAACCTCGATGGAGCAGCTGCGATCGCTGATGGAGGTCAACTTCTTCGGTACGGCGGAGGTCACCAAGGCGGTGGTCCCCATGATGCGCGAGCAGGGCAGCGGGACGATCGTGCAGATGAGCTCCCAGGGCGGCCGGATGACCTACCCGGGGCTGGGCGGCTACGACGCGTCGAAACACGCGGTTGAGGCCCTCAGCGAGTCGCTGTCGAGTGAGCTGGCGCCTCTGGGCATTCGGGTACTGATCGTGGAGCCCGGCATGTTCCGCACCAAGATCACCAAGAACATGGTCCTGGCTCCCGAGAACCCGGCCTACGCCGCGACTTCGGGTGGCCTCCGCCAGATGGTCGCGGGAGTGCAGGGCAATGAACCGGGTGACCCTGCGAAGGCCGCGGCGGCCATTCTCGATGTGCTCGACGCCGAGAACCCGCCCCTCCGTCTCGTACTCGGCAGTGATGCGGTCGACGCCATGCGTGAGCACCACGAGGCCCTGCTGTCCGACATGGTCACCTGGGACGCGTTGAGCCGCTCGACAGACATTTCGTGACCAGGAGCGGGCACTGACCGCGGCGGGCCGTATCCTCCATCACGCGGAACAGCTCGCGGGATGCAGCCCGCTGCTTTGGCGGAGATGATCGCGCATGGCCGGCCCGCGCCGGCTCGGGCGGCCCGCGGCATTGGGACGGCCCTGCTGAGCGAGCTCGACGCCCGGCCACGGGATGTGAGCAGTCGGCGGGCTTTCGTCGTAGGCGGTTCGGCCTGCCCTCCGTCCGCTCATGAGGAACCTCGAAAAGCGTCGCGGGATGCGACTGTTCCACGCGTGGGCATGACGGCTTTCTGGCAGTTCCACCGGCCGGACTCGATCATGAGTAGGAATGGCCTACCGCATCACGCAGGGCTGTTTCCCGGCGTTGGCGCAGGCCAGGTTGCTTGGCACCGAGGGTGAAGTACGTGCCCACGATGGCAAGGCGCCGCTCGTGGATCGCGGGCTCCTGCTTTGGCGGCGCAGGCGCGCCGACAACCTGCCCTTGAGGACGAGTTCAGCTTGGACGGCTGGCTGCGCACCGGGGACCCCGGCCGGTGCGCCCGGATGGCTATCCCACCCTCACGGACGAGGTCAAGGATGTGATCCAGTCCGGTGGTGAGTGGATCTCCTCCGTCGAACTGGAGAAGGACCTCATGGTGTACTCCGCGGTCGCGGAAGCAGCCGTCATCGGGGTCGCCGACGATCGGTGGAGGGAAAGGCCACTGGCCATCGTGGTGGGGAAGACCGGCGTGCCCGCCGCCTACTCCAACTTCTCCACATTTCCTGCCACTCGCGTGGCCGGGTGGCAGGTGCCTGAGCGGTGGACGAGCGTAGAGACGATCGTTCGCAGCGAGCCTGCCCCCACATCCCAGAAGCGTGCAGGCCTCGCGCGCACTCGCGCCCTGTCTTCTGGCTCAGAGGGGGGCTGAACTCCATCGCAGTTCCGTTCAGGCCGAGCGCCGGAGTCCCCTGAAATCCCGAATGCGGCTGCGGTCGACCTGGGCGCCTCCCTTGGCCGGGATGCAGGCCGATCAGACGCTGCTGACACCCGAAGGAAAACAATGACCAACGCCCACGGCCGCGCCGACATCCGCGACATGCTCGTCGTCCATGAAGCCTTCCGCAGGGCCTACGGCAAGATGCCCAGCCTCGTCCTGGCCGTCTCCTCTGGCGACACGGCCAGGGCCGCCGTTGTGGCAGACCATATCGAGTTGATCAAGGAGTTCTTGCACCTGCATCACAAGGGCGAGGACGAGCTGCTGTGGCCGAAGCTCATAGCGCGGGCGACGCAGGATGTGGCCCCGACGCTGGCGCTCATGGAAGAGCAGCACACTCAGATCGACGGCCTGATCGCCACATGCTCCTCCAGTCTTGTGCGGTGGAGAAGGAATGCCGCCGCATCCGACCGCGACCAGCTCGCTGCGGCGCTGCGGGCGCTCGGTGAGGAACTGACAGCGCACTTGGCCGTCGAGGAGACGGAGGTGCTGCCCATCGTCGACCGGTACATCACCGCGGCCGAGTGGCACGCGCTAGGAGACCATGCCATCAACGGCCTTCCCAAGAGGAAGCTGCCCATCGTGTTCGGCATGCTGGCTTCTCTTGCCGAACCGGCGGTCGTCACGCTGATGCTGGCCAGCGCTCCCCTCGTGCCGCGCATCATCATGCCCGTGCTGGGGCCGCGAGCCTTCGCGTCGCACGCCAGGAAGATCTATGGGGCCGGCGGTTTCTAGAACCGCAGGCAGGCATGGCACAGAGAGTGACCGCAGGAGCGAGGCTGCTGCGGCCAGTCTCTTGTCAGATGGCCTTGCTCCTCACAACTGGGCTGCGTCCACGGGGTAGGCAGCTCAGCGCCTGCTTCCCTGGCCCGCTGACGGATCTGTTCGGCAGTGGGCCGGGGGCCGCCATGCAGCACCGCGGCCCGGGCCGCGCCCCAGTCCGGTGCGTCACCAGCGGTGTGCCAGGCGGCGAGCGTGTGCACGACGTCGATGATGCGGGACAGCATGTCCTGCTGCACCGACCCGGCCCACGGGTACTCCTGGCCGTCGAACGGGCAGCCGCGTACGAGAACGGATCGACGGGTGGAAGCAGTACCCGTCCTTGGGACGTGGCAGGTACGGCTCTCCCTGTGGAGTCACGCCGAGGCGGGCCCGGATTTCCGGCAACCGTGACTGCAGCGTGCGGGTCGCCCATGGCGAGGCTGGGTCCATCGCCGTGCACAGCGCGTCGGCGTTCCGGCGGGGCTTGAGCCGGGCTCCGCCGCCGGGCCAGAGGCGGAAGGAAGGGTCGCCGTGACAGGTGGATCCGGCCGGGGTCGGCGGTGCCGAACAGAGCCGGGAACGGGCTGCCCGCCTCGGTGTCCGTACCGGCATTGGTGTGGGGGGACTGTAAGTGGAACGGCACCTCTCTGTGTCAAGCGGGGGCGATCAGAGAGGTGCCGTTCGTTGGACAGACTCCTCGCGCGGGCAGCCGGGGTCGGCCACCAGCGTGGCGGTCGGGATGCCCAGGGGGTTTTTGCCGGCAGGTCAGGTGAGTTCGTCGGGTACGGGGAGGCCGAGGTGGGTGAGGAGTGCGCCGACTTTGCGGTCGAGCTCGCGCCCCACTTCGGTGATCTCGGGCTGGCCGAGGGCGCTCACGGTGTCGCTGGGGCGGTCGATGGCGAACATCGCCTCGCCTGTGGGGGATTCGTGGATCGTGGTGCGCAGGGGTGCGTACATCAGGGCTCCGGCGTCGTGCCGGTACATGCGCTCGGCGATGGTGTGATTGCCCATCAGGTACTCGGTGCAGCGGGCTTGGTCGCCGGCCACGCCGAACAGCGGCTGGGCGTCGAACTTCCAGTAGATCATGAACCCCAGGGGTGCGCGGCTCGAAGCTGCCGTCGGTGTCCCGGAGCACGGCTATCTCGACCGGGCCGACATCGGCCAGCACGGTCTTGGACCTCTTCCCGTTGCGGGAGTTGCCCTCGTTCTTCCCGGCCGCATCATGCTTCTCATAGCCGAGGTGATCAGTGAGCTCACCCTCCAGGGCGGACTCCAGCGCCCGCTTGGTCAGCAACTGCAACAGGCCTCCGGCACCGGTGACCTGGAGGCCCTCCGCTCGAGCCCGCTCAACCAGCCTGCCGACCAACTGGTCATCAACGGCCGCAGCCCCGACAACAGCTTCCGGCTCAGGTCCTGCCGACGGCGTGGTCTCCGACGCACGTACAACATCACTCATTCGGTGTCACTCCAAGATCCAGTTCCACCGTTTGTCGTACACACCCCCAACCTTCCGTTCGCCAGGCTGAGGCATCAGCCCGTGGACGGTGCCAGGGCTGGCCGGCCTGAATGCAGCAGTCGGGCCGATGATGACTCATGTGCCGATGGCCCACTCTTCCGCTTTGCGGCGTGGACCGACGGTGGAGTCGCACGGCTGGACCGGTGACACTCCTGTGGGGAGAAGCTGATTACAGCCGTGTCGCCTTTCGTGGGACGCTGTGGGATGGCCTGCGGGGGATGACAGCTATCCGGTCGTCCGGTGGCGCGAGAGCGAGTGCGGTGAGCTCTGCGTGGTCGGGTGACAAGAAGCAGGCAGGATCAGTACGGGACGCGTCGCCGGTCAGGGCGTGGGCCTGGCACCGGCAGCCGCCGAAGTCTTCGGTTCGGCGGTCGCAGGTACGGCAGGGGGAGGGCATCCAGTCGGTGCCGCGGTAGAGATTGAACGCGGGCGACTCCTCCCAGATCCACCGCAGCGGCTGTTGGAGCACCGTCGGCGGGTTGAGGCCGGGCAGCGCTGCGGAGGCGGGGCACGGCAGGACTGTTCCGTCAGGGGTGACGGTCAGGGAGACGGCTCCCCAGCCGCCCATGCACGGCTTTGGTGTGCCGGTGAAGTAGTCGGGAGCCACCCACACGATTTCCATCTGGCCGGCGAGACGCGCCCGCCAGCGTTCCACGGCGGTGCCGGCAGTGGTGAGCTGTTCTCGGGTCGGCATGAGCGCGGACCGGTTGAGCAGTCCCCAGCCGTAGAACTGGGTGTTGGCGAGTTCGATGCGGTCGGCCTGCCAGCGCACGGCCAGGGCCATCAGATCGTCGATGGCATCGAGGTTGTGGCGGTGCAGAACGACGTTGACCCCCAGCGGGAGATTCGCCTCCCTGACCAGCGCTGCCGCGTGCTCCTTCGCGGCGAAGGCCCGGCTGCCGGCGATCTTGTCGGACTGGTCGGGGTCGGAGTGCTGCACCGACAGTTGGACGCTGCGCAGCCCGGCATCGACGAGAACCTGAAGACGGTCCCTGGTCAGGCCGGAACCGCTGGTGACGAGCTGCGTGTACAGGCCGGCGTCGGTCGCTCCCTCGGTGATGGCCGCAAGGTCGGGTCGCAGCAACGGTTCCCCGCCGGACAGGTGGGTGTGCAGTACGCCGAGATCTGCGGCCTGCTGGAAGACATCCGCCCACTGGGGCGCGGTCAATTCCCGGGAACGGCGGGTCAGCTCCAGCGGGTTGGAGCAGTATCCGCAGTGCAGCGGGCAGGCGTGGGTGAGCTCGGCGAGCAGAGCCCACGGGGGTGGGGGGAGGGTCACTGGAGCCAGCCTTCCGTGCGCATGCGGTTCAAGAACGCCTCGACGTCGCGCCGCACTGTCTTTGCGGGATGCCCCTCGGCCAAGCGAGCGGAGATCTCGTCGACGGTGCGGGTGCCGTCGCACAGATCGAGGACGGGCCGGGCCGAGCCGTGTAGCACGACGACACGCTCGGGCAGCAGCAGCACGTCGCTGCCGCGGGTCCGGTCGTGGCGCAGCACGATGGAGGACCGCAGCCGCGGGCGCCATTCGGCTGCGGGGCCGCCGCTCACCGGGAGCTCTCCGGTTCTCCGGCAAGCTGCACGCTGTCCAGCAGGGACCACAGCACGTCGCACTTGAAAGACAGGGCCGCCAGAGCCTGATCCTGCTGCTCTCGGGTCAGGGCCCACTGCTTGACCCACTCCAGAGCTTCGCTGCCGTCGCGACGTCCTTGTGGGACCCGGCTGCGGAAGTACGACAGCCCGCCTGATTCGATCCAGGGATAGTGCTGGGGGAACGTCTCCAGCCGGGTGAGCATGATGGACGGCGCACACAGTTCGGTCAGCGAAGAGGCCACGGCCTCCAGTGGGCTGCGCAGCCGGCAGAAGTTGACGTAGCCGTCGACGGCCAGCCGGACACCGGGCAGAACGTGCTGATGGGCAAGGAGCTCGGCGCGGCCGAGGCCCACCGCCTGCCCCAGTCGCAGCCATCGTTCGATGCCTCCGTCACCTTCGCTGGTCCCGTCGTGGTCCTGGATGCGCCGCAGCCACGACCGGCGCTGGGCGGACTGCGGCAGTTTGGCCAGGATCAGGGCGTCCTTGATGGGGATGTTGCACTGGTAGTAGAAGCGGTTCGCCACCCAGGTGCGCAGCTCGGCCGGCCTCAGGTCGCCGGCGTGCATGCGCAGGTTGAAGGGGTGACGGTCGTGATAGCGGCGGGTGGCCAGGTCGCGAAGCTGCTTCTCCAGCTCCTCCGCACTCCATGCGGCCGGGATCTGATGCTCAGGCCCGGTTGTGGTCATAGCGAGATCACCATCCTGTCCTCGGCCACCGCCAGGCCCAGTCGCGCAAGCCAGGCGTGCTGCGGAGCGTCGGGGTCGGTCAGCGGATTGGTGTTGTTGAGGTGGGTGTAGTAGCAGCGACCTGCCAGGCGCTTCAGATGCATGGCGGTGCCCCTGGGGCCGTCGATCGGCAGGTGGCCCATGCCGGACGCGGTTCGTTGCGATATGCCGGTGCGCCGCGGTTCGTCGTCGTCGAAGAAGGTCCCGTCGATCAGGACACAGTCAGCAGCGGTGGTCTGCTCGGCGAGAGCCGTGCTCCATGCGGCCAGTGCAGGAGCGTAGAGCGCTGTGCCACCGGTGAGCGGGTCGCGGACGCGCAAGGCCACGCTCCACGCGCGATGCGCCGGGGCGTCGGCGGCGTAGCGCGGACGCTTGCTCGACAGGGGCACCGCGCTGACGTGCAGCCCCGCGATATCGGCGGGTGCGCCGTCGCCGATGAGTGGCAGATCGTTCCACGTCAGCTTGGTGTAGTGGGCGAGAATCTCGTCGAGGTGGAGCCGCGTTTCCAGGGCCCGCCGCACCTGAGTGGTTGCCCAGACCTCGATGTGGGCCGCTTCCCGCAGACGGAGCAGGCCGAGCGTATGATCGAGCTCGGCATCGGTCAGGACGACGCGGACCACAGGGGTGCGCTGGTGCCCGGGGCTGGGGCGGAGCCCGGGATCGGCTTCGATCTGTTCGGCGATGTCAGGCGTGGCATTGGCCAGGAACCACGAGCCGGTGTCGGATGCGTGGACGGCAAGGCCGTCGTGCAGTCGGCGCCGGGTGGGGTGCTGGCGTGCCCCGGAGCATCCGGGGCACGCACAGTTCCATTGGGGGAGGCCTCCGCCTGCTGCTGTGCCGAGAACCCGCAGCAGCATGGCCGGCTGCTACTTGCTGCGCAGCGAGTAGGCGGTGACCTCAAGCGCGGTGTCGACCACGGTGAAGTCGGGCGCCTGCCAGCCGGTGGTCTCGGTCGCCTGGTCCTGGTCCTGGTGCTGGGTCTGGTGTTCGGTGTTCATGGAACTGCCTTTCTGGATGAGGTGGAGGCGGCAGCCGGGACGGCCCTGATCGGCTGGCGGCCGTGCACGGCCGTCCCGGGTGTTCGCGGTACTGCGCCACGGGGGCGGCCTGTGTCCCGCAAACGAGTGAGGTCCATTAAGTGGTCCACGTAAACCACGTGATGGTTTTGCCGTGGCTACGCTAGGCAGGACGAGTGGGGCTGGCAAGACGTCCGGCGGTTCAACACCACGGGCAGGGCGGCTTGCTGGTGTTGCAGGAGGTGCCGTCCGTTACTTGCAGAAGGGGGTCTTGCCCATGGCCGACTGAATGCCGCCCAGGATCAGGTTCTGGAACTCCTTGGCGCCGGCGAAGGAGCCGTCGGTGCTGAAGTCCTTGGCGTCGTGCCCCAGGGTGGTCAGCCACGCGCGGCCGCCGTCGTAGTACTGGCACCAGGCGACCGGGTGGTTGTCGCCGTGTCCGGGGTGGTTGTAGTTGCCGGCCACGCCCCTGGTCAGAGAGCTCTCGTCGACCTTGGCGAGCACCCGGACCCGGGTGGGGGCGGGAACCAGGTTGTACCACTCGTCGGTGAAGGTCCACGAGGACGGCAGGGACTTGGTGGACACGTCCTTGCGGTCCACGGTCCGCACCGTACCCGTCTGGTTGGGGCCGTGGTCGTAGAAGTTGGCGTTGCCCAGCAGCCCCTCGTACCACGGCCAGTTGTACTCGGTGCCGAAGGCGTTGTGGATGCCGACGAAGCCGCCGCCGCCGCGGATGTACTGGCGCAGCGAGGTCTGGGCGGCGTCGTCGAGGGTGTCACGGCTGGTGGAGTAGAAGATCACGGCGTTGTACCGGAACAGGGTCGCAGGCGAAGCCAGCTGCGTGACGTCTTCGGTGTAGTCGACCTGGAAGTCGTTGGCCTGGCCCATCTTCACCACGGCGTTCTGCACGACGTTGGCGTCGGTGAGCGGCGGGTTCATCCCGGGCGCCAGCGCGGGGCCCAGGTTGGCGTGCCGCGGGCCGGCGGTGCGGGTGAACAGCAAGACCTTGGAGCCGTTGGCCGGGTCGAAGTTGCCCCAGTCGTGGTAGCAGTCGGGGTCGGTGCCGCGGCAGACGCCGTAGTCGGGGTCGCCGAGTTCCTTGGCGCCCTGCCCGATCCGGCCCTGAGCCACGCTGAGCGTGCCGGTGGCAATCAGGGCGATAATGACGGTGAGTGTGCCGACCAGTGTGGTCAGCGCCGCGTGCAGCGGCCGTATACGCCGTCTGCTCAGGGGGGTGATGGCCATGGTGAACGTGCCCTTCACGTCGGGTGCGGGCGCGCCGTGTCTCGGCGCGGCAAAGAGGTACGGACTTTCCCGTGGGACGGGGGAGCGTGACGCACGGTCCGGGTGGCGCCGCGGCCGGTGAAACCCACGCCGCAGCGTCTCCCGCAGGTGGCCCGCGTTGGCCCCGCCGGGCACGCGCTCACAGGTCCGGGTCACGGGAGGAGCGGCTCACGGGGCACTGCCCTGCAGCACGGCGTGTGGGGCGCCACCTACCGTGAGGTTCGGCGCGCTGCTTCTGCGGCTGCGGGACAGGGTGTCGTCGTACGGGGCGGCGGGTGGTCGGTTACTGGACGACGATCTTGCCGGTGTTCTGCGGGGCGACCGGGTCGTTGTAGAAGAACTCGCCCGCGGTGTTGAAGGTGTAGCTGTAGGACTGGCCCGGCATCAGCAGGCCGGTGTCGAACTCGGCGTCGAAGAAGGCGGCGGCGCCGTGCCCTGACTTGTTGTCGGCCGGGTTGACGAAGGTGACCGTGGTGCCCTTGGCGATGGTCAGGTGCTGCGGTGACATCGCGTTCTGGGCGACGAGGTTCTCCGTCGTGCCAGGGGCCTTCTTCGTGGCGTCCCAAATACGTCCCAGGGTCACGGTGTTGCCGGCGACCTCGCCGGTGACGGGGGCCGTGCGGATCTGGTTGCGGCGGGACGGGGGGATGGGCGCAGGGGCGGGCGCCACCTTGCCGCCGATCTTGAACGCCCACAGGTGGTCGCCCTTGGGGATGTCCGGGTAAGGCAGTCCGTTGCCTCCGGCCAGGACGGCGACGTACTGCTCTCCGTCGACCTCGTAGGTCAGGGGGCTGGTGTTGACGCCGGCGCCGCACTGCCAGGTCCACAGCTCGGTGCCGTCCCGGTCGTCCAGAGCGGTCAGGACGCCGTCGGGGCGGCCCTGGAAGAGCACGCCGCCCGCGGTGCTCAGGATGCTGTTGCCATGGGCGAGCGACCAGTCGCCTTCCTGGCGCCAGGCGACGGTGTTCGTACGGGGGTCGACGGCGACCAGACCACCCGCGAAGTACTCGCCCAGGGGCCGTGCGGTGTTGACGCGCCCGCCGTGGGTGTTGGAGTAGGCGGAGTTGATCAGCCCGTATCCGACGTAGACGTAGCCGGTGCGGTGGCTGAAGGACGGGAAGGACCAGTCGGCGCCGCCGCCGGCTCCCGGGAAGATGATCGTCGCGCGGTCCCAGTGGACCTCGAAGATCCCGCCGGTGGGGTAGAAGGGCACCGGGCGGGTTGCCTTGTCCAGTCGCGGCTCGGTCTCGACGAACGGCTCGCCGCCGGGGAACGGCTGGGTGGGCGCGGTCTTCTGAGCGGCGTGCTGGGGGGGGGCCGCTCCTCCATGCCGTGGATCGGCTTGCCGGTGGCCCGGTCGAGGATGTAGTACATCCCGGTCTTGCTGCCGTAGACGACGACCTTGCGCTGCTTGCCGTCGATGAGGAGGTCGGCCAGCACCGGGGACATGACGCCGTCGTAGTCCCAGATGTCGTGGTGGACGGACTGGAAGTGCCAGCGGCGCTTTCCGGTCTTGGCGTCAATGGCCACCAGGCAGTTGGCGAACAGATTGTCGCCACCCCGGGTGGAGCCGTCGGTGCGCGGATATGGATTGCCGAACGTCCAGTAGACGATGCCGAGGTCGGGGTCGACGGCCGGGTGGATCCAGCACACCGCGCCACCGGTCTTCCAGGTGTCGCCTTCCCAGGTGTCATGGCCGAACTCTCCGGGGCCGGGGGTGCCCCAGAAGGTCCAGGCGACCTCGCCGGTGTCGGCCTTGATCGCGTAGCCGCGGCCGCGGGCGCCGGCGGTGCTGCCCTGGGTGCCGACGTAGATCAGCCCGTCCCAGTAGACGACTGCGCCGGCCAGACCGCCCTTGCTGCCGCCGCACTGGCCGCCGGCGGGGTCGCAGTCGGGGTCGCCCTGGTCCTCGATGAGCAGTTCGGTCTGCCAGACGACCGCGCCGGTCTTCTGGTTGAGGGCATAGACGGTGTTGGAGCCTGAGATGGTGAAGGCCAGACCCTTGCCGAGCGCGATGCCACGCATGTTGGTGGTCTCGGTGCCGACGTTCGTCTTCCACTTCACCGCGCCCGTTCGGCCGTCGATGGCGAAGACGTTCTGCTGCGTGGTGGCGAGGTACAGCACGCCCTTGTCGGCGATGACGGCGCATTGCTGAGAGGAGCGGGTGTCGCCGCCCTCGAGGTTGATGTGCCATGCCCCGCCGAGCCGGTGCACGTTGGATCTGGAGATGTCGCCCAGGGCGGAGTAGTTGTGATTGCCCAGGTTACCGCCGGCCTTGGGGAAGTCCCCTCGGGTGGCTGCGTGAGACTGAGGCGGAACCGGCAGCGCCAGCGGTGGTGAGGAGCTGGGGGAGGCCTGCGCTGGGGAGCCGTTGATCAGGGCGACGGTGCCGGCACTGCCGGCCGCCGCGCTGACCAGAAACCTGCGCCTGTCCATGGATCCCTCTTTCGTTGTTCTGCGGGCCGGGCGGGCGGCATAGGACGTACCGCCGTCGGCGACAGGGGTGGAGGGTGCCGAATTGCGGATCATGGTCCGCTAGGTGGTTCGGAGAATCCGTACGGTGGTTACCGCGAGGCGGTGCAATACGTTAGGCACGGTGTGATGGCCTGACAAGAGGCGTGACAGGGGTTCTGTGATTTCCCACGTCAGTGGGGGAGTTGGCGCCGCAGCCAGCTGACCCGGTGTGCTGGGTGCCCTTTGTGGAAGAGGGCAGCACGCATCGCCCGCTGTCGGGTGGGCCGTTGGGCCGCCGGGCGGCTTATCCGCGGGTGCGCAGGCAGCCCTGGCCGGCGGTCGGCACCGTGCTGTGCCGACAGCCGGCGTCAGGGCCTGTGCGATTGCGAGGCAGGTCTCAGAGGAAGGGGCGACTGCGGTACGCCACGGTGAGCGCAGGGACGCTCAGGGTGGTCAGGCAGGCTGGGCGGGATCCAGGCGGGCAGGCAGGACCGAACGGGGGATGGGGCCCTTGTTGCGGCGGCCCTGGCCGCTCTCCTCCCAGGCATGCGCCAGGATGCCCACGGACCGGCTCAGTACGAACAGGCCCCGGGCCAACGGAGCCGGGAAGCCGAGCTCTGCATAGATGACAGCGGTAGCGCCGTCGATGTTCATGGGGACGGGACGGGCTCCGGCTCGTCGTTGCTGCAGGGCCGCTTCGACGGCAAGTGCGGCGTGCAGGAATTCGCCCTCGGCCTCACCTCCCTGCACCGCCTGCTCGACCAGCCTCAGCAGAGGGTCTCGGCGGGGATCGACGGGATGGAAGCGGTGACCGAAGCCGGGCAGATACCGCGAACGCTGCTGCCAGGCGGCCATGACACGTGCGGCGGCGGCGTCCAGCGCAGTGCCGGACCGGTGCTCGTCCACGATGTCCGTGAGCATCTGTACGCATTGCTGGCCCGCTCCGCCGTGGACGTCGCCGAGCATGTTCACCCCGGTGGCGATCGCGTTGTTCAGGCCGACGCCGCACGTGGCGGCCATCCGGGCCGCGGCGATGGACGGGGCCTGCGGTCCGTGGTCGACCCCAGCGACCAAAGCGGCCTCCAGCAGCGCGGCCTGCACAGGAGTGGGACGGTCTCCACGCAGTAGCAGCCAGGCGATCTCCACCAGACCGACCGAGCCGATGAGGTCCTGCACGGGGATTCCCCGCAGCTCGATGGAACCCGGCTCGATATGGCTGACGGCGGTGGCCCACCACTGCGCTGCTTCGGCGGCGGCGGCGGCGGCGGTCGGGTTCGGAGTCGGTGCGGTCGGAGAGGTCATGGCGCGGGTGCCTCCGTGCAGGAAAGGGCGGTGGTGGTCCATCCCGCCACCAACTGATCGCGCTCGTCGTTGTGCTGGCCCAGCAGCGGCGGCGACGTGGTGGGCCGCAGCGGCAGACCGTCCAAGAGAACGCCGCTGCCGGAAACACGCAGCTGGCGCCCGGTGCCGTCGGGAATCTGGAGATCGGTGAAGAACCCGCGATGCTCCAGCTGCGGCAGGTCGACGGCCTGCGGAACGTTCAGGATCCTGGCCGCAGGCACACCAGCGGCCGACAGGATGTGCTCCCACTCTGCTGCGGGCTTGGCTCGCAGCGCCCGGTTGAGTTCCTCGTTGAGGGCGTCGCGATGCCGCTTGCGGCTCTCGCGCTCGGCGAACCGTGGATCGCTGATCAGCTCGGGGACGCCGACCAGGCGGCACAGGGACTCGAACTGCGCCTGCTGGTTCGCGGCGATGTTCAGCGACCCTTCGGCCGTCTCGAACGTGCCCGATGGTGCCGCGGTCGCATTCTGGTCGCCCATCGGCTGCGGAGGCACGCCGCTGACAAGGTAGTTGGACACCGCCCAGCCCATGGTCGACAAGGAGACCTCGAGCATGGATACGTCGAGCTGCGCCCCGGTGCCGGTGCGCTCACGGCGCAGCAAAGCGGCACTGATGGCCAGTGCCGCCGCCAATCCCCCGCTGGTGTCGCACACCGGAAAACCCACACGCTGGGGGGCGGTTTCCTGGGTGCCGGTGATGCTCATCATGCCGGAGAGGCCCTGGATGATCTGGTCGTAGGCGGGAGCATTGCTCATCGGCCCGCTCTGCCCGAAACCGCTGATCGAACAGCTCACCAGGCGGGGGTTGAGCTCGCGCAGACGATCCCGGTCCAGGCCCATGCGGTCCAGGACCCCCGCCCGGAAATTCTCCAGCAGCACGTCCGCCCCGGCGATGAGCTTCTCGAGCCGTTCGAAGTCGGCGGGGTCCTTCCAGTCCAGCTCCAGGGACTTTTTCCCGGCGTTCTGGGCAAGGAAGGACGCGCCCAGACCCGCACGGTTCAGTTCGGGGTCCGGGCCCAGGGCCCGGGCCAGGTCGCCTTGGCCTGGACGCTCTATCTTGACGACCTCGGCCCCCAGCAGCATGAGCTGATAGCTGCAGTAGGGGCCTGCCAGGACGTTCGTCAGGTCAAGGACGCGGACGCCGTTAAGCGGTAGGTCCTGCATGTATCAATCCCTTCCGCGGTGCCATGGGTAAGTTGCGCTTGTGGGGGTGCACCCGGGGCGGCGTTGACGGGGTCACGAACCCTCTGCCAGGGCGGGGGGAAAACCGTGTCCCATCACCTGAGCGGCCACTTCGCGCAGGTCCTCGGCGAACTCCTCCACCACGGAGTCAGGGATCCGGGTGGTGGGCCCACTCAGCGACAGCGACGCGATCACCGAGCCGGACCGACCCAGAATCGGCACGGCCACCGCCGTCAGGTCCGTGTCGCGTTCTCCGCGGCTGATCGCCCAGCCCTGCCGGGCGGCCTCCTCGGCCGTTTCCCGGAGCCGGTCTGCTTCACCTGCGCCGTGGGGGGAATCGCGGGCCACCCGCTGCACGAGAGTGTCCGATGCGTCACCGAGCAGGACTTTGGAAGACGCGCCGGCCCACAAGGGCAGTTCGTCACCGACCCGGACCACATGGCGCAGCGGGTGGGGGCTTTCCGCCTGGGCGACACAGACACGGTGGATGTCACGCCGGATCATCACGTTGACGGTCTCGCCTCGGCGCTCGGCCAGCAGCCGGATGAGCTTGCGCGTCTCCGGGGGAAGATCCCAGCTCCTGTGTGCCAGGTGAGCCCAGCGCCACAGTCCCGGTCCTGCGGTGTAGCCCGCGGAGGTGGCCCACAACAGACCGCTCTGTTCCAGAGTCTGCACCAGCCGGACCACCGTGGTCTTCGGCAGACCCGTCGCCTCCACGATGTCCCTCAGGGGCACGGTCGGCTGATCTTCCGTCAGCAGCGACAGGATGTCCAGGGTCCGGCGCACACTGCGTACACCGCTCGTACCCGGTTCGTTGTCCATGGGTCTCCCTCTTTGATGGTCCGGTGATGTTCTGACCGGCACAGCAGGCTGGTCAACTCCCGTGCGCGATAAGGCCCCGTCACTGCTTTCACGGCCCGGACAACTTCTCCCGCTCGGCCTCTTGCCACGAGTCTGCGGCGCCCGTACGTTACACGCCAGTCCACAGAGCAGTCCACGCAAACCGCTAGATGGTTTTTTGGGAGTGGGTTCATGCTGCAAGACATCCTCACGGCCGCTGCCAACGCGGAGGTCATTCACGCCCCGGGGTTCCTCGCCGGGCAGTGGGCTGACGACGATGGTCCGCCGGCCGAGCGGAGGGGCCCTTACCTGCGACGGACCGTCAGCCGTACCCGCAACGCGACCCCTGCGGACATCGCGCGATCACTGGCTCACGCCCGCTCCGCCGCGCCTGCCATGGGTTCCCTGGCCCCCGCCAGGCGGGCCGACATCCTGCAGAAGGCGTCCGAAGCAGCCACCCAACACCGCCAGGGCCTCGCCCGGTTGCTCGCCCTCGAGCTCGGCAAGCCCCTGCGAGACAGTCTGGGTGAGATCGACCGCGTGGCCTCGACCTTCGCCGTGTGCGCCGCCGAGGCCCGCCGTATCGGCGGGGAGACCCTGCCCGTCGCCGGATGGGACAACGGGATCGGCAACACCGCCTTCACCTACCACGCCCCCGCCGGTGTCGCACTCGCCATCACCCCGTTCAACGCGCCGGCGAACCTCCTCGCCCACAAACTCGGCGCGTCCTTCGCCGCCGGCAACGCCACCTTGGTCAAGGCGCCACCCCAGGCACCCGCCGCCTCCGCCGCGATCATCGCGCTGCTGCTCGAGTCGGGCCTGCCCCAGCAAGCAGTCCAGCTGCTGCACGGCGGGGGAGACGTGGGAGCCGCACTGTGCGCGGCCCCCGAGGTCGACGTCATCAGCTTCACCGGCAGCCACGCCACCGGCACCGCAGTCGCCCAGGCAGCAGGCGCCAAGCGACTTGCGCTGGAACTGGGCGGCAACGCGGCAACCATCGTCTGCGAAGACGCCGACATCGCCACCGTCGCGACCATGTGCGCACGCACCGGGTACAGCAACTCCGGCCAGAGCTGCATCTCCGTCCAGCGGGTCTACGTCCACCGCTCCCGCTACACCGAATTCCTCGACGCCTTCACCGCCGCCGTGGACAAACTCGTCGTCGGCGAACCCCTCGACCTCGGCACCGACGTCGGATCCATGGTCGACGAGGACGCCGCCGAACGCGTCGTGCGATGGAGCGCCGAAGCCGCCGAACGCGGCGCCCAGGTACTGCGCGGCGGAACCCGCGACGGAGCGACCGCCGCACCCACCATCGTGGCCAACCCCCCGGCGGATGCCTCCGTCGTGGTCCACGAAGTCTTCGGAGCCCTGGTGGCGGTCCTGCCCTACGACGACTTCGAGGCGGTCATCACCTCCTGCAACAACAGCCGCTACGGCCTGCAGGCCGGCCTGTTCACCCAGGACATCTCCCGCATCATCACCGCGTGGCGGCACCTGCAGGTCGGCGGCCTGATCATCAACGGCACCTCTAACTACCGGCTGGACCACCTGCCGTTCGGCGGCGTCAAAGACTCCGGCTTCGGACGCGAATCGCCCCGCTGGCTCATCGAGGACTTCACCACGGTGAAGACCCTCGTCCTGCGCGGACTGTCCGTCTGGGGAGACACCCGAGACATCACGAAGGAGAACGGATCATGACGGTGACCGCGGCCGAGGCCCTCGTCGCCCAGCTCGAGTCCTACGGCGTCGAGTACATCTTCGGAACGTGCGGCCACACCAACATCGCCCTTCTGGACGCACTCGGCCCCAGCTCCATCACCTTCGTCATCGCCCGGCACGAACAGGCCGCCGCCCACGCCGCCGACGGCTATGCCCGCGCCTCTGGCAAGCCCGGGGTCCTGCTCACCCACGTCGGCCCCGGCATGATGAACGCCGTCACCGGCGTGGCCACCGCAGCCCTCGACTCCATCCCCATGATCGTCATCTCCGGTGACATCCCCACCTACTACTACGGACGCCACCCCCACCAGGAAGTCAACCTCCACGCCGACGCCGACCAGACGGCCATCTACCGGCCCTTCTGCAAGCGGGTGTGGCCCGTGCAGCGCACTTTCGACCTGCACCGGACCATGGAGCGCGCCTTCTACACCGCCACCTCGGGCCGGCCCGGAACCGTCCTGGTCAACATCCCCATGGACCTGTTCTCCCGCCAGGTCCAGCCCTACGCCGTCGGCTCCCACCCCCTGCCCGACAGCGCCCTGCCCGGCCTGAACGAGGCAACCGCCCGCCGCATCGCCGACGCACTCCTGACCGCAGAACGCCCCCTGATCTACTTCGGCGGCGGCCTGCGCACCCCGCAGGCCCGCCAGGCCCTCCTCGACCTGGCCGAACACCTCGACATCCCCCTGGCCCACTCCCTGATGGGCAAGGGCACCATCCCTGACCGCCACCCTCTCCTGCTGGGCATGCCGGGCTTTTGGGGACTGGAGTCCACCCACGCCCACACCAAGCAGGCCGACGTCGTCCTGGCGCTCGCCACCCGCTTCGCCGAAACCGACGCCAGTTCGTGGGACCCGGCGCACACCTGGAACTTCCCGCCCAGCCGGCTGATCCAGATCGACCTGGACCCGGCAGAGATCGGACGCAACTACCCCGTGGAGATCGGGGCCGTCGCCGATGTCGGCCATGCCGTGGCCGCCATCGCCGACGCGGTCCGCGCCACCCGGCCCGAACCCCTGGTGCGGCCTGGACTGCGCGAGTCGATCGCCGGTGCCCGCTCGGCCCTGTTCGACAAGGCCGCCGACGACGGCATCAGCGACCGCTACCCGCTGCGCCCCCAGCGCATCCTGGCCGACCTGCGCGCCGCACTGCCGGCCGACGCGGTTCTGGTCACCGACGTCGGCTGGAACAAGAACGGCGTCGCCCAGTGCTACGACCTGCCCGAGCAAGGCCGCTTCATCACCCCCGGCGGCGCCTCGACCATGGGCTTCGGCCCGGCCGCCGCAGTCGGCGTCCAGATGGCCCAGCCCCAGCGCACCGTGGTAGCCCTGATCGGCGACGGCGGCATGAGCGCCCAGCTGCCGGCGGTTCCCATGGCCGTTGAACAGGGCCTGCCGGTGATCTTCGCCGTGATGAACAACCGTGCCCACGGCACCATCTCCGACCTGCAGGTCTCCAACTTCGGCCGCGGCTACGGCTGCGACTTCACCGACCCGCAAGGCCGCCCCTACAGCCCCGACTTCGCCGCCTTCGGCCGCTCCTGTGGCGCCGACGGCTACGAGGTGACCAGCGCCGCCGACCTCGCCAAGGCGCTGGCCCAGGCCGTGGAGCGCCGTCGTCCCGCCGTCATCGACATCCCCATGGTCAACGAGCCGGTCCCGACCCCCGGCCACTGGAACATCACCGACATCTACCGGGGCCAGTTCCCCGACGAAGGATGACCGCCATGTCTGCCTCCCTCCCCGCCAGAACCCTCCTCGCCATCACTACGGCCCTGACCCTGGGTGCGGCCGCCGCCTGCGCTGCCCCCGGCGAATCCGGTTCCGATGCGGCAGCCGACTCCGGCCCCATCAAGATCGCCGTGGTGAACGCCCAGAGCGGGCAGCTCAGTTCGCTCGGCGCGTGGGAGTACAAGGGCGCCAAGCTCGCGGTCGACCAGTGGAACGCCAAGGGCGGCATCAACGGCCGCAAGATCAAGCTGACGCTCTTCGACAACCAGGGCGACCCCACCACCGGTACCAACATCGCCCGGAAGATCGCCAGCCAGCACTACATCGCGATGATCGGCACTTCCGAGAGCGCCGTCACTGTCGCCATGGCCCCGGTCCTGCAGCAGGCGAAGATCCCCAATATTACCTCCGGGCAGTCCACCGCCCTGGTCGACGTCAAGAGCCCCTTCCTCTTCCTGAACGGCCCCACCAGCACCACCTACGACTCCACGCTGGCCAAGTACCTGGTGGAGACCAGGAAGTTCGAGAAGATCGCCATGATCACCAACAACGGGTCCTACGGCAAGGGAGAACACGACGCCTTCACGGCCGCGGCCAAGTCCCTCGGCGTCACCCCCGTCACCGACCAGATCGTCACCACCGACCAGAAGGACTTCTCCGCGGCGCTGACCACCATCCGCCAGAAGAAGCCGGACGTGGTCTTCATCGGCTCCGAGGAAGTCGAGGCCGGTCTGATCGTCAAGCAGGCACGCGACCTGGGCATCAGCGCCCCCTTCGCCGGCGCCGCCCCCCAGGGCACTCCCGTGTTCATCGACACCGCCGGCCAGAAGGCCGCCGAGGGAACCATCGTCAGCTCGCCCTACCTCAGCAACGACACCAGCGAAGCAAGCAAGGCCTTCGCCCAGGCCTACCAAGAGGCTTACAACGAGACCGCCGAGCTGCACGGCGCCAAGGCCTACGACGGCGCCAACATCGTGCTGACCGCCCTGAAGACCACCAACGTGGCCACCGGAAGCAAGCTCGCCGAAGCCATCCGCGCCACCCGCTACGACGGACTGCTGGGCCAGTTCGCCTACGACAACACCGGGGTCGGCATCTTCAAGACCTCCATCGGCACCATCACCGGCGGCAAGCTCGTTGCCGCCGACCAGTAGCAGACGCCGACAGCCGGGACCACGGGCCCGACCACAGGAGCCAGCAGTGCAAGTCACTTTGCAGACCCTCATGGGAGGCATCAGCCTCGGGGCCATCTACGCCCTGATAGCCATGGGATTCTCCGTCGTCTACCGCACCATGGGGCTCGTCAACTTCGCCCATGCCGACGTGGCGATGATCGGGGCCTACGCGGCCTCCACTTTCTACCTCACCGCGCACGTCCCCTTCGCCCTTGCGCTGATCCTGTCCATCGCCGTCACCGGCGGCATCGGCCTGGTCATCGAGCGGGTCCTGCGCCCGCTGGAGAACAAGGACTTCGACCTGATGCTGATCGGCACGATCGGCTTCGGAACCGTCCTGCAGGCCGCCGCCACACTGATCTGGGGGACGACGGGCCGTGCGGTGCCCTCGCCCCTCAGGTCAGCGCCCCTGGAACTGCTCGGCGTCAAGGTACGCACCTACGACCTGCTCGTCATCGCCGTCACCGCAGCATCCGTCGCCCTGCTCGTGCTGTTCCTGCAGCGCACCAAGCAGGGAGTGGCCATGCAAGCAGTCGCCATGGACCACGAGGCGGCCACAGCCGTAGGCATTCACGTCGGCCGCAGCAACGCCCTGGCATTCGCCATCGGCGCCGGCCTGGCAGCCCTGGCAGGCGGCCTCGTCGGCCCCATGCTCTACGTCGACCCCAGCCTCGGTGGAGCCCTGGGCATCAAGGGATTCGCCGGGGCCATGCTCGGCGGCTTCGGCAGCATCCCCGGAGCCGTCGCCGGCGGCCTCGCCATCGGCGTCCTGGACTCCTACACCGCAGGACACTTCCAGGGCTACTCCGTCCTGGTCACCTTCCTCGTCCTCACCCTCGTCATCATGGTCCGGCCCATGGGGATCTTCGGAGAGCGGACGGTGAGCCGCGCATGAAGACCCTCAAGACACGGCTGCCCCTGTACGCCGCGCTCGCAGTCGCCGCCTACGCCCTGCCCTACGGCCTCAACAGCTACATCATCCACGTCGTCGACATCGCTATGGTCTTCGCGCTCCTGGCCGTCGGCATGGGGCTGGCCATGGGCATCTCCGGCCAGATCAACCTCGCCCAGATCGCCTTCTTCGGTGTCGGCGCCTACGCCACCGCCATCCTCACCACCCACAGCGGCTTCGGGTTCTGGCCCGCCGCGGTGCTCGGCCTGCTCGCCACCATGGCCGTCGGCCTCCTGGTGGGTATCCCGGCGCTGCGGATGCAGTCCCACTACCTCGGCATCGTCACCCTGGGTCTGGCGCTGGGTTTCACCAACTGGATCACCAACGCCAAGATCACCGGCGGGGCGGACGGCATCCTCGGCATCCCCGTCCCACCCCTGTTCGGGATCGACCTCTCCAGCGAATACCTCTACTACTACCTGGAGATCGTCGTCTTCGCCCTGGCCCTGGTCTTCGGCGCCTTCGTCGTCCGCACCGGCCTGGGCCGCCGGTTGCGCGCCATGCGCGACGACGCCCTGGCCGCCGGCTCCATGGGCGCCGAAATCCCCCTGCTCCGCATGACGGCCTTCATGCTGGCCAGCGTCTACGGCGGACTGGCCGGCATCCTCTACGCGGGGCTCATCCGCTACGTGGCGCCCGAGACGTTCAGCATCTCCAACATGTTCCTGCTCCTCGCCATGGTCATCATCGGCGGCCGGTACAGCCTGATCGGATGCGCCGTCGGTGCGGTCGGACTCATCCTGGTCCGCGAGGCCCTGGTGGACTTCGCGACCTACGCCCAGCTCGGCTATGGCGTGGTCGTCGTCGCCATGGTGGTCTTCGCCCCCACTGGCCTCGCCGGCATCCCGCAGCGACTGCAGGGCGTGATCCGCCGCCGCAGGGGAGGGGATCAGCGGCGCAGCGTCCTGCGGCCCTTCACCCCCTATCCCGCGGGGGAGCCCACTGCGCCCAGCGAAGAAGCGTCCGAACAGGCACCGATCCTGGAAGTACGGCACATCACCAAGCGCTTCGGGGCCCTGACCGCTCTCAACGACGTCAGCCTCACCGTCGGCGCCGGTGAGATCCGCGGCGTCGTCGGCCCCAACGGCTCGGGCAAGACCACCCTGTTCAACACCATCAGCGGTGTCTACCGCCCCGGCTCAGGCTCCGTCCTGTGCAGCGGCCAGAGCATCACCAACGCCCGCCCCTACCGGCTGTCCCTGCTCGGCATGGCCCGGACCTTCCAGAACCTTCGCCTCTTCCGCCAGATGAGCGTGCGCGAGAACATCCTCGTCGCGCTCGACCGCACCCGTACCTACGCGATCTGGCAGTACCTGCTGTGGCCGATCGGCGTCATCCGCCAAGAGCGCCGCTTCCGCCACGAGGCCGACCGGCTTCTCGACCAATTCGGCCTGACCGAGTTCGCAGATGCGGCACCCCAGGCCCTGCCCTACGGCATCCAGCGCCGTATCGAGATCGCCCGGGCCATGGCGTCCCGGCCACGCCTGCTCCTCCTGGACGAACCAGCCGCAGGCCTCAACGGAGAAGAGGTCGGCCATCTGGCCGGCATGGTCCGCTCCATCCGCGACCACGGCACCACCGTCATCCTCATCGAGCACAACATGGGGCTGGTGATGTCCCTGTGCGAACGCATCACCGTCCTGGCCGCAGGCGCAGTCATCGCGGAAGGCACCCCCGCCGAGGTCGTCGCCGTCCCCGAAGTGATCGAGGCCTATCTGGGCGACTCCATGCGCGATGACCTCCCCACGCCGGCCCCCACAGAGGTGACCCAGTGACCACGCCCTCCTCGCTCTCGACCGACACCCTGGTCGTCGAGGACCTCACCGTGCACTACGGCGGCGTATGCGCGGTCCGCTCCGTCGACCTGACCGTCGGCCCCGGGGAATCCGTCGGAGTCATCGGCGCCAACGGCGCAGGCAAGACCTCCACCCTCAAAGCACTGATGGGACTGGTCCCCCGCAAAGTCGGCCGGCTCACCCTCGGCGAGCAGGACCTGTCAAAGGTCAAAGCCCGGGACATGGTCCGTCACGGCATCGGCTACGTTCCCGAAGGCCGGCACGTCTTCCCAGGCCTGCCCGTGGAGAAGAACCTCCTGCTCGGCGCCTACAGCCACGCCTGGAACGCCGACACCCACAGCACCCTGGCCGAGGTGTACGACCTCTTCCCCGTACTGAAGGAGATGCGCGGCAGGCTCGCCGGAGCACTGTCCGGCGGACAGCAGCAGATGCTCGCCATCGGCCGCGCCCTCATGGCGCGCCCCAGGCTGCTCCTCCTGGACGAACCGTCGATGGGCCTGTCACCCAAACTCATCGAAGACATCCTCGACGTACTCATCCGGCTCCGCGGGGAGGGCCTGAGCCTTCTGCTCGTCGAACAGAACGCGAAACTCACCTTCGGAGTCACCAGCCACTGCCTGGTCATGGAGAGCGGCACGGTCGCCATGACCGGCACCTCGGACGACCTCCGTCACGACAGCCAGGTCCGGCAGATCTACCTCGGCCTGTGACTCCCAGCCTCCCTCCCGGCCGCGCGGTCTCAGCCCACGCGACCGGGAGGGAACTCCACTCGGGTCCCTACGCCACCGTCGCCACCGCCAGATGTGGCCCCAGCCGATTCCGCCCTGCACCTCGGCGTCCGGGAAGGCCGTCATGACCGACCACACCATCCGCACCGGCCTCATCGGCGCCGGCATCGGCCCCTCCTTCAGCCGCCGCCTGCACGAGACCGAAGCCCGGGCGGCGGGCCTGCACCTCACCTACCAGCTGTTCGACATTGATACCCTCGGGCTACCGCCGGAAGCAGTCAGCACCCTCATCGCCCGCGCCCACACGGACGGCTATCAGGGGCTGAACATCACGCACCCCTGCAAACAGCTCGCCGTAACCGCACTGGACGCTCTGTCCGACGAAGCCCGCGCCATCGGAGCCGTGAACACCGTCGTCTTCGAGGGCGACAAGAGCACCGGCCACAACACCGACAGTGCGGGCTTCGCAAAGGCCTACGCCACCGCCCTTCCCGACGCCAACCCCGAACGTGTCGTCCTCATCGGCGCCGGCGGCGCCGGAGCCGCCGTTGCGCACGCACTGCTGAGCGTCGGCACCACCAGCCTGGCCGTCATCGACACCCACCTGCCCCGCGCCCAGCACCTTGTCGCCAGGCTCACCACACACCACGGACCACACCGCATCATCACCGCACACCCGCCCCACGACGTTGCAGACGTCCTCACACAGGCAGACGGCCTGGTCCACGCCACCCCCACCGGAATGGCCGCCCACCCAGGTGTGCCCCTGCCCGAAGAACTCCTCACCGCCGACCTGTGGGTCGCCGACATCGTCTACCGGCCCTTGCAGACCCCTCTGCTCACAGCAGCTCAAGAGCGTGGCTGCCGCACCATGCACGGAGGGCACATGGTCGTCCACCAAGCTGTCGACGCCTTCCGCCTGTTCACCGGCATGGACGCAGACACCGACCGGATGCTGCGCCACCTCGACCAGCTCATCCTCGAGGAGAGCAGCAAGACCCAGGGCCGGCTTCCGGCACAGTGATGACGAGAGCTTCCATGCACGAACCGAAGAACGGTTCCCCTTCGGCCACGCAACCGTCGCCGCCCGACAGGCGCCAGCGCGACGCCCAGCGCACCAGAGCGGAGATCCTCTCCGTAGCCCGCGAGGAATTCGCCCGCAACGGATACGCCGGCGCCCGCATGGACGAGATCGCCGCCCGGACATGCACCACCAAGCGGATGATCTACTACTACTTCGGCAGCAAGGAACGCCTCTTCACCACAGTCCTGGAACAGGCGTACGCGCAGATCCGCCAAGCAGAGCAAGCCCAGGACCTTGAGCACCTGGAGCCGGCCGCGGCCATCCGCCGTCTCGCCGAGCTGACCTTCGATCATCATGAGGCTCATCCGGACTTCATCCGGCTCGTGAGCATCGAGAACGTCCACGAGGCGGCACACATCACCATTTCGGCATCGGCATCAGCAGCCAATGCCCGGGCAGTGGAGGTGACGGCCCGGATACTGGAGACCGGTCGAGCGGCGGGCGTGTTCACAGCCGACGTGGGCGCCCTGGACGTCCACATGATGATCAGTTCGTTCTGCTTCTTCCGTGTGGGGAACCGGCACACCTTCGGCACGATCTTCGGCCGGGACATGACCGATCCGGCGCTGCGCACGAAGTACCGCGCCATGATCGGCGACATGGTGGTCGCCTATCTGGCCAAGGGCTCACTCCCGCATCCCGCCTGAGCCGGTTGGTGAGTGCGGCGCCAGCTGATCGGGCCGGGACTGAAAGCGGTTGTTTCCCGAACACACCTTGACGCCGGACGCTGGAGCGCCGACGATCGCTGTCAACGTTATTAACTATCTAGTGCGTTAACTTGCTCCTGTCCCACCGGCCGAGCTTGCAGCCCGTCCGCATCCCTACGGATCCGCCACCGGGACGCCGGATCCCCCGGCCACCCTGCGCTGCCGACTGTCCCGATCGCCCAGCATCAGGATGGTGACCCCGTGCCCCTTCCCACCTGTCTTCTCATCGCAGTGGTCGGCTCCGGCACGCGCCCGTCACTCACCTCTGCCCTGTGCGCCCGCGAGGCCGCCCGGCACGGTCAGCACATGTTGTGCGCCGGCGTCACCCTTGACCCTTATGACCCAAACGGCGAGAATGTCGGAGACCTCCTCAAGGCCGCACACCCTCTCGGCTTCGCGGGCCTCGACATCGACGGCCCTTTCCAGGAGTTGGTGATAGAGCACCTCGACGAACTCGCTCCCGAAGCCCGCCGTCTTGGCGCCGCCAACATCGTCGTCTACCGGGGCGGCCGCACCATCGGCCACAACACCGAAGTCACCGGCTTCGCGAAGTCCTTCTCCCGTGGCCTGCCCGAAGCATCAACCCGCCGCATCGTCCAGTTTGGCGCCGGACGGACCGGCGCAGCCGCTGCCCACGCCCTGCTGACGCTCGGCACGGACCAGCTCACCGTCGTCGACAGCGACCCCGCGCGTGCCATCGCGCTCACCCGCAAGCTCAACCAGGACTTCGGCAATGAGCGCGCCGCGGCAGCTCGCCCCGATGACCTCGCCGGCGCCCTTGCCCGTGCCGACGGCGTGGTCAACGCCGAGCCTGCGAATGCCGATCCCGCTGTCACCTGGCACAAGGGGCCGCTTCGCCCGAGCCTGTGGGTGGCCGAACCGGCGCACCACACACAGGCGACAGCGCTACTGCGCGCGGCCTGCGAGGCGGGCTGCCGCGTCCTGCACGGCGGCCATACGGCCGCCTTCCAGGCATCCGACAGCCTTCGTCTCCTCTCGGGTCTGGAACCCCGTGCCGGCCGCATGCTTGCCGACGTCGACGTCCTCCTCCGCGAGCGTTGCCGAAAGGTAGAGGTCACGGACACATCTGAGAGGGAGAGCATCAGCCCATCGGCCACCAGGCCAACTTTCTGACCCCGGCCTCCCCTGACGCGTTGCCGAGCAGCTGCGAAGGCATAACGGCATGGCATCCGACGCAGATATGAAGCATGGCGGACTCGCTGCTTCTCTCACTCACAGGAATCCTCGGAACCTTGATCGGCAGTGGTCTTACCGGGTTCCTCGCCCTCCGCTCGGAACGTGGGAAACAGCAGGCTCTGGAACGACATGAAGAACGGCAGTCCCACAGGCAAGCGGGCCAACGGGAACTTGACCTCCGCCTGGAACACCACCGGTGGAGCAGAGATCACAGAATGGTGATCTACCAGGAGTTCGCCGGCAAGGTTCTGATGGCGCGCGGAGCGGCCCTGGACTACCACAGGGCTTGCGTTCAAGTGCCTCTTGAGTCGGAGTACGTAGCCGGCCTGCGGATGGCGGGACGGAAGGCGTACAGAGACGCCGTGATGGCTTCCTACGGCGTGGGGCTGCAAGGGCCTGATGAGGTGTTTGACAGATCCCACGACTGTATTGCCAGCCTACGTGATCTATTGAACTGTGCGGAAAGGCATGAAACGATCGCCTCTTCAGAAGGGTTGGGATCAGGGGCTGCCGCGTCGATGAATGAGCAAATCGACGTCCACTTCAATGACGCTCAAGAAAAGCTTCGGCTATTCATGCACGCCGGGCGGGATACTCTCGGTCGGCCAATGCCTCCAACTTGACCCGCCATCTTCCAGGCATGCCCTCGCCCGAGCGCCGTCCGATGGTTATGTGCGGAGCGAACTCGCTCGGCTGCATCAGGTCAGGGGCAGACGAAGAGCCCAACACCAGTCCGCACACAAGGATTCGGATACTTCCTCACGGGTAGGCAGCGCGCAGTCGTCAGCGTCAGCTCGGGGGGAGAAGGCGGCCCGCGTGTTGAGCGGCGAGACGGATGGGGGCGTTGGGGGCGCCGTAGCCGCGGTAGGCGCCGCGTTGGACGATCTCGAAGAAGACGCGTCCCACCGTTTCGGTGTAGCAGTGCAGGAAGGTGCCGTGGGCGTCGCGGTCATAGAGGATGCCCAGTTCGCGGTAGGTCGCCAGTTCGTCGGGGGAGAGGCCGAAGCGGGCCGCGAGGTCGTCGTAGTAGTTCGCCGGGACGGCCAGGAGGCGGCCGCCCGCGGTGCGGATGTGGTGGGCCGTGGTGAGCAGGTCGTCCGTGCCGAGGGCGATGTGCTGGGCATGGGCGGTGCGGTCGTCGGCGGGGGTGGGCCCGACGCTGAGCACGATGCGGACGGTGCCGTCCGTGGTGGTGACGGCGCGGCTGCGAAGCAGGCCGTAGGGGTCGGCGACGTCGATGCTTTCTTGCGGGTGGAGGCTGAGGACGCTGCGGTGGAAGAGCGCGGCCTCGTCGAAGCGGTGCCACGGCTGTGTCAGCGCGAGGTGGTCGATGCGCCGGATGCCTGTGCCCTTGTCCTCGACTGCGTCGAGCGGCGGGAAGTCCGCGAGCCAGCCGTGGGTGCCAGCGGGGTCGGTGGCCGCGAAGAACAACTCGGTGCCGTCGGGCGCGGCCACCGCGTCGAGCGGTGCGTCCTCGGGGGCGCGGCGGCGCGGCAGGACGGGAGCGAGCATGGCCTCGGCGCGCGCGGCGGCGCGGGCGGGGTCGGGACTCTCCAGGCCGATGGCGGCGAGCGTGGGGCCCTGGCCCTCCCGGCCCGCCGCGGAGGCGGTGTTGAGCAGGATACGGGCCTCGCCCTGCTGCCACAGTTCGACGGGTTTGCCGCGGTGACGTGCGGTACGGGTGAAGCCGAGCGTGCCCAGCAGTGCGGCGACCGGTTCCGTGTCGGGGGTGACGAGTTCGGCGAAGGCCACGCCTGTGGGGGCTGGGGGTGCGGGCGGGGAGGCGGTGCCGACGGTCTCCTGCAGCAGTCGCAGTGAGCGCTGGGCGTCGACGGCGGTGCGGCCCGCGTCGGCCTGGCGGAAGACGTCGTTGAAGACCTCCAGGGAGAGCGGGCCCTGGTACCCCGCGCGCAGGACGTGCCCGACCAGGCCGGGGATGTCGAAGCCACCCTGGCCGGGAAAGCACCGGTGGTGGCGACTCCACTGGAGAGCGTCCATCGCCATGAGCGGGGCGTCCGCGAGCTGGAGGAAGAAGATCTTCCCGCCGGGGATGTCCTCGATGCCCTGGGGGTCGGAGCCTTTGGCCAGGATGTGGAAGCTGTCCAGGCAAACGCCGAGCGCGGGGTGATCGGCGGCCTGGACGATGCGCCAGGCGTGGTCGTAGGTGTTGACGTGACGTCCCCACGCCAGGGCTTCGTAGGCGACCTTGATGCCGTGCTCATGCGCCGACTCCGCGAGCCTGCGCAACTGGGCGGCGGCGAGCGCGTCGTCGTCCGCGGCGAGCGGGGAGACGCTGGAGCAGACCAGGATCGTGTCGGTGCCGAGCTGCCGCATGAGCTGGAACTTGTGCTCGGCGCGGCGCAGGTTCCGGGTGAAGGTGTCCTCGGGCACCGCCTCGATGTCGCGCATGGGCTGGTAGAGGTCGATGGACAAGCCCAGGTCGGCGGCGCGGGACCGGATTTCTGCGGGGGAGAGAGGGGCGGCGAGCAGGTCGTTCTCGAAGATCTCCACACCGTTGAATCCGGCGCGGGCGGCCGCGCTGAGCTTCTCGGTGAGGGGGCCGCTGAGCGAGACGGTGGCGATGGACGTGCGCATGGGGCTTCTCCTGGGTGCCTGTGGTGTCCCGGGTCTCTCAGTTCCTGGTGTCTGCCGTGCCGGCCGTCAGGTCCGTGATGTCAGCGAGCATCCGGGCGCTGTCGGGTTCGCGGCCGGTGAAGAGCCGGAAGGCGTCCGCGGCCTGGAAGACCGCCATGCCGCCTCCGTCGAGCGTGAGGCAGCCCAGCGCGCGGGCGGTGCGCAGCAGTTCGGTCTCCAACGGCCGGTAGACCACCTCGGCGACCCACAGTGCCGGGCGCAGCAGCCGTGCCGGGAGCGGCAGTCCGGGGTGGGCGGCCATGCCGGTGGGGGTGGCGTGCACCAGGCCGTCGGCGCCGGGCATGAGCGCGGGCAGCGCGCCGGGTGCGGCGGCGACCGAACGGCCGTGGCCGAAGTGCCGGTTGAGTGAGGCGGCGAGGTCCGCCGCGCGGTCGGCGAGCGCGTCCACGACGGTGAGGCGTTCGGTGCCGAGGGTGAGCAGGGCATGGGCGACGGCGGCGCCGGCTCCCCCCGCGCCGAGCTGTACGACGCGTTCCATGGCGGCGTCGGGCAGGCCGCGCGCGAAGGAGGACGCAAAGCCGGTCACGTCGGTGTTGTGGCCGGTGGCGCGGCCGTCCTCGAACACCACGGTATTCACCGCGCCGAGCGCCTCGGCCTGCGGGGACACCGCGTCGAGATGGTCGACGACCAGCTGCTTGCAGGGGTGGGTGATGTTCAGCCCGTTATATCCGGTGTCCCGCGCGGCGCTTACCAGGCGGCCGACCGCGGAGGGCGGGACGCCGAGCACGTCGAGGTCGAGCAGC
Organism: Streptomyces sp. PA03-5A; assembly: GCF_033792725.1. Lineage (NCBI taxonomy): Bacteria > Bacillati > Actinomycetota > Actinomycetes > Kitasatosporales > Streptomycetaceae > Streptomyces > Streptomyces sp. PA03-5A. The sequence goes on along the minus strand of NZ_JARAVL010000023.1, from coordinate 4,975 downwards.
CGGTAGACCAGGCGCAGGCCCTGGCGGTCCGCCTCGCGCTCGTGGAGCGCGGGGCTAAGCGAGGGGCCGATGCCGGAGCCGATCAGGCCGACGAGATACGAGTCTTGGGGCACCGGGGCTCCTACTTTCCCGCTAATGTACGGACTGGTTCGTTAGTAATATCAGGAGGGGGCGGCAGTGGGAAGACCGGCCGTCTGGTGGCCCCCTACAATCGCGAACACAAGACCGAGGGAAGGAAGCGGATGGCCACTGCCGAACAGCCGGCGCGGACGGGCGGACGCGCGCGCGACGCCGCCCGCACCCAGGCCGAGATCCTCGACGTGGCCACCGAGGAGTTCGCCCGCGCCGGTTACGCCGGCGCCCGGGTCGACGAGATCGCCGCCCGCACCCGCACCACCAAGCGGATGATCTACTACTACTTCGGCGGCAAGGAGCAGTTGTTCACCGCCGTGCTGGAGCGCGCGTACTCCGTGATCCGGCAGGCCGAACAGGACCTCGACGTCGACCACCTCGCCCCGGTGGCCGCCATCCGCAGGCTCGCCGAACTCACCTTCGACCACCACGAGGCGCACCCGGACTTCATCCGGCTGGTCAGCATCGAAAACATCCACGAGGCCGAGCACATGGCCGCCTCGGAACAGCTCAGCGCCCTCAGTTCGCCCGCCATCGACGTGCTCCGCCGGATCCTGGCGGCCGGCCGTAGGTCCGGTGTGTTCACGGCCGACATCGACGCCGTCGACCTGCACGCGATGATCAGCTCCTTCTGCTTCTTCCGGGTCGCCAACCGGCACACCTTCGGCGCACTGTTCGACCGCGACTTGGTCGCCGCCGACCGCCGGGAGCACTACCGGACGATGCTCGGCGACATGGTGGTCGCCTATCTGACGGCGGAACAGCCGGCCGGCTGATCGTCCCTGCGCGACCCCTTGACACCCGGGAGAGGCTGCCCCAACATCCGTAGCCACCCGCTATTAACTATCCAGTGGGTTAATTAGCCGGGGTCTTCGTCCGCGCCCCGGCCGGTCCCTCCCGAAGGAGCCCCGCCGTGACCGTCCCCGCAGCCCATCAGGGCCAGCCGCGCAAGGCCGCACTCGCGGCCTGGATCGGCAGCGCGCTGGAGTACTACGACTTCTTCATCTACGGCAGCGCCGCCGCGCTGATCTTCCCGAAGGTCTTCTTCGACGAGTCCGACCCGGCCACTGCGACCCTGCTGTCACTCGCCACGTTCGGAGTCGCCTACGCCGCCCGCCCCTTCGGCGCGCTCTTCCTCGGTCACTTCGGGGACCGCCTAGGACGCAAGCGGATCATGCTCTTCACGCTGCTGCTGATGGGCCTGTCGACCTTCCTCATCGGCTGCCTGCCCACGCGTGCGCAGATCGGCGGCGCGGCCCCGGTGCTCCTCGTCCTGCTCCGCGTCCTGCAGGGGATCTCCGCCGCCGGGGAGCAGGCCAGCGCCAACTCGATGACGCTGGAACACGCACCGCCGCACCGCCGCGGCTACTTCACCAGCTTCACCCTCAACGGCACCCAGGCCGGACAGCTCCTCGCCACCCTCGTCTTCATCCCCGTCGCCTCCCTGCCCGAGGACCAACTCCTGACCTGGGGCTGGCGGATACCGTTCTGGCTGAGCGTCGCGGTCGCCGTCGTCGGCTGGTTCATCCGCCGCGACGTCGAGGAGACCCCCGCCTTCGTGCAGCAGGCCGCGGCGGCAGAGGGCGTCGCCAAGCTGCCGCTGCTCGTCCTGCTCCGCGACCACTGGGCGAACGTCCTGCGGGTGATCGCCGGTGCCCTCGTCGCCTCCGTGAGCACCATCTTCACCGTGTGGGCGCTGGCCTACGCGACCGGTGACGCCGTGGGCCTGGACCGCTCCGACATGCTGTGGGTCGGCGCCCTGGCCAATCTCGTAGCCCTCGGCGCCATCCCGCTGTGGGCCCACCTCTCGGACCGCGTCGGCCGGCGTCCCGTCTACCTGGCCGGCGCGGCCGGCAGCGCCGTGATGATGGCCGCCTACCTGTGGGCCATCTCCACCGGCTCGTACCCGCTAGTCGTGCTCTTCGGCGTGCTCGCCTTCGGTGTCGTCTACAGTGCCGCCAACGGCGTGTGGCCGTCCTTCTACGGCGAGATGTTCCCCACCCGCGTGCGCCTGTCGGGCATGGCGATCGGAACCCAGATCGGCTTCGCCATCGCGGGGTTCGCGGTCACCTTCGCCGCCAAGATCGCCGGCCCCGACGGCGACGACTGGGGCGCTGTCGCCCTGTTCACCGCCGCCCTCTGCGTACCCCCGGTGCTCGCCGCCCTCACCGCCCGCGAGACCCACAAGGTGCCGACCGAACGACTCGGGTTGCACGACGCCCACCCTGTGTCCAGCCGGATGACGGTCGAGGTCTGACCCGCCTGCCCTCCACCCGGAGGGCAGGCAAATCTCCGCCCGTGCTCCGCCACTGGGAACGGCAGCCACCGCACCTCCAAGACAGAGAACCCAACCCACTTCATGCCAATCGCCGACAGGTTCATGACGCGCCCGGTGACGAGGCTGGCCTCGTGGATGCCGGATACGTCGTCGGCTATCCGGCATGCCGGCACCTGCTCTGGGCTCGGGGTGTTCGCTGCGCCTCAAGGTGCTGGACGGCCTCGGCGATCGACTTCGATAACGGCACGGACGAGCGAGCCGGCAGGCCCGGTGAACGACATCGATCGTGACCACCATGGGCAACCTCGTCGTCCGGGACTGCGCCCACAGCCAGTGTGGCAGGGCTCGATCGGTCGTCGCCTGCGACTACGCGGCGTGCGCTCAGAGGGCCACTGGCCCAGGTGCCACAGAACGGCTCGGCTGCGCCAGTGTCGCGCGTCGCGTTCGACGTGCTGCAGATGGTGCAGGACGGACAGTGGGCTGCGGGTCAGCATATCGACCAGCTCTGTAAGGGAGTTGATACGTCAATCCGCCGCCGCGACAACTTCTGGACTGTCGGCCCACAGATATCCCCACGGGCCGCGTCGAAGGTGTGCTGCCCGCAACCCGGCTGCACGGACTGGGAAGACATCGTTGGCGGGGTGATCGCCGACGTACACGATCTCTTCAGGGGTGCTGTCGGCCGCCTCGACGAGGCGCTCGAAGAAGGCGGCCTCGGGCTTAGCCACACCCCAGTCGCCGCTCGTCGCGATGACGCCTGAGGGCAAGTCGAGCGCACGCAACAACTCGCCGGCTCCGCGGGTCTGATTGCCCGCGATAATGACTCGGAACCCGGCCTCCAGAAGCCTGGACAGGGCTGGGCGGACATCCTCGTATAGGTCATGTTCGTCGAGCTGTTCCCCGTAACCGGCGCGCTCCCGCGCCGCGTACTCGACGGAAACCTCCAGACCGGGCCGCACCAGTCGCAGAGCGTCGGCATTGTCGCGTCCTTGAGCTACGACGGATCCGACAAGGGCGGACATGGTGTGCCGGGTACTCCCAGCCAGTCCGCCCAGGAAGCCCAGCTGCGGTCGTCTCGGATCAGGGTCTCACCGACGTCGAACGCTACTGCGCGAATGATGCACGGCATCCTACGGGGCCACCTCCGGAGCGTGATGAGCAGCCAGCCGTGCACGCGTGTCGCGCATGCTTCCCATGACGGGAGCGCGTGGTGCCGGGTGCGGCATCACGCCCTGTGCCCGGCCGGTGCGGCGGCCAACCGCAGCCCGCTGCTGGAGGAGATGTGCCGGGCCCTCGCGCTGAACTCCCGCCGCCTGCAAGATGCGGGCCTCTTCACACCCCGGTCCGAGCAGCCAGCCCAGGCCGCGCCGGATGCGCCTGTCCGGCCGGTCGTGCGCATCATCGGCGCGCGCTATCTGGCTCCCGGTCCTGTCGAGGACCTGCAGTGTATGGCCCGGACCCGCGCCCGCCGTCGCTGCTGCCTGCCGGTCCTGGACACCGGGGCTGTGCCAGGTATGTGGCGGCTGGAGCTCGTGGACGCACGCCGGCAATGACGCCGCCGCGGACCACACGCGCACCGACTGGGAGCCCTTCGACCCGGCGCGCCACCGCCATTACGTCCGCGACCGGCTCCCCGATCCCTAGGAACCGCCGCTCTGCCTGAAGGCGCGGCCACCGGCGTCCCGCTGCGGTCGACGCTGCCGCTCCAGCAGCCTCATTCGTAGCTGTCGAGTCCGTTCTCCGCCCATCTGTGAGGCGCACATGTCCAAGACCTTGGTCGGTACTCCCGAGCCTGATCAGCCCCCGCCTGGGCCTGCCCTGTGTGATGAGCATGCCGAACGCGTGGTTCTGGTAGCAGTGCTCCGCTGTCCTACGCTCAGTACGTACCTGATGGCGGCTGCAGGACGGGCGCCGGACCTCCCATCCGGAGCTGGTGCTGTTCACTTCTTGGGGCCAGCTGCAGGACTACGCCGAGCACGACCCCGCCGGCAGTGACCCGCAGCCCCTGGTCGACCTCGTCGACCACCACGGCACAGGCGCCGTCCTGGCCGCGGTCAACCGTCTCGTCCGCGAGGAGGACGCCCAGGTGACGATCTCCACCGCGCACAAATCCAAGGGCCGCGAATGCCCCCAGGTCGAGATTGCCGACGACTTCTACCCGCCCAAGGACAGCGACGAGAAGGACGAGCACGGAAACCCTGTGCCTGGGCCGATCGACGACGCCGACGCCCGCCTTGCCTACGTTGCCGTCACCCGCGCACGCACTCGCCTGGACCTCGGCAGCCTGGAATGGATCCACGACCACCCCGACGGAAACCCACCGGCGTCACATCCCTGGCCAACCGACGACCTGGTCGCTGTTGCAGGCTGAGCAGTTACGGGCTGCCGGTCCCGGCTCGCTTGAGGGCTTTGTCGTTGAGCTGCTCAGCGAAGGTCGTGGGGGTGCCAGCCGACGCCAGGTGACTCGCAGCACACCGTCCGGCAGGACGGCCGCCACGTCGTCATCGCCTATGCCGACACGCGCTGGCCCTTCGACGTCGCCGAGTGGGCCGCCCTGGAAGGGCA